>CACEJE010000001.1 GCA_902559815.1 uncultured Thiothrix sp.
ATCCAAAAAACCCCGAGAACAACAAAAAACATAATGATTGTCTCACCAAAACTAGGGTCACTGGGGTGTGGCATGTAACGATTTGCAAACACCTGTGAAGAAAATAAGAGCAAAAAGATTGTGAGTAGTTTGGTTTTCATATTTAGAATATAACACAATTTAAAAAATTATGTTATTATGGTTTTAGGTATTTAATCAATCAACTTGTACACCTTGGCATATTGCCTAAAGTACTAAAGCGGAGGCAAGATGAAAAAAATTTCTAAGGTATTTCCATTTTCTAAATTCATTGAAAAAAAATATGTAAAGTCTAGAGAAAAAGAGACAGGTCATAAAAATATCTTTTTTGAAAAAATTGGTTCAAGTAATTCCTCAAGAGAAGAAAGATTGAAAGAATTAGTAGAGGCGTTACAAAAACAAGGTTGGACACTCAAAGAAGAATCAAACAACGATAAGAAATAATTTAGTAATCTTTTATTAGAGATTGCACTATCACCTCCTAAAACTATTCCGCTGTAGGGTACTGTTGTTAAACAGTGTTTTTGTAATTATTCATCTTTTTTATTTTTACTAGTTTTCTTTTCTTCTTTTCCAATTATTTTTTGTCTTTTTTTAAAATCTTGCTGATAATAATTAGTCCAACCATTTCCATTATTCTTATAACCACTTTGATAGTATTCTTTGTTACCAATATCTTTCTTCTCTGCAAACGCTTGCGAGGTAAATAAGAGCAAACAGATTGCGAGTAGTTTAGTTTTCATACTTTTCATTTTACCCTCTGGTTGGAAAATTACAAAATCGCTACTTATATTTATTCCACCGTGACTGACTTTGCTAAGTTCCTAGGCATATCTACATTAGTACCCTTAATAATGGCACAATGATAAGCGAGAAGCTGAAGAGGTATTGTAAATAATATTGGGGCAACTGGATTCATTGGAGCATCAATTTCAAAAACTTGCGATATTTCATCACTTTTAAAACCTGCTTTTTTATCAGCAAAGATATAAAGTTTTCCGCCTCGAGCTTTAACTTCTTCTAAATTAGATTTAAGTTTTTCTAGAACGACATTGTTCGGAGCTACAGCTACTACCGGCATATTTTCATCTACGATTGCAAGCGGGCCATGCTTTAATTCTCCAGCTGCATATGCTTCTGCGTGTATATAGGAAATTTCTTTTAACTTTAAGGCACCCTCTCTTGCAATTGGGAAATGAGAACCTCTTCCTAGGAATAAAGCATGCTCTTTGTCAGAAAATATTTTAGCAAGTTCTGCAATCTTTTGATCCAGTGCTAAAGTACTTTTTATTTTATCCGGTAAAGTCTTAAGTTGCATACACAATGAATTTTCAAGATCGGGTGTAATTTCAAACCTTTTCCCAAGAACAATTACTAATAACATTAAAGCTGTCAGTTGAGTAGTAAAAGCTTTAGTAGAAGCCACCCCAATTTCAGGCCCTGCATGTGTAATTAAAGTTGAATCACATTCTCTAGCCAAAGAGCTTTCTGGCACATTACAAACTGCAATTGTTCCAACATAATAATCTTCCTTTTTTATCTCTCTCAATGCTGACAATGTATCTGCTGTTTCACCAGACTGTGAAATACAAATTAGCAAAGTATCTTTTTGAACAGCATGACGACGGTATCTAAATTCACTTGCTATTTCAGCATGACAAGGAATTCCTGCAAGTCTCTCTAACCAGTGCTTAGCGACAAGTGCAGCATGGTAGCTTGTTCCGCAAGCAATTATTTGTACTACTTTAAATTTTTCTAAATACTCTGCAGCATTTGGCCCTAATATTTCTTTTGGGACAACATTATTTATTATTCTATTTTCAATCGTAGATTTTACTGCATTTGGTTGCTCAAAGATTTCCTTAAGCATAAAGTGATCATAACCATCTTTTGAATGACTATTTAAAGACAAGCTACTTTTTTTTGTTTCTCTTCTTATATTTTTTTTATTTTTATCATATATCTTTACTTCTTCTGAACTCACTGTTGCTAAATCACCATCCTCTAAATATACAAATCTATTCGTATGTTCTATTAATGCAAGCGCATCAGATGCAATAAAATTTTTCTCTTCTCCAAGCCCGATTAATAAAGGACTACCATTTCTAGCGACTATTATTTTATCTGGATTATTTTTATCTAAAACTGCTAGCGCGTAAGATCCCTGTACTTCAGCCATTGCAAGGTGAACAGCATCAAGAATTTCGTTATCTTTTGAAAAATGATTTATTAAATGAGCTAATATTTCTGAATCAGTATCTGATAAAAATTTATAATTTTTTAAAAATTTATTTTTTATATCTAAATAATTTTCAATTATTCCATTGTGTACAATTGCAATGGTGTCATTTGCAATATGCGGATGAGCATTTTCTTTTGAAGGTTTCCCGTGAGTTGCCCACCGTGTATGAGCAATACCAATATTGGAGTTAGCTGTAGCATCTAATAATTTACCAAGCTCTTCAACATTTCCTTTTTGACGATAATTATTTAAAACATTATTTTTTAAAATAGCTATACCAGCTGAATCATAACCTCTATATTCTAGATGCTTCAATCCCGCCATCAATATATCAGTAACGTTTGTTTTAGATGCTGCTGCAACAATTCCACACATTTATTTTATTTTTTCCAATTTTTCTTTTCTTGTTGTCTTGATCTTGCAATTAATAAACTATCTTTTTCAGAATTATCTGTAATAGTTGATCCCGCCGCTATAGTTACTCCTTCTTCTACAACAATAGGTGCTATCAGCTGAGAGTCAGAGCCTACAAAAACATTATCTTTTATAATAGTTTTATGTTTATTTACTCCATCATAATTACAAGTTATAACTCCAGCCCCTACATTGACATTCTCACCAATATCAGTATCGCCTAAATAAGTTAAATGATTTGCTTTTGTATTTTTCTTTATTGAGGTTGCTTTAACTTCAACAAAATTGCCTATTCCCACATTTTCTTCAAGTTTGCAATTTGGCCTTATTCTTGCAAACGGTCCGATGCTACAATTACTACCTATTGTAGAATCTTCAATAATTGAAAATGTTTTTATTTCTGTTCCACTTGAAATTTTTGTGTTTTTTATATTTGTATTTGCTCTAATTTTAACGTTATCTTCGATTTTAACAGTCCCTTCAAAAACAACATTTTGCTCAATTTCTACATCCTCTCCTATTGAGACATTGCCTTTAAAGTATACTGTTTGAGAATCTAACATAGTTACACCCTGACTTAGAAAATGGTTCCTTTTATTATTTTGAAAAATCTTTTCTGTTTTTTCTAATTGAATTTTATCATTTACACCTAGTAAAGAATTAGATTCTTTAGCTAACAAAGGTACTACCAATAAATTATTTTTATTTGCAATACTTACAATATCTGTTAAGTAATATTCTTTTTTCGAATTTTTGTTATCTACTTTGCTAATTAAATTTTTTAAAGTTGTTGAATCACTAAATATAATTCCTGTATTACATTCTTTAATATTTTTTTGTATATGATCAGCTTCTAATTCTTCAATAATTTTTGCAACGATTTCTTCTTCTGCTTGCTCCCTTACTATTCTGCCGTATCCAAATGGATTTTCTAAATTTACCGTAAGAACTTTAACATCACTTTTTGGCATATATTTTATAAATTTTTCTAAAAGCTTATGATCTATCAATGGAGTATCAGCATACAATACTAATACTTTTTCATTGATAGCTAAGTGAGGTAGTACAGTTTTTACAGCATCAGCTGTTCCATTTTGTTTTAATTGTATATACCAATTTACATCATATTGTTCGAAGGATTTTTTTATATCATCAGTTTTAGAATTTATTACAACATTAATTGTTTTAGGCTTTAATTTTTTTGATGCAATTAAAACATGTTCAAGCATAGTTGACCCACCAACTTTATGCATGACTTTTGGTAAAGAACTATGCATTCTTCTACCTTTGCCAGCTGCAAGAATTATTATATTTAAACTCATTTTAGTTTTGATTTTGTTTTAATGGCTTTATTCTACTATGAGTTTACAAAATATGCACAAAATCTGTGGGAATTAAGAAAATTACTTACTTTTTTTCCTTAAGTTTTCGATCATTTTTAGTTGCGCTGTTGCCTGAGCCAGCTCAGCCAAGGCTTTGGCAGCGTCTATTTTATCATTTTTGTCAGCCAAAGCTTCTTCTGCTCTTTTCTTTGATTCTGCAGCTTTAGCTTCGTCTAAATCTTCTCCTCTAATAGCAGTATCAGCTAGAACAGTAACTATATCAGGCTGAACTTCAAGAACTCCTCCAGAAACAAAGATAAAATGCTCTTCTCCATCTTCAGTTATAACTTTTATTTCGCCAGGTTTTAATGGCGTTATCATTGGAGTGTGCTTTGGATGAATACCAACTTCTCCCATCATTGCAGCTGCAACTATGTTTTTTACACTTCCAGAAAATATTTCTTCTTCAGCGCTAACTATATCTAAGTGCATTGTTGTCATTATTTTTTCCTAGAGTGTTTTTGCTCTTTCCTCAGCTTCTTCAATTCCACCGATCATATAAAATGCCTGTTCTGGAAGATGATCATATTCGCCATCTATTATGCTTTTAAAACCTTTGATGGTGTCTTTCAATGACACGTATTTTCCAGGACTGCCTGTGAAAACTTCAGCAACAAAAAATGGTTGAGATAGGAATCTTTGTATTTTTCTTGCTCTTGCAACTACAAGTTTATCTTCTTCAGATAGCTCATCCATTCCTAATATTGCGATAATGTCTTTTAGTTCTTTATATTTTTGAAGAGTATTTTGAACTTGTCTTGCAACTTCATAATGATCATTCCCAACAACAAGAGGGTCTAACTGTCTGCTTGTTGAATCCAATGGATCCACAGCAGGATAAATTCCTAGCTCAGCTACTTGTCTTGATAATACAACTGTCGCATCCAAATGAGCAAATGTAGTTGCTGGAGATGGATCTGTTAAATCATCCGCAGGGACATACACTGCTTGGATAGATGTAATCGAGCCTGATTGAGTTGAAGTTATTCTTTCTTGAAGGGCCCCCATTTCTTCAGCAAGCGTTGGCTGATATCCTACAGCAGACGGCATTCTTCCTAAGAGCGCCGAAACTTCTGTTCCAGCCAATGTATATCTATAAATATTATCGATAAACATTAATACATCTTTACCTTCATCTCGAAAATCCTCAGCCATTGTTAAACCAGTTAGGGCAACTCTTAATCTATTTCCTGGAGGCTCATTCATTTGTCCATAAACTAAAGAAACTTTATCAAGAACTTGTGACTCTTTCATTTCGTGGAAAAAATCATTACCTTCTCTTGTTCTTTCCCCAACACCAGCAAACACAGAGTAACCACTATGCTCGGTAGCAATATTTCTGATAAGCTCCATCATATTTACGGTTTTACCAACGCCAGCGCCGCCAAACAAACCTACTTTACCGCCTTTAGCAAAAGGACATAATAAGTCGATAACTTTAATGCCGGTCTCTAAAAGTTCATTCCCACCAGCTTGTTCTTCATATGTTGGTGGCTTTCTATGAATTGGCATCGTTTTCGAAGCGTCTATAGGTCCAGCCTCGTCAACTGGCTCACCTAATACATTCATAATTCTTCCAAGTGTCTTTTCACCAACTGGAACAGAAATTGGGGCCCCTGTGTTTGTTACTTCTATGCCTCGTTTTATTCCATCGGAAGTTCCCATCGCTATAGTTCTTACAATTCCATCGCCCAGCTGTTGTTGAACTTCTAGTGTTAAACCTGCTTCATCAACTTTGAGTGCGTCATAAACTTGCGGTATAGAATCTTTTGCAAATTCTACGTCTACTACCGCCCCAATCACCTGTACTATTTTTCCTGTGCTCATTTTATTTAGTCTCCGTTAATCACTAAACTGCAGCTGCTCCAGCTACGATTTCTGAAAGTTCCTGCGTTATAGATGCTTGTCTAGCTTTGTTATAAATTAATTGTAATTCATCAATTAGATTACTTGCATTGTCTGATGCGCTCTTCATTGCTACCATTCTTGCTGACATTTCACATGCGACATTCTCAACTATCCCTCTGTAAACTAATGACTCAACATATCTAACCAACAAATTATCAATGACGCTTTTTGAATCCGGCTCATAAATATAATCCCAGTGATGAGAACGTTCATCTTCCTGGCTAGGCTCAGTTGGAATAAGATGCGTCACCCCTGGCTCTTGCGACATTGTGTTAATAAATTTATTTTCTGCTAAATGCAATTCATCAATATTACCCTCAATATAATTGTCTAACATAATTTTTATAGAGCCAATTACATCGTTTATTTCTGGACTATCTCCAAGGTGAGAAACTTGAGCAACTAAATTTACATCTAATCTTTTAAAAAACCTTTCTGCTTTTGAGCCAATTGCACAAACATCAACTTCAATAGAGTTCTTTTTCCATTCATTAATTTTTTTTAAAGCCTGCTTGAATAAATTTGTATTTAAACCTCCGCATAAACCTCGATCGGTACTTATGATAATAAGACCAACTCTTTTGACAGAATCTCTTTGAACCAAAAAAGGGTGCTTATACTCAGGATGTGCATTAGCCAAGTGGCCAACTACATTCTTAATCATCTTAGCATATGGCCTTGCAGCAGACATTCGCCCTTGAGCTTTTTTCATCTTACTTGCCGCTACCATTTCCATAGCTTTAGTTATTTTCTGAGTATTTTTAATACTCGAGATCTGTCCTTTTATTTCTTTTCCGCCTGACATCTACTTTACCAAGTTTGTGTTGATACAAATTTTTCTAACATCTCTTTTAATGTTGACCCAATTTCATCGTTATAATCTCCAGATTCTTCTATTGAATTCATAAAATCAGCATATTCAGAAGTAGCAAAACCAATTAGCGCTTTTTCAAAGTCTTTTATTTTATTAACTTCAATATTATCTAAATATCCTTCATTTGCTGCATAAAGAACTAAACCCATAGATGAAATATTTAATGGAGAGTATTGTGTTTGTTTCATTAATTCCATTACTCTTTCGCCACGTTCAAGTTGTTTTCTTGTTTGCTCATCTAAGTCAGATGCAAACTGAGAGAAAGCTGCTAGCTCTCTGTATTGCGCAAGAGCAAGTCTTACACCGCCCCCAAGCTTCTTGACTAATTTAGTTTGTGCAGCACCACCAACTCTTGAAACAGATAAACCCGCATCTACAGCAGGCCTTAATCCAGAATTAAATAAATTAGTCTCAAGAAATATCTGCCCATCTGTAATAGAAATAACGTTAGTTGGAACAAACGCAGAAACGTCACCAGCTTGAGTTTCAATAATTGGCATAGCAGTTAATGATCCGGTTTTACCTTTTACTTTTCCATTAGTGATTTTTTCTATATGTTCAGCATTAACTCTTGATGCTCTTTCAAGTAATCTTGAATGTAAATAGAATACATCTCCAGGATAAGCTTCTCTTCCAGGAGGTCTTTTCAATAAGAGCGAAACTTGTCTATATGCAACAGCTTGCTTACTTAAATCATCATAAATTATTAAAGCATCTTCTCCCTTATCTCTAAAATATTCTCCCATTGAACAACCTGCATATGGAGCAATATATTGCATTGCGGCAGACTCAGATGCGGTAGAAGCAACAACAATAGTGTGTTCTAAAGCACCATGTTCTTCTAATTTTTTAACTACATTGGAAACTGACGAAGCCTTCTGTCCTATGGCAACATAAATACATTTAACTCCTGTTCCTTTTTGGTTGATTATAGTGTCAATTGCAATGGCAGTTTTACCAGTCTGTCTATCGCCAATAATTAACTCTCTCTGTCCTCTTCCAATTGGTACCATAGAATCGATTGATTTAAGCCCAGTCTGCACTGGCTGATCAACTGATTGTCTTTGAATAACACCTGGGGCAATTTTTTCTATTGGTGAAAATTCATTTGCTTGTATTTCACCTTTCCCATCTATCGGCGCACCTAAAGAATTTACAACTCTTCCTATTAGCTCCTCACCTACTGGGACCTCTAGAATTTTTCCTGTACATTTAGCAATATCCCCTTCAGATAAATGTTGATAGTCACCTAGTATAACTGCTCCAACAGAATCTCTTTCTAAATTAAGAGCTAAACCAAATGTATTATTTGGAAATTCAATCATTTCTCCAGCCATAACATTTGACAAACCGTGAATTCTAACAATACCATCTGTCACTGCTACAATTGTTCCCTCTGTCTTTGCTTCTGCAGATAAATCAGAACCATCAATTCTTTTTTTAATTAAATCACTAATTTCTGTTGGACTAAGTTGCATTATTTTTACCTCTATTGTTTCAAATTAATTGAGATTCTAGTTTTCTTAACTGTTCGCGAAGCGAACCATCTATCACTAGATCATCAACTCTAACTACTGCTCCAGCCAAAAGTGCTGGGTCTACATTTTGTTCTAAACTAATTTCTTTTTTAAATCTTTTTTCCAAAGCTTGTTTGATATTTTTTAGCTGTTCTTCATCTAACTCAATTGCAGTATCAACCCTTGCTATTTTTAAATTTTTTTCGTCCTGGAAATAGCTATCATATAAATTTAAAATTTCTGAGATTACATTTAATCTATTATTTTCTGCCAATAGTTTTATAAACCTTATAAAATTTTCATCTGTAGTATCATTTAGAATGTCTGACAAAAGATTTACCTTATATAAACTGCTATAAGAATCATTCTGTAAAATATTTTTTATACTTATTTCACTTGAAACTGCTTCTAAATTTTTTAGCATATCAAGATATGCATCGAGCATATTTTTTTCTTTGGCACTCTCAAAAAATGCTTTTGCATATGGCCTGGCTGTTGTAAGTAATTCAGACATAATTTTATATTTTAGTTACCAAATCTTGAATTGCTTTATCGTGAGCTTTCTTATCAATTTCTTTTTTCAAAATCATTTCCGCTCCCTCAATTACAAGCTTTGAGACATCCTTTTTTAAAGATTCTTTTAGTTTCATTGATAGTTGTTCCACTTCTTGCTCTGCTAACCTTAATTTTTTTTGAGCTTCCTCAGAAGCTTTAGTATTTGCTTCATCTAAAATATCTCCCTGTCTTTTTTCTGCCATAGATATTATATTTTTAGCCTCAGATTTTGCATCAGCAAGCTTTATACCAACTTCTTCTTTTGCCTTTTCCAAAGCTTGTTGCCCAAGCTCAGCTGCGGAGAGACCATCAGCAATCTTCTTTCTTCTTTCTTCTAAAGCTGAAGTCAACGGTGGCCAAACAAATTTCATACAAAACCATACAAAAATAGCAAATGATATTGCTTGCCCAATTAAAGTTAAATTAATATTCAATTTTTACTCCTGTTTATTAAATATTTAAGCAACTGCAAATAATAAATAAAACGCAATACCAACTGATATCATTGGGACCGCATCTACTAGCCCTAATACGATGAACATTTGAGTTCTAAGCATTGGTATTAATTCAGGCTGTCGTGCAATACCTTCCATATATTTACCACCTAAATTTCCAATACCTATTGCTGCGCCCAATGCTCCTAACCCCATCATTAAAGCTCCTGCTATATATATTAATCCTGATGTTTCCATAATTACCCTCTACTATTAATTGTCATTAAAAATACTTAATGTTCTCCAGTATCATGTGCCATATTCATGTATACGACCATTAACACCATAAATATAAAAGCCTGAAGAACAATTACTAAAATATGAAATATTGCCCAAGGAACAGAAAGTGTCCATTGAGCATATAATGGTAATAGCGCAATCAAAATAAATATCATTTCGCCTGCGTAAAGATTACCAAATAACCTTAACCCGTGAGAAATAGGTTTTGCTAACAACGCTACTCCCTCTAAAAATAAATTTATAGGAATTAAAATTAATTTAATAAAAATATTTTTAGAAGAAAATGGATGTAAAGTTAATTCTCCAACAAAACCTCCAACTCCTTTATTTTTGATACTATAGAATAAAGCAAGAAAAAATACTGACAACGACATTCCCATAGTCACATTTGGATCTGTTGTTGGTACAATTTTAAAATAAACGTGATGAGGATCCATACCAAAAAAATTAGCGCCAATAAATGTTGCTAGTTGAGGCACCCAGTCGACGGGCACCAAATCCATCAAGTTCATTAACAAAACCCACATAAACGCTGTAAGAGCCATCGGAGCGATCAATTTATTTGTATGCGAGAACGTATCCTTTACGTTTGTATCAATAAATTCAATTATCATTTCAATTGCATTTTGTAAGCCTGCTGGCACTCCTGTACTAGCTTTTTTTGCAACAAAACTAAATAAAAAAATAAAAATAAAACCAAGCCCTATAGACCAACCCATCGAATCTAAATGAATAGCATAGAAACCCATTTCTTGAGCATCTTGAGCAGTTTCTGCTAGTTTCCATACACCATCACTCGGGTCTTTGCCAAATGTTAAATTGGTCAAATGATGCTTAATATACTCTGAACTAGTTTGTGCGCCAGCCGCCATAATTATTTATTATTTCTAAATTTTAGTTTTATAAAAAATATTGCTACTAAATTTGCAAATATAAATGCCGCAAAAAACAATAATGGTTCCGCGACTTCTAATTTTAGGAATATTAAAGCAAACATTGTTGCTGAAATAGACCATTTTCCAAATTCTGCAATATAAAATCGTCGAGCCTCTTCTTTAATCGACTTAGCTCTGTAAAAGAGCATCATATATGCGGAATATGCGTTCGAAAAAAAGCTAACACTTGCCCCATATATGAAAGAAGAAGCCACATAAATATCAGAGAAAAACCATATAATTGACGCTATTATCGTAAATATTAAAAGTTCAATTAATAGCTTTCTAAGAAACATAATCTCTTCGGGTATGCAGTATATTAAGAGTGTGGAAATTTATCAATATATTTAATAATGATATTGATAAATTTAATGTATATGTAATCATTTTTTACGATTTTTAAGCAAATTTTGCAAAAAACTATTTTTTATATCCTAATTTTTTCAAAAGCCCTTCTAAAACTTCTAAATTACTATATTTAAATATAATTTTGCCATTTTTTTTTGATGAAGAATAATCTATTTGGGCATAAACCCCATATTTTTCACTTAATTGCTTTTCAATACTCAATAATTGTGAATCCTTCGCTTTTTTTGAGGATTTTCTCAATACGGGTGTTTTTTTTGCATTTACAAGATTTTCTACATCCCTAACAGATAATTTTTGATTGACTATCTTGTCAGCAAAAAGTTTTTGTGAGTTTTTAGCTAAGGGTAACAAAGCCCTTGCGTGACCCATATCAATCTTTTGCTCGGACAATAGTTTAATTACATATGTATCCAACGATAATAGCCTTATCAAGTTTGAGATATGTGATCTTGATTTACCAGTCTTCTTAGATAAACTTTCTTGAGTAAACTTAAATTTCTTGATCAGTTTTTCTAACCCTATAGCTTCTTCGATCGGATTTAAATTTTCTCTTTGAACGTTTTCTAGTAAAGCATATATAGCAGCAGATTCATCTCCCACAAGTTTCACAATTGCAGGAACTTTCTTATGCCCCAAAATCTTTGCAGCTCTTAACCTCCTTTCACCGGCAATAAGTTCATACTCATCTTGTTTTGTTTTTCTAAGCAATATTGGCTGTATAATTCCTTCCTCTCTTATAGACTCAACCAGAGATTTAAGACTTTCTTCATTAAAATTTGTTCTTGGCTGATATGGGCTTACACCAATCTTTGAAACTTCTATTTCTTGAGAGGCTTCATTGGCTTTTACTTTTTTAGCTTTTGACGAGCTAAAAAGAACTTCAACCCCTTTATTTCCTAAACCACTTTTTCTTTTTGCCATTTTGTTGTTACCTTGCTTTTGAAATTTTTACCAGCTCACCTGCAAGAGCTAAGTATGACATAGAGCCTTTAGAACCTCTATCATAACTAATTATAGACGTACCGTGACTTGGAGCTTCTGCTAAGCTAACATTTCTAGGAATTATTGTCTTTAATACATCTTTCCCAAAATGGTTTTTTAATTCCGAAGATACATCTTGCGCCAAATTATTTCTTGGGTCATACATAGTTCTTAAAATACCCCCAACCTTTAAGCTTTCATTCACCGACATCTTAATTTTATCAATTGTTTCAAGTAGAGCTGTAAGGCCTTCGAGCGCAAAATACTCGCATTGTGTTGGAATTATCACAGAATCTGAAGCAGCTAAAGAATTCACTGTTAATATATTTAGTGATGGTGGGCAATCAATTATTATAAAATCATAATCTTTTTTAATTTCTGAAATTACCGTTTTTAAAATTAACTCTCTATCGTTATTTTCTAATAGTTTTACTTCAGCTAATGTAAGAGACTGATTTGATGGTATTAAATCGTAACCTTCTTCTGCTTTCTTCAATATGCTTTTTATGTTTGTATTATGGTCTAAAAGCAAATCTGCTGAAGAATACTCCAGCTCATATTTATTAACACCTGATCCCATGGTTGCGTTACCTTGAGGATCCATATCTATTAATAATACATTTTTATTATTTAAAGATAACGCTGCAGATAAATTAACGCTCGTAGTTGTTTTACCAACTCCGCCTTTTTGATTACATATAGAAAAAATCGTACTCAATCTTCATTCCTATTTTTTGACATTATCACAGCATGTCTTTCAGCTGAAAGACCTGGCACTATAAGCTTCTCAACTTTATAATTAATGTTTTTATCTAACTCTGAGAGCTCTTTATCAGGGTATTTGCCTTTCATAGCTATAATAATACCTTCTTTCTTTAAATGATTTTCAGAATTTTTAAAAATTGTAGATAATGTGGAAAATGATCTACACACAATTGAATCAAATGACCTTTTATCATCAAAATTCTCTATTCTCTCATGAACTAAATCAACGTTTCTTATATTTAAATTTATCTTAACATGGTTTAAAAAAATAATTTTTTTGTTATTTGAATCCAGTAACAAGAAATGTGATTCTGGAGAAAGAATTGCAAGAGGTATCCCCGGGAAACCCGCGCCTGAACCTATATCTAAAATTTTATTTCCCTCTAGCAAATGTTTTATAGATAAACTATCAAGAATGTGTTTTGTAAGCATATCTTTTGTTTTTGTTATAGATGTAAGGTTATGAAGCTTATTTGCTTTTTTTATATACTCACAAAAATTAATTAATTTATCTGCAGCTACTTCTATGTCACTTGTGAATTTTGATATGGATTTATAAAAAAATTCTTTCTCGATATTATTTTGCATTATTTTGAAAAGCTTTTATTTGTACTTTTAAAATTGATATAGCTGCTGGAGTAACTCCCGGAACCCTTGCTGCTTGTCGCAAGTTTTGAGGTTTAACCATTGCGAGATTTTCTCTTGCCTCAATTGACAATGCTGTTATTTCGGAATAATTCATCTTATCTGGTAATGTCATTTCTTCGTCTTTTTTATTTTTAATAACTTCTAATTTTTGTTTTTGTATATAACCCTCATATTTAATTCTTATTGAGCAATTCTCTCCTATATCTTTTTCGGCCAAACGATAATCTGAAGAATAAATACTTAAATCTTGATATGATGTTTTTGGTCTTTTAAGGAACTCTTTTGCTGAAATTTTTCTATTATTTTCCATTATTTTAAAATCAGCAAGGCGTTGAATCTCTGTATCTATTTGTTCTTGTTTTTTATTATAAATATCATATCTTGTTTCTTCTACCGAGCCCAATTTCCAGCCTATAGGAGTTAACCTTTTATCAGCATTATCCTCCCTTAAATAAAGCCTATGCTCAGCCCTACTTGTAAACATGCGATAAGGTTCTGGAGCGCCTTGGGTTATTAAATCATCAATCATCACTCCAACATAAGAATTTTCCCTGCTTGGCGACCACATATTTTTTGTTTGAGAACGCATGGCGGCATTAATGCCAGCAACAATTCCCTGGGAAGCTGCCTCTTCATATCCTGTTGTTCCGTTTATTTGCCCAGCCATAAAGAAACCAGAAATTTTTTTATTCTCTAAATTTGAATTTAGCCCTCTTGGGTCAAAAAAATCATATTCGATCGCATAACCATAATTCTCTATGATTACGTTTTCGAGCCCCTCTATTGTTCTTATAAAATTCTCCTGGTCTTTTTTAGGTAAGCTCGTTGAAATTCCGTTTGGATAGATTAATTTCGAATTTAACCCTTCTGGCTCTAAAAATATCTGATGAGATTCCTTGTCTGCGAACCTTGTGACCTTATCTTCTATAGAAGGACAATACCTCGGTCCTTTGCCAGTAATCACCCCGTTAAAGAGGGGCGAGCGATCAAGAGATTGTTTAATAGTAGCGTGAGTCTTCTCATTTGTGCGCGCTATATAACATTTAATTTGTTTTGGATGATCTAGGGTGCTGCCAACGAAAGAGAAAACTGGTCTAGGCTCATCTCCTGGTTGTTCTATAAGATTACTAAAATTAATTGAGTCTACATTTAATCTTGGAGGCGTGCCTGTTTTTAATCTGCCCATTTTTAAATCAAGATCACGCATCCTATCTGCAAGTTTATTTGAAGCCTTTTCTCCAATTCTGCCCGCTGAAATTTTTTGGTCTCCTATATGTATAATTCCAGATAAAAAAGTTCCTGCAGTTAATATAACATTTTTGGTTTTAATTATAGTTCCATCATTAAGCTCTACGCCTGATATAGAATATTTTTCCATGATGATGTCAACTACCTCATTCTCGAGTACATCTAGATTTTTTTGTTCTTTTATTTGTTTCTGGATAAAGAATTTGTAAAGATCTCTATCAGCCTGAGATCTAGTTGCCCATACAGCTGGACCTTTCTTCTTGTTTAACGTTCTAAAGTGAATGCCGGCTGCATCTGCCGCCCTTGCCATTACGCCGCCAAGGGCATCTACTTCTTTTGTCAAATGACCTTTGCCAATACCTCCAATTGAAGGGTTGCAACTCATTTGGCCTACAGTATTAAATGACTGGGTTAAAAGCAAAGTCCTACTTCCGCATCTTGCGCTAGCTAAGCTCGCTTCTGTTCCAGCATGCCCTCCGCCGATTACTATTACATCGTATGTATTCATATTTAAATTATATTACTTTCCAATACAAAAGTTTGAAAATATTCCGCTTAAAACTCTATCATTGTCTTCATTTTCTATTATCTTGGATAGATTTTGTTGCGCGGCTTTCAAAAACTCTGCAACGATCTCTAAATTACTCAAATCTAATTCTATATTATTGACATCATTATATGCGGTTTTTAAAAAAGCCAGATGTTTTACCTGCATTACTCCTGGCGAGCTATCATTTGTTTTTGTCTTTAGCGTACCAGTAATTTTTTCTATCATTTTTTCAATATTAATATTTTTTTTAATAGATATAGATATGCTTTCTTCTTTTTGGTCGATTAAAAAAGAATTTGGTTTTTCAGCAGCTAAATCAACTTTGTTTCCAATAATTAAAAGACTAGTATTTATTTTTTTTAATTTTTTAATAGTTAAAAAATCATCGTTTTGCAAACCTTTAGTAATATCATATAAATACAAAATTACATTTGATTCGGCGGCTTGATCAAAAGCCTTGTGCGTGCCTTCTTGTTCAATCTGATTATCGGTTTCCCTTATGCCGGCAGTATCCTGGATAATCACCGGCATTCCTCTAATATTAAATATTTTAGATACTACATCTCTTGTTGTTCCGGCCTCTTTATTTACTATGGATACATTTTCTTGTGTAAGAAGATTTATTAAAGACGATTTGCCTGTATTTGGTTTTCCCATTATTATTATTTTGCTCACTTCAAAAAATAGTTTATTTTTTTCGATTTTTTCAATTAAATTTTTTATTTTATTTTTAATGGCAATTAATTGATTTTCAATTTCGGAAAGCCCTTCTGTTTCTATGTCTTCCTCTGAAAAATCTAGCAAAGCCTCAACCTGTATTCTTGTTTTTAACAGCTTTTCATCTATTCCGAGTATCTCTTGTGACATCTTGCCTGATAAAGAACTTCTTGCTGCCAGAGCGGCTTCTTCTGTTTTCGCGTTTATCAGTGCGCATATTGATTCGGCCTCTAGCAAACTAATTTTATTATTTAAATATGCTCGCTCACTAAATTCGCCTGGTTTTGCTAATCTGAAATCAGATAATGTCAAAATTTCCTTTATGAGCATTTGATAAATTACAGGTCCTCCGTGGCAAGTAATTTCAAGCATATCCTCTCCTGTATAAGATTCTGGCGCCTTGTAATAAATTGCTACAACGTCATCAAGCGTTTCATTATTTATTTTGAAATTTATATGATAAGCATATCTTGGCTTCAGGCTTTTATGAAAGAAAGTCTCTATGATATTTTCTACACCTTCGCCAGAACATCTAATAATTGAAAGAGCTCCTGTTCCAATAGGTGTGGCTAAACTAACAATACTATTAACATCCTTCACTATAATTTATTTCGAGCTGGTTATTATCTTTGTTATTCTCCATTGCTGAGCAATAGATAGCAAATTATTAACAACCCAATATAGAACTAAACCAGAAGGGAAAAACGCAAAAAATGCAGTAAAGATTATGGGCAACATTTGCATGATTTTCGCTTGCATAGGATCAGGTGGCGCTGGATTAAGTTTTTGTTGAAAGTACATTGAAGCACCCATTATTAGCGGAAGAACATAATAGGGGTCTTTGGTTGAAAGGTCATTTAGCCAAAAAATAAACTCTGCCTGTCTAAGCTCAACACTCTCTAATAACACCCAATAGAGAGCTATAAATACAGGTATTTGGATTAAAATTGGCCAACATCCGCCCAAAGGATTAATTTTCTCTTGTTTATACATATCCATCATTGCTTGATTCATTTTTTGTCTATCGCTTCCGTATCTTTCTCGAATAGACTGAATTTTTGGCGAAAATTGCTTCATTTTTGCCATTGACCTATAGCTTGTTTCCGACAATTTATAAAACGCTAATTTAATTAAAATCGTGAGCAAAATGATTGCCCAGCCCCAATTTCCTACCATTAAATTAATTTTATCTAACAGCCAAAATAATGGTTTTGCAATAAAAGTTAAGACTCCATAGTCAATTGTTAATTCTAAACCTTCTGAAATTTGCTCTAATTCCTTTTGTAACTTTGGGCCAACATATAGCGAGGATTCAAATATAGCATTTTCATTTGGTTGAATAATTAAAGCTTCAGATCTTGCCCCCATAATATAGTCTTTTCTGTCGCCTTCAGCATTAACTTCTTTTGTATAAAATAAATTATTTTCTTTCTCAGAAAAATACCAAGACGAAACAAAATAATGTTCCATCATAGCAACCCAGCCACCTTGTACATTTAGTTTTGGCTTTTTCTTAGAAATCTCGTCATAAGAAATCTTATTGTAAGTTCCGTCATAATATGCTCCACCCGTAAATGTTGGAGTCACCCAAGATCGCCCTTCGCCGCTGCTTTCTCTTCTGATTTGTCTGTATTGTCTTCCTGCCCAAGCTCTTCTTGAGTTGTTTATAACTTGGCTTGTCACTTCAACATTAAAGCCCGCGTCATTAAGTTTAATTTTTTTAATAACGCTTATATCTTTGTCTTTGGTTAGCCACTTCAAAGTAACGCTATCGCTAGTTTTGTTTAAAACCTCATACAGATCATGATGATTAGGAGCTAACTTAGTCTTTTCATTTTTGCTTGAAGTTTTATCATGAAGCAAGCCTGATTGCGCCACATAATATTCATCCTCATAATCAAATAAGTTTATATTTTCGCTATCTTCTTCAGTCGTTTTAAAATAATTTAAAAGCTTTGATTTTTTAATAGTTCCACCCTGAGTGCTTATCGTTAGCTCAACATCAGAATTAGTTATTGTAAGATTTTCACCTTTATTTTTAACATTCGAGACAGGTTCTTCTTGATCGGGGCTCTTAATCTTTGATTTGTCCAACAAAGCTTCTTCAGGAATATCACCCTCGGGCTGTTGAGATTGTTTAGTTTTTTCTATTTGGCTCTGTGTCTGAAATTGTGGGTTCTGCTCAATATTCCATTGTTGCCAAATCATAAAAAGCACCAAAGAAAAAGCCACATATAATAGGAATCTATTACTCATTTTGCTTTTGGAACCTCGTCTATGCCGCCAGAACACCAAGGATGACATTTAGATATTCTTTTAGAGCCTAGGTAAATGCCTCGAATACAACCATGTTCTGATATTGCTTGCATAAAATAGGCTGAGCACGAGGGCGTAAATCTGCAATTATTTCCCAAAAAAGAGCTAAGAGCATACTGATAAAATTTAATTATTTTTATTAATAAACGACTCATTTTTTTACCAATTTATTAAAAATCTCATTTATAAGGTTATAGCAATTCTCTTGATCGTAATTTTTTTCATATTTAAGCAACAAAACAATATCTAACCCCGTAATATCACTTTTTCTAAAAATTTCTCTGGCAACTCTTTTAATTCTATTTCTTTCAACAGCTTTTTTAATTTTATTCTTTGCAACGCTTATGCCCAATCTAGAATGCTGGCTGCCGTTATCTAAATAATGTAGCACAAAAGCTTCGTTTTTTATTTTTTTGCCATTTGTAAAACAATTTCTAAAGTCTTTAGGACTATTTAATCTCATGACTTTTGTTATGAATACATTTTTTGCTGTATTTTTAAGCAGAAAGACGTTTTCTTCCTTTGGCTCTTCTGGCGTTGATCACTGCTCTTCCGCCGCTAGTGCTCATTCGAGACCTAAATCCATGTGTTCTTTTTCTTTTAATTTTACTTGGCTGATATGTTCTTTTCATTTTTTAATTCCTTTGTATTCTGCACGCGACCTTACGTCTATACCCTATATTTGTCAATACTTACTTTATCATATATTTTTACATTACTTATCCACAATTTTTACACAGATTTGTTGATTTATTTCTGCTGTGGATAAGTATAATATAATTAAAAATAATAATAATTCTTTACTTTGGGGGACCATATAAAATGCAACCAGGCTTTTGGGAACAATGTCTTGACGAACTTCAAAGTAACTTTGATGAACAGCAGTTTAATACCTGGGTACGACCACTTCAAGCAGTAACCAAAGACAAAACTATAAAAATTACAGCGCCTAACCAATACGCTTTGGACTGGGCAAATGAAAATCTAACAGAATATTTTATAAAAAGACTTGAGAACTCAGATTATAGCTTTAATTTTGAGGTTGGAGGTATTTCACAGAAATTAGAAGAAGATATATCAAATATTGGCGAAGATAAAAGAAGTTCTTTTAATATTAATAAAAGTTTTGCTTCTGACTATACGTTTGATAATTTTGTCACTGGAAAATCAAATGAGTTGGCAAGGGCTACTGCCATTCAAGTCTCTAGCAATCCTGGCAAGACATATAATCCTTTTTTCATTTACGGTGGTGTAGGTCTTGGGAAAACACACCTTATGAATGCCATAGGCAATAACATTTTGAAGCAAAACAAAGATGCAAAGATAATTTATCTACATTCTGAAAAATTTGTGGCCGACATGGTTAGAGCTCTCCAACATAACAAAATAGACACCTTTAAAGAATATTACAGGTCTGCTGATGCCCTCTTGATAGATGACATTCAGTTTTTTGCTGGCAAAGAAAGATCACAAGAAGAATTTTTTCACACTTTTAATGCGCTTCTAGAAGGAGGATGCCAAGTTGTTTTAACTTGTGACAGGTACCCAAAAGAAGTTAATGGTCTTGATGAAAGATTAAAATCAAGGTTTGGCTGGGGACTTACTCAGTCTATTGAGCCGCCTGAACTTGAAACCAGAGTTGCAATTTTACAAAAGAAAGCATCTTCAATTGGAACAAATCTTGATACTGAGGTAGCCTTTTTTATTGCAAAGTGCATACAATCAAACGTAAGAGAGCTTGAAGGAGCTTTGAGAAGGGTTATAGCTAACTCGCAATTTACAGGAAAAGAAATATCTTTAGATTTTGCTAGAGAAGCTTTACACGACCTTATATCCCTTCAAAACAAAATGGTAACAATAGAAAACATTCAGAAAACGGTTGCAGAATATTATAAAATTAGAATATCTGATTTGCTATCAGCAAAAAGAAACAGGTCTTTAGCAAGGCCACGCCAACTTGCGATGTCACTAGCAAAAGAACTAACAAACCACAGCTTGCCAGAAATTGGGGATGCTTTTGGAGGAAGAGATCATACAACTGTATTACATGCTTGCAAAAAGATCGTGGAAGTCTCAATAACAGACAACAAAATAAAAGAGGACTTAATTAATTTAAGGAGAGCATTAAGCACTTAGAGCAAAATTGTTAGAAAACTGTATATACTTTTATAACAAAACTGTATATATATTTAATAAAGATTTAACTAACACGAAAGAAAAAGTTATAAACAAGATAATAATTACATAAGTATTTGTTTTTATTATATAAAAAGACATACTTAACAGAAATTGGTCACAATAATAATAATTAATATATATATATGAAAATTATAATAACTAAAGAAAACTTAATCAAAGCTCTACAAAAAATAATTGGTGTTGTTGAAAAAAGACAATCAATGCCAATATTGAGCCATATTCTTTTTAGAAAGTCTGATAAAGGGTATGAGGTTGTAGCGTCTGATCTTGAAGTTCAACTATCCTCAGTTATTGAGGTAAATGACGCTCAAGACTTTACGGGCGACATAACAATTCCGGGTAGGAAATTATTTGATATAGGCAAAGGTTTGTCAGACGAATCATTAATTGAAATTGATAAAATAGATGAAGCAAAAATACAGATAAAATCAAAAAAAAGTAAGTTTATCCTATCAGCTTTAGATGCAAATACTTTTCCAATGATGGAAACGCTAGAAGAGGGCAGCATCTCTTTTTCAATGAAAACTAGCGAACTTAAAGAAATAATAGGCAAAACATCGTTTGCAATGGCACAACAAGATGTAAGATATTATTTAAATGGTTTGTATTTGTTTGCATCTAATAATGAGATTTCTGGAGTTGCAACAGATGGCCATAGATTGGCAAAAGCTGGCATTAGTACTCAAGGGCAAGAGCTTGAAGGCGTTAGCGCTATAGTTCCAAGAAAAGGAGTTATCGAAATAGATAAACAGCTTGATGGTGAAGAAGAAGAAATTAATGTTATTGTGTCAAAAAACCATCTTAAAGTTAGCAATAAAAAAACAATGGCTATATCAAAACTTATTGACGGCACATTTCCAGACTATGAAAAGGTGATCCCTGCAGACGTTGATAAAAAAGTAATTGTGGACAGCAAATTATTTAAAGAAGCCCTAATTAGGGTGTCTATCCTTTCTAATGATAGGTTTAGAGGCGTAAGGCTCAATTTCGAGAACAATGAAATAAAAGTGAGTGCAAATAATCCAGAGAAAGAAGAAGCCTCAGATGATATTAAATCAACTTACGAAGGTGACGCTATAGAAGTGGGTTTTAATGTAAACTATTTAATTGATGTTCTAAGCGTTATAAAAACAAAGAACGTTCAAATACTTCTAAAAGACGCAAATAGCAGCGCATTATTGGCCCCCGAAAATGACGTCTCATCAAGCTATGTAGTAATGCCTTTGAGATTATAAAATGCAGATCGACAAGCTTTCTTTGAGAAATCTACGAAATATTCGTGAAGCAAATTTAAATCTAAATAAGAAAACCAATGTTATCGTTGGCGAAAATGCAGCAGGAAAGACAACTGTTCTTGAGGCTATTGATGTTCTGTCTCGCGGCAGAAGCTTCAGGACGAATAAGACAGAAAATTTAGTCACTTATGGAGAAAAAGATCTCTATGTGGGCGCAGCAACTGCGGCAAACCAGAAGAAACTTGAGATAAAAAAAAGTAGAAACAAAACGCAAATATTTATTGACAGTAAAGAAGAAAAGAAACAATCAAAAGTTGCCGAAAGACTAGCAGTACAAACAATTCACCCTGGCAGTCACGCAATCATTGAGGGGGCGCCATCAGAAAGAAGAGCTTTTATAGATTGGGGGTTGTTTCACGTGGAACATAGTTTCAAAAAAGAATGGTCTGAATATCAAAAAATTCTGAAACAAAGAAACGAAGCGCTAAAAGCAAGAGACCCTAACGAAAAAATATGGATGCAAAAACTTGCTCCGCTAGGAGAGTCTATTTCTTCTTTAAGACAACAGTATGTTGACAGTTTGCAGAAAAGCCTTGTTGTTATTCAAAACCAAATATTGCCTGATATAGAGCTTAGCTTCTCTTACGAAAACGGCTGGGGAACCAATAAGTCTTTACTAGATGCATTAAAAGAAAGAAAAGAGGCAGACCAAGAAAAGGGTTATACTAGCTGTGGCCCACAAAACGCAGACTTAAAGATTGCGCTTAACAATAAAGAGGCGCAAAAAATTTGCTCACGTGGACAACAAAAACTTATAGCCAATATTATGCTATTATCGCAAGCGAAAGACTTTTTTGAAAAGAAAAGCTTTCCTAGTATAATTCTTGTAGACGACCTTTCTGCTGAGCTTACATTAGAAATGCAAGAGAAATTGCTAGAAAGGTTGTTTGAGACTAAATCTCAAATTTTTTTAACCGCCCTAAATGACTCCGTGCTGGCAGAAATATTATGCGAAATGGACTCGGGCGTGTTTCACGTGGAACATGGAGAAATAACACAATGACAAAATACGATTCTTCGAACATCAAGGTATTAAAAGGCCTAGAGGCTGTAAGGAAGAGGCCGGGCATGTATATCGGTGATACGGATGATGGAACAGGCTTGCATCACATGGTATTCGAAGTTGTAGATAATTCTATCGATGAGGCTTTGGCGGGGCATTGTAGTGAAATAACGGTTGAAATTAATGCTGATAATTCGGTAACTGTGGTAGATAACGGAAGGGGTATCCCCGTAGATATGCACCCAGAAGAAAAGAAGCCAGCCGCAGAGGTTATTATGACTGTGCTCCATGCGGGTGGAAAATTTGACGATAATTCTTACAAGGTTTCCGGAGGTTTGCATGGGGTTGGGGTTTCTGTAGTAAATGCACTTTCTGAAAAGCTTGATCTAGAAATATCTAGGGACGGGAATGCTTACAGGCAAACATATTCAATGGGCGAGCCAAAAACCAAGCTTGTAAAAGGCGGCAAAACAAAAGAAACCGGAACAAAGATTACTTTTGTTCCTAGCAAGGAAATATTCTCAGATACAGAGTTTCATTTTAAAATCCTTGCGAAAAGATTAAGAGAATTATCTTTTTTAAATTCAGGGATAAAAATTATCTTGTCAGACCACAGAGAGGACCTTGTAGAGGAGTTTTACTATGAGGGCGGTATTAGAGCTTTTGTTGAAAAACTTAATGAAAAAAAAGAAAAAATTAATGACAACATAATATACTTTTCCTCCAATAAAGATGATATTGGTGTCGAGGTTGCTGTTCAATGGACTGGCTCATACAATGAAAACATAAATTGTTATACCAACAACATTCCGCAATCAGACGGAGGAACTCATATAGCGGGTTTTAGGGCAGCGCTGACAAGAGCATTAAATTATTATATTGAGCAAGACCCAGCAGCAAAGAAAAATAAAATTTCAATTAGCGGAGAAGACGCTAGAGAGGGAATTACAGCCATAATTTCTGTAAAAATGCCTGATCCGAAGTTTTCCTCACAAACTAAAGCAAAGTTAGTTTCATCAGAAGTTAAAGGAATCGTTGAGTCAATTGCTTCTGAAAGCATGAAACGTTTTCTGGAGGAGAATCCTAAAGACGCTAAACAAATATTAGCGAAGGCAAGTGAGGCAGCTAGAGCAAGAGAAGCAGCTAGAAAAGCCAGAGAAATGACTAGAAGAAAAAAAGCTATGGATGTAGCCGGACTTCCGGGCAAGCTTGCTGATTGTCAAGAAAAAGATCCTGCTCTTTCTGAAATATTCTTGGTCGAGGGAGACTCGGCTGGAGGCTCGGCAAAACAAGGCCGCGACAGAAGAACGCAAGCCATCCTTCCCTTAAAAGGAAAAATTCTAAATGTGCAAAAACAAAGAGACCAAAAAGTTTTGGCTAACGAGGAAATTGCAACATTGGCAACTGCTCTAGGTTGTGGGATCGGTGATAATATGACGGACGAAGATTATGCGTCTCTAAGATATCACAAGGTAATCATTATGACTGATGCTGATGTTGATGGCGCACACATTAGAACTCTTCTTTTGACATTTTTTTATGGGAAAATGAAAAAACTAGTTGAAAAAGGAAACCTTTTTATAGCACAACCACCTTTATACAAAATAAAAAAGGGCAAGCTAGAAAAATATATTAAAGATGATATAGAGCTTATTGAATATATTTCAAAAGACTGTCTAGATGGTGTTGAGATATTTTCAACGTCTAAATCAAAAAAACCTATTGAAATCAATAAGTTAAGTAGCTTAATCTCTAGTAGCCAAAAGGCCGAGATAGCAAAAAGTAATTTAGAGCTAAATCATGGAAGATTTTTTATGAGCTTACTTAACGCAAGCAACATGCCCTCCTTTGGCTGTGACAACAAAGCTGTAGAGAAGTGGTGTAAATCTATATCTGCAAAAGAAATTCTTGAGGAAGCCGGAATTGATTCAGTTGATATTAAAAAGTCATCTATTTTTACAATTTCCTATAAAGAGTCAGGGCTTAAAAGAACGGCGGATATTAACTTTAGTGTGTTTGCGTCAAAAGATTATAGACATTACTTTGATTTTAAAGAAATGGAAAAAAATATTTTTAAAGAAGATGCATACCTTACAAAACAGGATAAAAAAGTTAAGATAACTAACTTTCTAGATACGTATAAATGGATAATTGATGAAGCGAAAAAGGGATTTACTATTCAAAGGTATAAAGGCCTTGGTGAGATGAACCCTGAGCAATTATGGGAGACAACTATGGACCCAAAAACAAGAACTCTAGTAAAAATTACAGTTGAAGATGATGAGGCGGCACGCGCGTGTTTTGATGATTTAATGGGTGATAATGTTGCCCCTAGAAAACTTTTTATAGAAGAACGCGCACACTTCGCAATAAATATTGATATTTAAAAAAGGACGGATTTAAAAAATGGCAAAAGTAAAAAATAGTCTCTTGGCTCGTTCTTCTCTGCCCCTTTTTGCTAGCCTAAAAACCAAGGACATGTTTTCAGCCATAAAATACCTTATAAATGAAAATACAATTCTGCTAAAAAAACTAGAAAAACAAAAAAAACTTACCTGGGAGAATTTTGTTTATAAACTCGAAGAGTCCGATGATAAAATTTCAAAAGCTTGGGCTCCTATTAGGCATTTAAATTCCGTAATGAATGATAAAAATGTTAGGGAGCAATATGACAAAAGTCTTCGTCTCCTAACATCGCATTATGGAAAAATTGGCCAAAATCAAAGATTGTTTAAACAGTACGAAAGGTTTTATGAAGAAAATAAGAAAACTCTAAATGCTAAACAACGCAAGCTGATTTCTGATACGTTACGTAGTTTTCGTCTTTCTGGGGTTGATTTAGATGCTGGAGACAGAAAATTATTTAGAGAATGTAAAGAAAGAATTTCAGAACTAGAATCAAAATTTGAACAAAATATTTTAGACTCGACAAACGCTTGGTTTTTAAATTTTAATACGAAGAAGCCTTTAGCTGGATTGCCTTTAAACTCTCTTGAAATTGCTGCGGAAGTTGCTTCTTTTAGGGGCGAAAAAGGATATACACTAACTCTTGATCAACCTTGTTATACGGCAGTAATGACTTTCGCAAAAAATTCAAATTTAAGAAAAAAAATGTACATTGCGTATATCAGCAGAGCTTCGAAAAATTTTCCAATTAAAGGAGATTGGGATAATACGAATATCATAGAAGAAATATTATCTCTAAGACAAAAAGTTGCAAATATTTTAGGTTTCAAAAATTATTCGCAGCTTTCACTAGAAACAAAGATGGCCAATTCAACGGACGAGGTAATTAGGTTTCTTGATGGCTTAAAAAAGAAAGCAATTGGTAAGTCAAAAACCGAAATAAAAGTGCTAAAAAAATATGCAAAGAAAAACTTAAATTTAGTAAATTTAAATCCTTGGGATCTTGCTTACGTATCAGAGAAATATAAAGAAGAAAATTTTGGGGTGTCGCAAGAAGAATTAAAAAAATACTTTACAGTTGAGAATGTGATATCTGGCTTATTTAAACTGGTTCAATCTTTATATGGAATAAAAGTAACGTTAAGCAAAACTAAGGATGTATGGCACCCAGATGTGAGGCTGTATGAGATATATGATAAAAAAAATCAACTAAGAGGAAAGTTTTATTTTGATTTATATGCAAGACAAAATAAACGCGGTGGAGCATGGATGGATGAATGCATTCAAAGAAGAATAAAAATTAATGGTTTAATTCAGCCCCCTGTTGCTTTTATTACTTGTAATTCGAGCCCTCCTACAAAAAACAGTCCTGCTTTTTTCTCTCATTATGATGTAGAAACTTTATTCCATGAGTTTGGACATGGGTTGCAACACATGCTCACAAAGATTGATTATGCTGGAATATCTGGAATATCTGGGGTCGAATGGGACGCCGTTGAGCTACCTAGTCAATTTATGGAAAATTGGTGTTGGGAAAAAAAAGTTTTAGATACATTTGCGTTCCATTATGAAACAAAACAAAAACTTCCAACTAGTCTATTTAAAAAATTATTAGCTACTAAAAATTACAATTCCGGCATGGCATTGATTCGACAAATTGAGTTTTCCTTATTTGATTTTCTGTTGCATATGAATACCAGCAAGAATAAGAAAAAACTAGCTGACAAGGTTTTAAATGATGTTAGAAAAGAAACTTCATTGATGCCAATAAACAAAAATAATAAGTTTCAGAACAGTTTCTCACATATATTCGCAGGCGGATATGCTGCTGGTTATTATAGTTATAAATGGGCTGAAGTATTGTCAGCGGATGCGTTTATGGCATTCAAAGAGAAAGGCCTTGTTGATAAAAAAGTTGGAGCAAAATTTATGAAAAGCATTTTAGAAACAGGTGGTTCAAAACCGGCAAAGGAATTATTTATTACTTTTCGTGGCAGAGAGCCAAAAATAGAGCCTCTTCTAAAAAGTTTGGGTTTAAAATGAAAATCGCATCTTGGAATGTGAATTCTTTAAGGGTTAGGCTCCCTCAAGTTTTAGACTGGCTTAAAGAAAGTGATATTGATATTTTGGCAATTCAAGAAACAAAAGTTGAAGATGCTTCTTTTCCAATAGAGGAGATTCAAAATGCAGGCTACTTTTGTGATTACCTCGGACAAAAAACATACAATGGCGTAACAACAATAAGCAAACTGCCAATAAAAAGCTCAATTAAATTAATAAATGGCAAAGAGCAAGAACAGAAAAGATTTTTACTTACAAGATATTATAATAATCTAACGGTAATGAATCTGTATGTTGTGAACGGGCAAGAAGTTGGTTCGGATAAATATGAATATAAGCTTTCGTGGCTGGAAGATGTAAAAAAACACATAAAAAAAGATTTAAGTAAAACAAAATATTATGTAATTTTAGGAGATTTTAATATCGCTCCAAGCGATAAGGATGTGTACGACCCCGAGGCTTGGAACGATAAAATTCTTTGTTCAAAAAAAGAGAGAAATGCTTTAGAAGAAATTTTAAATTTAGGATTTTCAGATAGCTTTAGGTTATTTAATCAAGATAAAGACCTCTTTAGCTGGTGGGATTATAGAACCGCAGCTTTTGGGCGTAATAGAGGCTTAAGAATAGACTTAATTTTGACAAACCAAGCACTATCTAAAAAATGTTTAAAAAGCTATATCGATGCTAATCCAAGAAAAAATGATAGACCATCAGATCATGCTCCTGTTATTTCTGTTTTCGATATTTGAAATTAGACATCTTATAAATTAGTGATAATATAAAAATATAAAGTAAAAATTTTAAACTACTTAATTCATAATTTATGAGAAAAATATTGGTTTTAAATTCAAAGGGTGGTTCGGGAAAGACAACAATAGCAACAAATTTAGCTAGTTTTTATGCATCTATCGGTAAATCTGTGGCCCTAGTTGACTTAGATGTACAAGAAAGTTCTATGAGTTGGCTCAAAGCACGTTCTTCGGCAAAACCACCAATAATTGGTATTAAGGGACATGGGGGAAAAATTCGAAGAGGTGTAGATTATAAGATAATTGATGCTCCAGCTGGGCTAAACGGAGCAGCATTAACAAAAGTTTTGAATATGGCTGAAAGTGTAATTATACCAGTACTTCCTTCGCCTATTGACATTAGAGCTGCATCAGATTTTATTAAAAATATCAAGAAACATTCAAGAGTTGTAAAGAAAAAGTCAAAGGTAGCATTAGTTGCAAACAGGGGCAGAGATTACACTAACGTTTACTGGGAGCTTGATGACTTTTTAGCAAGCCAAAAAATACCATTTTTGACTATGATTAGGGACAGCCAAAACTATATTCGCGCTGCTGAAAAAGGTTTAGGTATTTATGAAATGGGCCCATCAGCAACTGAGCTAGATAGAGATTATTTTGAGCCAATAATAGATTGGTTAAATAGCAAAAAAAGTAGATAGGAACTGATTCTCAGCTATTTTGCACAGCCATTGTCATCACATTTAACCACAAATTTTTCTGATTTTTTTACACAAATAACTTCGTAAAGAAGAGAGTCGCTATTCTTGGTTTCGATTATTTTTGCACTTGTGCCTGCAACACATCCATTTTTTGCTAAATAATCTTTTAAATTAGTCTTGCCAACTTTTGTGCTTTCTTTTGATGTTTCTTGATATTCTTTCGTGCCTTCTTTTAACCAATCTTTAATGCTTGATGAATCAGAAGAACACCCTAAAAAATTTAGAGTAATAAAAGATATTAAAATTAAATTTGAAGTTTTCATTGAAGAACCTCGCAACCATTTGGCCCACAATCATAGATCATTCTTTTAACTTTGATAATGCAATTCACTTCATAAAGCTCCCTATTCTTTGTTTTTTTGACAAGATTAATTTCACTCAATTTATGACACGAGTGTTCATCTATTAAGCTTTCAGCAACTTTGCCTATGTACCTTTTTTTGTTAGTTTTAGTAATTTCAATTTTATCACTTAGTAAATCTTTTTCTAAAATAGAGTTTTGTGGCTTTTCAGTTAAGTCAGATACATCAATATCAATCTTAGATTCTGAGCTTGCTGTTGATGAAGAAATAGATGAGTCTTCGTTCTTTGCATAGCTAATGTCTCCTTTTTTGAAGGCTATTAAATGACTCCTTAAAAAATTATTAAAAGCATAAAATTCTCTATCTATGAAATTGCTGCAATTTTTTGGGCATACCGCTTCTATTTGTATTATATTTTTTTTACCACTAGGAATTTTAGTAACCTCAAAACTAATTTTATCCGCTTTCTTTTTGTTTGGAAAAGAGGTTGTTTTTAAGAAATTATTAGTATTTGTTTTAAGGTCGCCTCTATAATCTGATTTTTCCGTTAGCCATTCTTTGGCAACATCCCAGAGTAAATTACATTCCGTTGTGGTTGCACATTTTGCAAAATCTTTTGCTCCATCTTCTATTTCAAACCCGCCAAGCTCATCATCATAGCCGTCAAAACTTTCATCTAAAACGTTGTTACTTACAGAATTATCAAAATCAAATTTAGGTAAGTTGGGCAGCGATGAACAACTAGTCATTGCAACGCTAATAATTAAAATAAATACTTTATAGTGTAATTCCATTTATTAAATATTAAAAAAGTTAAAAATTAGAAAAAGTTATAATACAGGTTTAGAGTATAAAATAAAGGAAAGTTAATCAATTTAAGAATACAGGTAAAAAAGATTTTAATTAGTTGTTTTAATTAAAGATTTTATGCAATGTTTATATAAAATAAATCAGAAATCACTAATAAGCTAAATTAGAGTTTACTTATATATCATTGATTTTATTGTCAATATTTATGCAAAAAGGCTTATTTTTATTGACTTGGGGGCCAAGAAAGGTCAAAATTACTGAATCCTGCAGTAATGTAGGAAATGCTATAGACAAGGATAGTCTGTATTTATATATGTGTTATGAAGTATAAATAATAATAATAAAATATTGATAGCATTTTAAGTGGGGGAAAATTTTTAATAACTTAAATTTATTCCTCTTAAAAATAATTAAGACAATTATTAGGAGTCCTAATGAAAATAAAAATCTTAGCAAGTATGCTAGCCGGAGCATTGGCCATGCTTCCTGTTACTGCAAACGCAGGCTGGGGCGGTGGTGGTGTTGGACCTTACGGGGATCCAATCACAATCTACGGATGGCAAAACCATACTTATGAAATCGTAGAGTCAGGTGCGGAAGGTTCGCAAGTTGACAGAACTATGATTAATGGTAACGCTGGTAACATTGGTTTTCTTGGTTTCGTTGATACAGGAATCGAAGGCTTAAAAGTTACATGGCGTTGTGAACAATTCACATACATGAACGACTATGCTGGTACAGGTGGTTGGTGTAACCGTAACTCAAAAGTTGGTATTTCAGGATCATTTGGTGAAATTATGTTCGCTAACTGGTTATTACCTTATAACGAAATGGTAGCTGGATGGGTTGACCCATGGTATGACGCAGGTACAGCATCTCATACAAACATTATGGGATCTGTTGGTGCATACACAATCTTCTATAACTTAGGAGACTTTGGTTCACAAACATTCGTATCATATAGTGCGTATGGCGGAATCTATAATATGGGTTTCAACAGACGTCAAGAAGAAATCCTACAATATATGGGTTCAACAGGAAAAGTATCATACAGATTCGCTATGACAGCTGATAATAAAACAGATGCTACATCAGCTAGAGGAAGTGTGAAAACAGACCCTGTAATTTACTCAATGGGTATCGCATATAGTGATGGTCCTTTCTGGGGCGCTGTAACTTATCAGAAACATGAAGAGTGGGCAGCAACAAAACTTGACGGTGCTACAATGTCTGACTCAGACGCAGAATCATATCGTATAGCTGGTCGTTACATCGCTGACTTAGGTGGTGGAGCAAGCTTAACTTTATCTGCAATGTGGGAAAATGTTGAGTACAACTTTGATAACACAACAACACCAGGCGCTGCGTTACAAGACTTTGGTTTTAGTAGCTCAACATTTGCTGGTGGTACTGCAAACACAGACGTATCTTTTGATCGTGACGCATGGTTAATATCTGGTAAATTTGCTCCAGGTGGAAACTTTGACTTCCGTTTCATGTATGCAGAAGCTGATGAGCTAGATGTTACAGCTACAAGTTTATCAACTGATAACTCTGCACAAACTGGTGCTGACACAACATTATTTGGTGTGTTCTATGCATTAGGTGATTCAACAGAGTTGAATATTTCATACATTGAAGTTGAAAACGACGCATATGGTCAATATGGTACTGGTATTAGTGCTTTACATTCTGGTACTTTAAATAACCAAGTTGAAGTAATTCAGTTTGGTATATTAACAATGTTCTAATATAAATTAGAATTTTGTATTATAAGAACAGGCGTTGTAATGACGCCTGTTTTTTTTTGAGCTAATTCAATATATAGTGTTAAAATACATAGCAGTAATTTATCTAGAAGAGAATTAATTAATGAATGCAAAAAAATTTTATAATTTAGCAATAGGATTGTTATCACTACTAACTTCTTTTAATGTTCATTCGGCCTGTAGCAAGGATGATATAAATTATTATTTAGAAAAAGGATTTACTACTGATCAGGTTACAGCACTATGTAGTGATGAAATAATAAGCTCTAAAAAAGAAGAGACTTATAGAGCTTTTTCAGATGAATATGCTGATGAGCAAGATGAAGAATACGTTAGAAAAATGAGAATAGAAAGACAGGTATTTTTTAAATCAGCGCTAGGGGCAACAAACGTAAAAATTCGAGGTGACAAGTTATCTTTTAATACTTACGAGTGTGCCAAAGACGGTCTTGCAAAACCAGGATCAGATTTAAATAAAAAAGGATGTGCGGTAGTATTATCAATAGTCAATTTGTCAAAAGTAAACGTGTCAGAAAAAGAATTTAAAGAAAAAGTTTTCTTTGGGTCAAGAAGCATTTTAGTTACTGGCGATGTCGTTAATAAAATTATCGGAGGCATGGAAGGATTATCAGATTATGATGCTAATGTATTAAAGAAAAAAGTTATGGCTAGAATGAGTAAAACAGAAGGCAGTGTTCTAGTTCCAATAAAAAAAGGGCTTAATTTTGATTATGCTCTAGAAACATTTAAAGAGATAGTCGCTTTTCACAAAGGGCTCTTAGATAAAAAGAAACTAGGACAAAATTTGGGTGGGCAATTAGAAGTAGATGATTTTGATTTATCGCAAGATGCCGAATACATAATTGAAGAGAAAAAATCTGAATTAAATTTTTCAAACGAAAAAGATGACAGTATAGATGGAACTATAGTTTTTGATGATATGCCATTAGATGAGAGTAATACGACAAATGATAATGACGAAATTCCAGAGAGTGTTTTTGATTAATTTTTTTCAATCAAAGATTCGCCAGTCATTTCTTTCGGTTTTTTAATGCCCATTAAGGTTAATATAGTAGGAGCTATATTTGCTAATCCTCCCTCTTCTTTACAAATTTTCCATTCTCTTTGATTGTCTATAATTATACAAGGTACCGGGTTGCGGGAGTGTTGTGTATTTGGGTTTCCTGAAATAGGGTTATTAATTTCATCTACATTTCCATGGTCTGCAGTTATTAACGTTGATACATTTGCGCCGATAGCTTCACATACCACTTCTCCAATAACAGAATCAAGTTCTTCCATTGCACGAACTATAGCTTTTTTTATAGCTGTATGTCCGACCATATCGCCATTTGCAAAATTTACTACGATTAACTCATACTCTGTATTTTTTATTGCTCTTATAACTTCATCCGCTACCTCGTGGCAGCTCATTTCTGGTTTTAAATCATATGTTGCTACGTTTGGCGATGGAATAAGAACCCTTTTCTCACCTGGATAAGGATCTTCCCTGCCCCCATTAATAAAATAAGTTACGTGAGGGTATTTTTCAGTCTCTGCGCAGTGAAATTGTTTAAGTCCAAGTTCGCTAATTATGCTCCCAAGAGTTACTTCAGGAGCTTTTGTTCTAAATGCGACAGGACAAGAAAGAAAAGGGTCATATTCTGTCATAGTGGTAATAGAATATGCGGTATTATTATTTGTTCTTTTAAAATTATCAAATCTTTCCACATTTAAAGCTCTTGCAATTTGTCTTGTGCGGTCATTTCTAAAATTAAAAAATAAAAGTGAGTCGTTTTTTTTCAAAGGTTTGGCACATTTTAAAATTGTTGGCAGTAAAAACTCATCAGTTATATTTTTATTGTATGATTTCTCAATTGCATCAATGCAGTCTTCAGCCTTTTCGCCTTTATTATTTACGATAGCGTCCCACGCCAATTCAGTTCTTGACCATCTTTGATCTCTGTCCATTGCGTAATATCTGCCAGAAATTGTATAAATTTCTGCATTATATTCTTCGATGTAATTATTTAAATCTTTTAAGATTTTAATTGCAGATTTTGGGTCATCATCTCGTCCATCTGTAAATAAGTGTAATTTTGGAGAAACTCCATAAGATTTACACATTTTCAAAATCGCTATTAAATGATTTATATGGGAATGCACTCCTCCTGGAGAAGCAAGCCCAAGAAGATGTAAGTCATTATCATTGGCATTATTTTTTACCGATAAAATTGCATTTAATATAGCTTCGTTTTTATAAAAGCTTGAATTTTCTATTGCCTCGTTGATAATTACTAAGTCCTGTTTAAAGATTTTTCCTGAGCCAATTATCATGTGCCCTACTTCAGAATTTCCCATTTGCCCTTCAGGAAGACCTACGCTTTTGCCAGATGCTTGAATAGAAGTAGAAGGGTAATCATTTAGAAGTAAATCAATATTTGGGGTATTTGCTAAGGACCAACCGTTATTATTATTATCTGGCCCAATACCAACGCCGTCTAGTATTATTAAAAGGGCTCTATTGGTATTTTTTTTATTCATTAGATTAGACCATTTTAAACAATTTTATTGAATTATACAAAAATTAACCAGCTTTTGACCCCTGTTTATCCTTTGTAATCAAGTGTGCTAAAAAAAGACCAAGTTCAAATAAAAGCCAAATTGGTATAGCAAGAAGAATTTGAGAAATAACATCTGGTGGAGTTAAGACCATGCCTACTATAAATGCAATCACAATAATATAAGGCCTCTTTTTTGATAAAGATTTCGCATTAGAGATACCAAATAAAACAATCATTAAAGTAATAACAGGAACTTCAAAAGCTAACCCAAAAGCAAAAAATAGTTTTATTACGAAGCTAAGAAAACTGTTTATATCTGTAGCAATTTCTACTCCATCTGGAGCAATGCTAGTAAAAAAACCAAACACTAATGGGAAAACTATATAGTAAGCAAATAAAATGCCTAAATAAAAAAGTAAAGTACTCGAGATCAGAATTGGGGCTAAAAATTTTTTTTCTTTTTTATAGAGACCGGGGGCAATAAAAGCCCAAAAATTATAAATAGAAATCGGAAAGGTTATAGCAATTGCCAGTAAGAATACAAGTTTGAACGGAGCTAAAAAAGGCGAGGCAACGTCAACAGCAATCATGTTTGAACCCGTTGGTAAAACAGCTAAAAGAGGTAATGACAAAAATTCATATATCGTATTTGCAAAAGGTAGCAATAAAATTGTGCAAGTGGCTATATAAGCAATAATTATTAATAATCTATTTCTAAGCTCTAGAAGATGATCAGCCAATGATAATTTTTTATTTTTCATCTGAATCTATGGAGTTTTCAAATTCAGTAAGTTCATCTTTTTGTTTTTCTATTATTTTTTTCAAATCATTCATTTTTGACTCATTTTCAATATTTGTTTTCACATTATTAGCAAAATCTTTTATTTTTTTTAATATTGAGCCGAGTTGAGATGCAAATGAAGGTAGCCTTTCTGGACCTAATACCACAAGGCTTATTAAGAGCACCAGTGCAATTTCCCAGAAACCAAAGTCAAACATTATTATTGCACCTTCTTAATCTTTATCTGATTTATCATCGTTAATTGACTTTTTAAAGTTTTTTATGGCACCACCAAGATCACCACCTATATTTCTGAGTTTCTTTGTGCCAAACAACAAAAGAACAATTACAAGAATCAATAATAACGACCATATACTTATACCAGCCATTTCATACTCCTAAGTTTTTAAGTATTTCTATTTTTTTTCTCCACGTGGCCTGATGTCCCAAACCTTTTTTCTAACTCTAATAATATATCATTTGAGGATATATTTTTCATTGATAATGAAACAAGGCTATGAAACCAGAGATCAGCTGTTTCAGAAATTATCCTTTCTTTTGTTTCATTTTTGATAGCATTTACTAATTCTTTAGATTCCTCATCAATTTTGTCGCAAGAAAAATTAATTCCTTTATCGTATAAAGAGGAAACATAAGACTCTTCAGGGCTTTTATTTTTTCTGTCTTTAAGGATTAAGTCTAGTTTCTGTAATATATTACTCATTTGTAACCCTCATATTTATACCTTTATTTGTTAAGTATTCCTTTGCCTCTTGTATTGTGTAATTACCAAAATGAAAAATACTGGCTGCCAAAACAGCATCTGCTTTACCTATAGCTATTCCGTCATATAGGTCATCTAAATTTCCAACACCACCGCTAGCGATAATTGGAATATTTACATTTTCATTAATGCTCTTCATTAATTCTAGGTCAAAACCTTCTTTTGTTCCATCTTTATCCATGCTTGTAACTAATAGTTCTCCTGCGCCTCTTTTTTCCATTTCAATAGCCCAAGCAATAGCATCGATGCCAGTTGGATTTCTCCCACCATGAGTATAAATTTCCCAACTAGGATTAGTTGAGCCACTAGTTTTTCTTTTAGCATCAATTGCAACAACAATACATTGGTTCCCTATAGATTCACTAGCATCAGATATAAGATCTGGATTATGAATTGCAGAAGTATTTATAGTAATTTTATCAGCGCCAGAATTTAATAATGATCTAATATCATCTAGTGATTTTATACCCCCTCCTACGGTAAGAGGAATAAATACTTGTGAAGCAACTTTTTCAACAACACTTAAGATTGTTTTTCGATTACTAGAGCTTGCAGTTATATCAAGGAAAGTGATCTCATCTGCTCCCTGATCATTATATCTTTTGGCAACTTCAACAGGATTACCCGCATCTTTAATATTTACAAACTTAACGCCTTTGACAACTCTTCCATTGTCAACATCTAAGCAAGGAATTATTCTTTTAGTTACTGTCATTTTTAATATTTATTATTTTTTTTGCATCACTTAAACCAAATTTTTTTTCATATAGTGCTCTACCAACTATAACTCCTGAAATACCAAATTTTGCAACTGAGTTAATTTTTTTTATATCTTCAATGCAACTCACTCCTCCCGATGCTATTACAGGAATATTAATGTTTTTTGCAAGCATAGATGTTGCTTCAATATTCAGACCTTTCATCATTCCATCTTTTTCTATATCAGTATAAATAATTTCTGTTACACCAAAATTTTCAAATTTTTTTGATAACTCAAGTGCACTTAATTTTGACATTGAAAGCCAGCCGTCAGTCGCAACTTCCCCGTTCTTTGCATCGACTCCCACTGAAATTTGACCAGGGAACTTTTTACATAGCTCTTCAATAAATTTAGGGTCTTCTACAGCTTTAGTGCCAATGATTATATAACTTGCGCCAGCTTTTATATATTTTTCTGCCGTTTCAAGATCCCTTATTCCTCCACCAATTTGTATTGGAATACTTTTAAATTTTTGACATATATTTGAAATAATGTCGATATTTACTGGATTTCCTAGTCTAGCACCATCCAAATCAACTAAATGCAGTCTTTCAGCGCCATCATTTATCCATTTTTCTGCCATTTGCAGTGGATCTTTGTTAAATATAGTTTCCTTGGAAAAATCGCCTTGCTTTAATCTGACGCATTTACCATTTTGAATATCTATTGCAGGAATTATTACCATTATTTCATACCTATAAAATTTTTTAAAAATTGTAACCCTGTATCTGAGCTTTTTTCAGGATGTCCCTGAATAGCAATAATATTATCTTTGGCAACAACGGAGCAAAAAATTTCTCCGTGTTTTGTTTCGCCTATAATAATTGATTTATCTTTTGGGTTTACATAGAAGCTGTGAACAAAATAAAAAAAAGCTTCTTGGTTAATTTTATTCCATATAGGGTGTTCAGTTCGATTTATTATTTTATTCCATCCCATGTGTGGAATTTTTATATTATTTTTTTTACTTGAGCTAAATTTTTTTACATCTCCTTCAATTAGCCCTAAACATTCTGTCCCATTATTTTCATCACTATTTTCCATTAGCACTTGCATTCCCATGCATATACCTAAAAAGGGCCTATCTGCTGAGTTCTTTATAATAAGATTTTTTATATTTCTTTCAAGAATTGATTGCATACAGTTTTTTGCAGCACCTTGTCCTGGAAAGATTATTTTATCAGCTGAGTCTATTACTTTTTGATCTGAAGATATAATAACTTTATCATTTGGCGCAACATATTCAATAGCCTTTACTACAGAATTTAAATTACTCATTCCATAATCTATAATAGCGATCGTTTTCAATTTTTTTCGCCTTTTATATTTTAGAGAACACCTTTTGTAGAGGGCGGTTTATCTCCATTATTTAAAAAATCAATTTCTTTTGCGCTTCTGAAAGCTCTTCCAAACGCTTTAAAAATGGTTTCAGCAATGTGATGTCCATTTTCCCCTTTTATATTATCAATATGTAAAGTAACCATTGCATGGTTGCAAAAGCCCTGAAAAAACTCGTGAATTAAATCAACATCAAAGTCATTTATATACTGTCTTGGGTAAGACGCTGAGTACTCAACACCAGGTCTGCCAGAAAAATCTATTACTACTCTTGATAAAGCCTCATCAAGCGGAACATAGGCGTGACCATACCTATTTATTCCTTCTTTACCGCCGATCGCTTTATTAAATGCTTGTCCTAGACAAATGCCAACATCTTCAACAGTATGATGTGCATCAACTTCCAAGTCACCTATAGCGTTAATTTTAAGGTCTATTTTGCCGTGTTTGCATATCTGTTCTAGCATATGCTCAAAAAAAGGCATGCCGGTGCTTATCTCGCAAATTCCTGTACCATCAATATTGAGCTCTAACTCAATATTTGTCTCGTTTGTTTTGCGTTTAATAGATGCTTTTCTTTTGCTCATTATATGTAAAAATCTGTATTAAATGTTGAGTATAATTAAAATTTTATACAATATACACTAAATGATGATAATTAGCACAATACAAAAAATATGTCTTTTTTTACTTAGTTATTTGGGACTATATGGTTCTCATTTATTAGCTAGAATCATAGCACCAATGATCTTTCCACAAAACAGTAAAAAATTTAAAGTAACTTATAAAAATTTAAGAGTATGTTTTCCTGATAAGAACGAAAAATGGCTAAAACAAATGAGCAGATCTAGTTTAAAGGAGTATGCTAAATCATTATTAGAGTCTCCTTATATATATAGAATCTCAAGAAAACGTACAAACTCATTAATTAAAAAAATATATTCAGAAGATATTATAGAAAATGCCTTGTTACAAAAAAAAGGCATTATATTTATGACACCACACCATGGCTCTTGGGAGCTCAGTGGTTTATTTGCAGCAAGCAAAATAAAGACTTATGTAATGTACAAACCTTTAAGAAATAAATTCTTAGATAGTTATGTTTTTAATGGAAGAAAAGCACAAGGATCGGTATTAGTTGCTACAGATAATAGCGGGGTTAAAGCATTGCTTAAAGCACTAAAAAATAATTATGCAGTAGGTATACTTCCAGACCATACTCCAAAAATTAACCAAGGTATAATGTCTAATTTTTATAATAACCCCGTTAATACAACATCATTAATCTATAAGTTAGCAAAAAAGAATAGGGTTCCTATAATTTATATTGTTGCTGAAAGACTTAATGATTCTTCTGGGTTCAATATTCATGTTGGTGAAGTTGATAAAGTATTTTATGATCTTGATGAGATTAAAGCTGCAGATTTGTTAAATAAGACTTTAGAGGAAATGATTAATAAAAATGTTAGTCAATATCTTTGGTCTTATGAGAGATTTCGAAATAGAGTCGGCGTTGAAGAAAGTATATATAAATAATAAATTATTATTTCTTCCAAAAATCAGGTATAAAAATAACAAGAAGTGTAAATATTTCTAATCTCCCAACAATCATACTAAATGAAAGTATCCATTTATTTAAATCTGAGATATTTGCGTAGTTTAAAAGAACATCGCCTTGGCCAGGCCCAAGATTATTTATGGTTGCGGCAACAGCAGAAAAAGATGTTGTAAAATCAAGACCTGATAACATTAATAAAAGCATTACTGAAATAAATACAAATACGTATATAGCAAAGAACCCCCATATAGTTTCTAATGTTCTTTCATTTATCGCAGTGTCGCCAATTTTTACTTTAATTTTTGAATTAGGGTGAATTAATCTTTTTAATTCCCTGTAACCTTGTTTTACAAGAAGTATAACTCTTATAACTTTCATGCCACCTGCAGTTGAGCCAGCGCATCCACCAATAAAACTAAATAGAATAAGAAGAATTGGCAGAAAACCAACATAATTAAAATAATTTGAATTTGTAAATCCAGTTGTAGTAGAAATTGAAACTACATAAAAAATATTACTTATAATTTCTCTAGAGCCTAAATTAGAAGATTTTCCTGAAATATAAATTATACTAATAATGGAGACAAGAATGATAAGAAATATAAAAAAATATGCTTCATTATTTTCTTTATAAGGTAATAAAGATTTATTTTTAAAAGCTAAGTAATGCAAACTAAAATTTAAACACGCTGCAATCATAAAAAAAATGGCAATTAATTCGATCCATTGGTTATTAAAAAAGCCAAAACTTTGATTGTGAGTTGAAAAACCACCAATAGCTATTGTTGAGAAGCTGTGGCATATAGAATCAAAAATACTCATTCCAGCGAAATAATAACTAATTGCGCACAAAAGAGTCATAGAAACATAAACTATCCATAGCCACTTGGCTGTTTCAGTTATCCTTGGAGTAATTTTATTTTTTATAGGGCCAGCTACTTCTGCTTTATATAGTTGCATTCCACCAACTCCCAACATAGGCAATACTGCAACCGCAAGCACTATTATTCCAAGCCCACCCAGCCATTGAAGATATTGTCTGTAAAACAATATTGATTCTGGCAAAGAATCAATTTCATAAAGTATAGTCGCACCCGTCGTTGTTAATCCCGACACTGATTCAAATAATGCGTTGGTCAATGAAATATCTAGAGATTCACTTAAAATCATTGGCAAGGACCCAAATGCGCTAAGTACAAACCAAAATAAAACAACAATTATAAAGCCGTCTCTAAGTTTTAGATCAGTTTTAGCATTGATCGCAGGTAACCATAAAACTAAGCCAGAAACTAAAATTAATATAAAAGCATAGAAAAATGACCAAGTTTCATTATCTTCATAAATCAGGCTAACAATAATTGGAGGAATTATAGCTAAGAAGCTGAAAAGTCCTAATAATAATCCTAGTATCCTAATTACAGATTTTATTTGCATTATATTTACTCAAACAGATCTTCTATTTCTTTAACATCTTTTTTATTGACGAGACAGATTAATCTATCATTTTGTTCTAAAATTATTTTTGAGTAATCAAAAATAAATTCATTTTCTCTAATAATACAACATACGATAGTATTTTCAGATAAGTTTATTTGATTAATATTTTTTCCTAATATTTTTGATTCCTCTTTATCTTTTACATCAAGCTCAAGTAATTCAATAAAACCATTCATTAAAGAATGTGCTTTGAGTACGCTTCCTTTTCTAATATGTGTTAACAGAGCACCCATAGTCAGATTTTCTGGCGATATTGTTATATCAATTTCTTGTTTTTCAACTAAATCCGAATAACTTAATTTATTTATAATTGATATAACAGTTCTTGCCCCAAGTTTTTTGGCTAACATTGCTGATAAAATATTTGCCTCATCATCATTAGTTAATGCACAAAAAACATCCATATGTTCTATATTTTCCTCTAAAAGTATGTCTTCATTTGAGGAATCAGCATTTATTATTGTTACATCATCTACAACCTCAGATAAATATTCTGCTCTTTCTTCATTAGATTCTATTACTTTAACTTGGCAACTCTCATTTATACTTTCTGATAAATGTTTACCAATATTTCCGCCACCCGCAATCATTATTCTTTTGTTTTCTTTTTTATAACCAAATAATTTTGTTACTTCTTTAATATTTTCCTCTTTACATATAAATAGAAGCTCATCTCCGTCTTGTAAAATATCACCATCCTCTATAGAAAATAATTTATCATTTCTAATAAATGCACATATCTTAGAATTTAGTTTTTCACATTCACTTTGAAAATATTGTATTGTATTTTCTTGTTCAGAAATATCTTTATAAATAATATTTAAAAAGCAGTTTTCACTATTTGAAAAATTAAAAATTTGATGTGTTCCTTGGTTGCCAATAAGTTTTTTTATATAGCTTGATACAATCAGATCCGGGCTAATTGTAAAGTCGATAGGAGTTGATTCATCAGCAAAAAGATTTTCATAATTTAGATACTCTAAGTCTCTAATTCTTGCAATTTTCTTCCCAACGCCAAAGACGGTATAAGCTACTTGGCATGCAATCATATTTGTTTCATCGCTTTTTGATACGGCTACAATCATATCCGCTTTATGTGCACCAGCTGCTTCAAGAATTCTAGGGTGAGCACCGTTTCCGTGAATTGTTTGGAGATCTATTTTATCAGCAATATTATCCAAAAGGTCAGCGCTTTTATCGATTAGCGTGACATCATTGCCTTCTTTCACAAGGTTAATTGATAATGAGCTTCCGACTTGCCCAGCTCCAACGATAATAATTTTCATAATATATCTATATTATAATCCAAATTTATTGAATTAATAAATTTTTGTTTATTCAAATTTTTTTCCTTTAAAATCAAAAGAATTAATAAAGCTTTCTGAACTTATTATTTTTGAATTATCTCTTTGAAGCTTTTTTATAATTAATAGTCCGTTTTTTGTGAATACCTCTATATACTTATCTTTAGTTGATTTAATAGTTCCAGGTATTCCGTTGACTTCTAATTCTCTATATTCACTATCGTGGATCCTGATCCTTTCTCCAGCCAAGTTTGTTTCAGCTATGGGCCAAGAATTAAAAGCCATAATTTTTTTGTGTATGTTTTTTGCAGAATTTTCCCAGTTAATTTTTGCCTCACTCTTTTTAATTTTTTTTGCGTAAGTTGCAAGATTATTATCTTGAGGATGCAACATATAGTTATTTTCCATTATTGCATCAAGAGTTAGTAACAAAGAGTCAATGCCAATTGATATAAATTTATTATGAAGAGTAATTGATGAATCATTTTCTTCAATTGCAACTGGCTCTTGGTAAATTATATCTCCTTTGTCTAACTCGTCTGTCATCTTCATGATAGATATTCCAGAAAGTTGGTCGCCATATTCAATAGCCCTTTGAATTGGTGCAGCACCTCGCCATCTTGGTAATAAACTTGGGTGAATATTTATAGACCCGTGTTTGGGCACCGCTATAAATTCTTTTGGCAGTATTAATCCATAAGCTACTACAACTAATATATCTGGGTTTATTTCTGATAAAGCATCTGTTTCTTTAATAGTAATTTCCTCAGGTTGTCTTATCTCTATACCATTAAGTTTTGCAATATTTCTTACAGGGCTATGATTAAATTTAAGCCCTCTGCCAGATCTCTTACTTGGTTGTGTAAAGACACAAGCAATTTCGTGTTTTGAATTAATTAAAGCGGAAAGATAGCTTTCTGCAAATTGAGGCGTCCCTGCGAACACGATTTTTAATTTATTCATTTTAATTTGATTTTATATCGCTGATTTATAATTAGGCGTAGCTTTTCTTGATTTAAGCATACCGTCTTTTTTTAATTTTATAATTTTTTTTTCAATTCTATCTCTTTTTAAATTGGATAGATAATCAACAAAAAGTTTCCCATCCAGGTGATCAATTTCGTGCTGGATACAAGTTGCAAGTAATCCATCAGCTTCGAGCTGTGTTTCTTCCCCTTTAAGATTTAAAGTTGAAACTTTGATAGATTTAGGTCGAGATACAGTTTCATAAAATCCTGGCACGGAAAGACATCCTTCTTCCATGGAATCCATTTCATTTGATAAAGAAATAATTTCGGGGTTTATTAAAAATATCTTCTCATCTTTATTTTCAGAAATATCTATAACAATTATTCTTTTATGAATATTTACTTGGGTAGCAGCAAGGCCAATGCCCTTCTCCTCGTACATTGTAAAAAACATTTGATCAATAATATTCTTTATATTTTGATCAACTTTATTTACTTTTTTTGCTTTTGTCCTTAATCTCTGATCAGGGAAATGTAAAACTTCTAGTTTTTCCATAATGCAATTACTAAAATTAATAAAATTATATTAATTATACTCTTGTGATGATAATTGTGTAAAATTTAGCAAAAATAAAGTCCGAAACCTTAAGATTTTGACTAAATACAAACAATGTATTAATGTTAAAAAGTAAATGTGAGAAAAAAAGTCATAATTTAAATTTTTTTATTATAAATCAAATACTTAAGGATAAGCACTATGAAAGAAACAATTTTAGATGTCTTAATGTTTATGTTTCAAAGTTATGTAGAAGATAATGAAGAGGTTGAGCTTGACAAAGAATCTTTACATAAAAACCTTTCTGATGCAGGATTTGCCGATCAAAATATTGAAAGAGCCTTTGCGTGGTTAGAAGGATTGCCAGGCGTGGATGATACATCATTAATAAATAAGCCTACAAATAATAGTTTTAGATTATTTAGTGAAGCTGAACACTTAAAAATTGGAGAAGAAGGTTTAAGTTTTTTAATGTTTTTAGAGAGATTGGGTATTTATAATAGTGAAATTAGGGAGCATGTTATGGATAGAATAATGGCTCTGGATACTCAAAGTGTTGATTTAAGTCAAATAAGATGGGTTGTTCTAATGATATTATTCAATACACCAGGAAACGAGAGTAGCTATACCTGGTTGCAGAATCTAAATTCAGAAAAGGCATTACCTTATATACACTAATTAGAATAAATAATTTTTTAAGAATTAGGCTTGATTATGAGTGAGAATTTAGTAATTGTTGAATCACCAGCAAAATCAAAAACAATTGAAAAATATTTAGGTAATAACTTTCGAGTTATATCAACCGTTGGTCACTTAAGAAATCTTCCCTCAAAAGAGGGCATAGATGTCAGTAATAATTATAAGATGAATTATGAATTGATTGACAGGGACCATAATAAACCACAACAGATTATAAATGATATTAAGAAAGCTTTGAAAAATGCAAAAAAACTTTTCTTGGCAACTGACCAAGATAGAGAAGGTGAGGTAATAGCTTGGCATTTAATTGATATTCTTGAAAAAGAAAAAGTTTTAGACGGAATAAAAATTGAAAGAATTGTTTTTAATGAAATCACAAAAAAAGCAATAATGGATTCTATACAAAATCCAAGAGAACTTTCTTACGATCTTATTAATGCTCAGTTTGCAAGAAGATCAATTGATTATTTGTTTGGAATGGGCATATCCCCATTACTATGGGGAATAGGAATTAGAAAAGGTTCCGCAGGAAGAGTACAAAGTCCAGCTTTAAAAATGATTATAGAAAGGGAGGAAGAAATAAGAAAATTTATTCCTCAGGAATATTGGACGTTAAATGCAAATTTTGCAAAAGATTCTAAGTTTTTTGATGCTTTTCTGCATACTAATGATAGTAAAAAACTCTCTAAGTTTGATATAAATAACGAAAATGAAGCTCTAAAAATAAAAACTGAAATTTTAGATAATAATAATAATGATTTTAAAGTTTTAAAGGTTATTAAAAAGCAAAGAAAAAGACAGCCAGCAAAACCTTTTATTACTTCAACATTGCAGCAAGAAGCTTCAAGAAAATTAGGATTTGCAGCAAGAAGAACAATGAGTGTAGCACAAGACTTGTATACTGGAATTGATTTGGGTGAAGGCCCTGTGGGTTTGATTACCTACATGAGAACTGATTCAATAAATTTAGCTCAAGAAGCTTTAGATGAAATTAGAGACATTATTCCAAAATTATTTGATAAAGATACTTTGCCCGACGAAAAGAGGCAATACACCAATACGTCAAAAAATGCTCAAGAAGCTCACGAAGCAATAAGACCAACTTCTTTCTCTAGAACACCAAATGATTTAAAGAAATTTTTAAATAAAGATCAATTTGAATTGTATTCATTAATATGGAAAAGAACAGTAGCCTCACAAATGAAAGATGCTATTTTAGATTCAGTATCAATAGATATTGGTTCTAAAGAAAATTTTTTTAGAGCCTCTGGACAATCAATAAATTATGCTGGTTTTATGCAAGTGTATTTAGAAGGCACGGATGACGAAGATGCTGATGCTGATTCTAAAATATTGCCGGCAATGAATGAAGGTGATGTTGTCAAACTAGAGAAGTTAGATGCAATTCAGCATTTTACAAAACCTCCGGGAAGATATACAGAAGCAAGTTTAATAAAAAATTTAGAAAAAGAAGGTATTGGTAGACCTTCAACTTATGCTGCAATTATTGAGACACTTCGATTTAAAGAATATGTAGAAATTGAAAATAGAACGCTTACGCCAACAGGCAAGGGAGCTTCAGCTTGTGCTTTTTTAGATAAAAATTTTAATGATTTTATTAAATATAGTTATACGGCAGAGTTAGAAGAAACTTTAGATAAAATATCTAGAGGAGAATCAGAGTGGATACCAACTACAGATTCTTTTTATAAACATTTAACAAAAATGGTTGGAGATACAGAAAAATTATCACCAGAGGAGAGAAAACAAGAAAGAGTATTAGGGGTTGATCCAAAAAGTGGAAGGACTGTAAGCGTTAGACACGGTCCGTTTGGTCCTCATGCAATGATTGGAACAAAAGATGATCCTAAGGAAGCAGGAAAACCAAAGTCTGCATCATTAAAAAAAGGTCAAGATATAAATACAATTAACCTAGAGGATGCCTTAGAATTATTTGTATTACCACGACTACTTGGTGAAACTCCAGATGGTGAACATATAACTGCTTGCTTAGGAAGATTTGGGCCTTATTTAAATTATGGGGAAAAGAAAAACTTATCATTAAAAGGGCTTGAAAAAGAAGGTGATGACCCATTTGATCCTTACACTATTACGTTTGAGCAAGCGCTGCCATTAGTTGAACAGAAAAAAATTATTGAAGCTAATAAAATAATACAAAATTTTGAAGAATCAGAAATACAAGTACTTAATGGCCGTTTTGGCCCTTATGTAACTGATGGCAATAAAAATGTGAAGGTACCAAAAGAACAAGACCCAAAAGACTTATCATTAGCAGAATGCGAAGAAATGATAAAAAATGCGCCACAGAGAAGGGGAAGGTTTGGAGCAAGAAAGAAAGCTGTAACAAAAAAAAAGGTAGCAAAAAAGAATAAAACTAATAAAACAAAAACAAGTAAAAAAAAAGCACAAGATAGCAATATTGGAAATACTATTTAATTTATGGCAAATATCCTAGATCTTAATGATAGAAAAAAATGTGAAGAGTTTAAAATAGCATTTAATAAGGGTTCAATTTTTGCATATCCAACAGAGGCTGTATTTGGCTTGGGCTGTGATATTAATAATATTTCTTCAATTAAAAGAATTCTAGATATAAAAAAAAGAAATGAATCAAAAGGCTTGATAGTAATATCTGACAATTTTGAAAAAATAAGGGATTTAATAGACGCAAGATATCACGATCTTTTTTTACAAAATTGTAAAGATGCAACTCCGACAACTTGGTTGTGTCCCGCAAGCAATAAAACGTTAGCAGAAGTAACTGGAGGAGGGAATAAGATAGCTATAAGAATAACAAAACATCCAGTCTGCATTAGTATATGTAAACTCTTGCAACAACCAATTATTTCAACTAGTGCTAATATTTCTGGTGAAAATCCTACAACTACATTCGATGAAACTTTAAAAATTTTTAATGAAAGTGTAGATTTTATTATTAACGATTCAGTTGGAATAAATAAAAAACCTTCAAGAATATTGGATTTATTGACAAACAAAATTCTAAGGACCGGGGGATAAATGAAAGAAATAAATGATAAAAATATTCTTTCTGTAAGAGAATTTTTACTGAACTTACAGAATAAAATTATTTTGCTTATTGGCAGGTATGATAAAAAAGATTTTATAAGAGATAGATGGGAAAGAGATGAAGGCGGAGGTGGTATTACCTGTGTCCTGCAAAACGGAAAAGACTTTGATAAAGTAGGAGTAAATTTCTCAGATATTTTAGGTGACTATTTGCCATCAGCTGCAACGAATATTCGACCAGAGTTAAAGGGCAGAAATTATAGAGCTATGGGTGTATCAGTTGTCTCTCATCCAAAGAACCCTCATGTTCCTACTGCACACCTTAATGTTAGGCTTTTTGTGGCTTTTAAAAATGATTCAACACCAATATGGTGGTTTGGAGGTGGGTTCGACTTGACCCCATATTATGGTTACAAGGAAGACGCAATTCATTGGCACAAAACAGCTCAAGAAATATGCATGCCTTTTGGAGAAGAAATTTATGCAAAATATAAAGAAAATTGTGATGATTATTTTTTTATAAAACATAGAAAGGAGCAAAGAGGAATCGGGGGTATTTTTTTTGATGACTTAAATTCCTGGAGTTTTGAAAAATGTTTTAAATTTATGAGATCTGTTGGCGAAGGTTTTATAAATGCATACGAGCCAATTATAAAAAAACGTGTCAAAAAAAATTATAATAATAAACAAAAAGATTTTCAATTATATAGAAGAGGTAGATATGCCGAATTTAATCTTGTCTATGATCGAGGAACACTATTTGGACTACAATCAAACGGAAGAACTGAGTCAATATTAATGTCAATGCCGCCTGACGTAAAATGGATTTATAATTACCCTATAGAAAAAAATAGTGAAGAAGAAAAACTGTATAGCGAGTTTTTAATACCAAAAAAATGGGTTTAATTTATTTTGCATTTGGTATAAAAAGTTGTTGCCCCATCTTTTTATATTGCGATATTAATTTCTGACCTTCATTACTTGTTAGCCATTTTAAAAAATTATTTGCAAGCTCATGTTTAACATGTGGGTGAATTTTTGGATTTATTAGTATAATGCTATATTGGTTGAATAGATTTTTATCCCCACTAAATAAAATATCTAAATCCTGTTTATTATTAAAACTTAACCAAGTGCCTCGATCAGCAATTGTATAGGCATCCATGCTCGCTGCCATATTTAAAGTAGCTCCCATACCTCTTCCAGAATCAATATAAAACTTTGAGCTAAGTGCCTTTGTATCAATATTCGCATTTTCCCATAATAATAATTCTCTTCGGTGTGTCCCGCTATTGTCACCTCTAGTAATAAATTTTAATTCTTTTTCTTTAATTGTTTTAAAAACTTCATTTATATTATTTAAACTTTTTAAGTTTGCAGGATCATTTCTTGGTCCAATTATTATAAAATCGTTATACATCAAGGGTGTGCGTAGAATTCCATATCCATTCTTTATAAATTTATCTTCATCATCTTTTGAGTGAACTATTAATATATCTCCATCACCATTCATTGCATTTTTAATAGCTTGCCCAGTTCCAACTGCAACTACGCGAATATCAATACCACTTTTTTTTTCATATTCAGGCAGTATAAAATCATAAAATCCCGAATCTGCTGTGGAAGTAGTTGATTGAACCACAATAAAATCTGATGCATATGCATAATTATTTAAAATAAGTAAAATTATAATTTTTTTGAACATAATAAGCAGGTATGAATAAATTTATTTTATAAAAAAAGTTATTTTTTTGGTTATGAGCGGAATTTTATGTGGAGTATGACTATAATCTGCAAATAATAGCTGTATTGTATGTTTACCAGGATCTAGTTCTAATAATGTTGATGTTTGAGCTTTACCAAAATGAATAATTTTGTCAGTCATCGGCAACGGTTTTTTTAAATCAGGTAAATTTTTTAAATTCAAAAGTAAGTGATGATGGCCACTATTTTTTTCATTTATACCAGCTTTGAGCACTTTCATGTTTTTTACGATAAATTTTAGCTCTATTGGAGACGAGTAGGTTTTACCTTCTTCAACACCTATTAGTTCTATTGAAGGCTTACCTTGATTGCCTGCAAAAGAAAAACTAGATATAGAAAATATTAAAATAAATAGGGAAAGTTTTTTAAATTCGACCATCTTTTTTTTCCATTATTAAAATTAAAGATATTATAGTTAATATTATAAATAAAATAAATGTGTACATAGGTATAGATAATCCAAATAACTGCCACTTTATATCATTACAAGGAGTTGGGTTATCAAATATATTGATAATAGCTTCTAGAATTGGAAGATTAGACAAGTAATAAAAAAAATCACCTCCACATCCAAATCCATCCATCTCTGAGTTAGTTTTGAAGGTTTGTAACCATATGTGTCTGACCGTACTTATTAATCCAATACTGCAAAAGAATAAGCTTAGACTGCAAAGCGTTTTGTGAAATATTCTTTTTTGATTAAATATTGTAATTATAAATATAATGCTAATACCAAATAATAAAAATCTATCTAGTACGCACAAAGTACAAGCCGATAACTCTTTATATAAATCAAAGTAAATGTAAGCTATTAGTAAAGATAATGTGCAGATTATCAGGCCTAAAGTTTCTAATTTGATTAGTTTGAACATATGTATATTATATGCTTATTAAGAAATTATTTCAGCATTAACACTATGAATAAAAGCTATCCTAGTACAAGAATGAGAAGAAATAGATCTTCAAAATTTATTAGAAATTTAGTGAGAGAAACATCTTTTTCATCAGATGATTTAATTTACCCAATATTTATATTGCCTGGTAAAAGTAAATCAGAAGATATTATTTCAATGCCTGGCAAGAAAAGATATTCTATTGATAAATATTTACCTATTCTTGAAAGACTTCATAAAAGCGGATTAAATGCTGTAGCATTATTTCCAGTTATTGAAAAAAGTAAAAAGACAAATGATGCAAAAGAGTCTTTTAATAATAATGGCCTTGTCCAGAAATCTGTAAGAATATTAAAAAAGGAATTACCAGATTTAGGAGTAATCACAGATATTGCTCTAGATCCATATACAATAACTGGACACGATGGTTTAGTAGATAAAAATGGAAATATTCTAAATGATCAGACTGTTAAAGTTTTATCCAAACAGGCGCTTTCGCACGCAGAAGCCGGTGCTGATATAGTTGCACCTTCTGACATGATGGATGGGAGAGTTATGTCAATTAGGAATATTTTAGAAAAAAATAAATTTCATAATACAAAAATATTATCCTATGCAGCAAAATACGCTTCTCATCTTTATGGCCCTTTTAGAAATGCTGTTGACTCATATAATAATCTTCAAGGTTCATCAAAAGAAACTTACCAAATGGATTTTGCAAATATTACTGAAGCCTCATTAGAAATAAAATTGGACATAAACGAAGGCGCAGATATGATAATAATTAAGCCTGGTCTACCATATTTAGATATTGTTTCAAGAATAAAAGATAAATATTCCGTTCCAGTTTTTTCTTATCACGTGAGCGGGGAATATTCAATGATCAAAGCAGCAGCGAAAAAAAAATATATTGAAGAGAAAGCAACAGTTCTTGAAGCAATGTACTGCTTTAAAAGAGCAGGCTGCAATGCAGTGTTAACTTATTATACGCCAGAAATTCTAAAATGGCTGGATGATAAATGATGAATAAATATGCTGTTTTTGGTAATCCGATAGAACATAGTTTATCTCCTGTAATCCACGAAAATTTTGCAAAAAGTTTACAAATTCAATTAACATATACCGCTATTTTAGGTTCTATTGGGAAATTTGAAAGTGAAGCCAAAAATTTTTTAGCAAATGGCGGAGAAGGTTTTAATGTTACTTTGCCCTTTAAGCAGGATGCATTTAAGTTTTCTGATATTAAATCAGATATATCAAATATTACAAAATCAGTAAATACAATTACCTATAAAGATGGAATTATTTATGGTGATAATACGGATGGCATTGGTTTTATAAAAGATTTCACGCAAAATCTTGGTCAGAATATTAAAAATAAAAAAATATTATTGGTTGGGGCGGGCGGTGCAGCAATGGGAGTAATTCCAAATATACTAATGGAATTACCAAAAGAATTAAAAATTTATAATAGGACAGAATTAAAAGCTCAAAACTTAGCTAATCAATTTAAAGCACTAGGACCTATTGATATTCTAGATCAAAATAATATCAATAAAGTCAATTTTGATTTGATAATTAATGCTACTTCAATTGGTATTAATAATTTAAAGTTTTCATTACCCTCTAATACATTTAATAAAAATACTATTTGTTATGATATGTCATATGGAAATGCCTCAAGAAGTTTTATGATTTGGGCAGAATATAATAATTTAAAATTTTATGATGGTTTAGGTATGCTTATAGAGCAAGCAGCCGAATCTTTTTTTATTTGGCAAAATAAGAAACCAAATATTACTGAAGAACTAAAAAACTTGTTGCGGAAAAAATTATGAACTATATTGATTTTTATATTGCACTATATCTTCTTTATAAATTTTAAAATCTTCTGTTTTATCCACGTAATTAATAATATCTGAAATATTTATTAAACTATAAACTTCTATATTATATTTATTTTTAATCTCTTTTGATGCATGAATATCTTCACTTCCTTTTTCTTGTCTATCAAGTAAAACCAAAAGACTATTTGTATTTATATTATATTTTTCAAGTTTTTCTAGAGTACTTTTTATTGCTGTTCCTGCTGTTATTACATCGTCGACTATTAGAGTATTTCCATCCTGAAACTTTCCTACAATATCTCCTTTTTCACCGTGTTTTTTTTGATCTTTTCTATCATAAATAAAATTTGTTTCATACCCCTCGTATGATGATAAAAATGTTGATAATGCAGAAGCTAAAGGAATCCCCTTGTAAGCAGGCCCAAAAATATTTGTAAATTTAAGTTGTTTATCATTAATTAATTGAAGAAATAAATTGCATATTATTGATAAGGACTTACCATCTGAAAAAACTCCACTATTAAAGAAATAAGGGCTAATTCTTTCAGATTTAAGCTTGAAACTGCCAAATTGAAGCGCTTTTTTTTTAATAGCAAGTTCAATAAATGTTTTTTTATAATCCATTGTTTTTTATCGAAGTTATAATAGACTTACTATATTATATATTAATTAAAACAATATTTATGAAAATAGTTTCTTGTAATGTTAATGGTATTCGTAGTGCATATAATAAAGGCTTTTTTGATTGGTTTAAAAAACAGAAGGCTGATATTTTGTGTTTACAAGAGCTGAAAGCTCATGAAAATCAAATAGATATTAATCTAATGTTAGGAAAAAATACATATTCTTATTTTAAATGTGCTGAAAAAAAAGGGTATAGTGGAGTTTCAATACATTCAAAACTTAAGCCTGATAGCATAGTTTATGATTATGGAGACAAAGAGTTTGATACAGAGGGAAGATATATTGAGGCAAAGTTTGGAAATTTATCTGTAATTTCTCTATACGCTCCCTCTGGATCATCTGGAGAAATTAGACAAGAAGCTAAATTTAGATTCCTAAAGTCTTTTAAAAAACATTTAATGAAAAATTTAAAATCAAAAAGAAAATATATTATATGCGGAGATTGGAATATTGCGCATAAAGAAATTGATCTTAAAAACTGGAAGGGAAATAAAAAAAATTCAGGTTTTCTGCCAGAGGAGAGAGCTTGGCTTGATGATTTATTTATTAATGAAAAATATATAGATGCGTTTAGGATTCTCAATAAAAAAAAAGATGAGTATACTTGGTGGTCTAATCGCGGCAAAGCAAGAGAAAACAATGTTGGTTGGAGAATAGATTATCAGATAGTTTCTGGTAATTTAAAAAATACAATTAAAAGCCAGAAAATATACAGAGATAAATTTTTCTCAGATCACGCTCCTTTAATAATGACATACAAAATGTAATGGAAAATTTATCAAATAAAAAATACTGGAAAAATACTTTACAAGAATTATTAAGTAAAAAAGTTTTAATTTTGTTCTTCTTAGGGTTTTCTGCTGGGTTACCTTTCTTATTAGTTTTTTCGACATTACAAGCTTGGTTAAAAGAGGTAAACATTGAAAATGTCACTATTGGTTTTATAAGTTGGGTTGCTATTACTTATACTTTAAAATTTTCTTGGGCACCATTCTTAGACCGTTTTAATCTTCCTGTTCTTAATATTTTTTTTGGAAGAAGAAGAAGCTGGTTAATTTTTTCTCAATTGATGACTGGTCTTTCTATTTTCATACTTGCAAATATTTCTCCAAATTCTGAAAATTTAATAATGTTTTCTTTTTTTGCTTTTTTGGTCGCATTTTTTTCAGCTACACAAGATGTTGCTTTAGATGCTTATAGAATTGAAGTTGCAAAAATTGAGGAACAGGGCATTTTGGGTGCTTCGTACCAGCTTGGCTATAGAATTGCTTTAATTACTTCTGGAGCTTTAGCTTTAGTAATTGCTGATAATTACTCTTTCGAGATTTCATATAAAATTATGGCTGGATTAATGCTGGTTGGTGTTATTTCAACATTATTTGCTCAAGAGCCTAGCGATTTTATAGAAAGACCACAGATGAAAGGTAATCTAATTTTTTCTCTATATATTGAGCCTTTAAAAGACCTTTTATCAAGACATAAAAATGCAGCTTTAATAATAATGTTGATTCTTTTTTATAGAGCCAGCGATCTATCCATGGCTCCAATGGCTATGCCTTTTTATAAAGATATTGGGTTTACATTGACAGAAATAGCCTATGTTGCAAAAACTTTTGGAGTTTTTATGTCTATTTTGGGTGTAATAGTTGGGGGAATACTTTGGAAAAAATTAGGGGGCATAAGGACACTTTTTTTTGGATCTATAATGATCTCTTCGACAACTTTGATGTTTTTCCTAATGTCAATATTAGAAAAAAATATGGAACTATTTATTGCAACAATAGCTTTAGATAATTTTACTTCTGGATTTGCAGGAACATTAATGATCGCGTATTTATCATCTCTCACAAATAAATCATATGCTGGACTTCAGTATGCTGCTTTATTTGGATTGTTAATGATTCCTGGAAAGTTTTTAGCTGGGTTTTCTGGTTTATTTGAAGAGGCATTTGGTTATTCTGGATTATTTTTGGCTTCAGCTGCAATTGGAATTCCAGCAATACTAATTTCATACTATTTTTATAAAAATAATATTAAGGTTTAATTAAGATTTGAGTTCCTTCGTGCGTCATACTCCATAATTCTTTCATATCTTCATTATCAAGTGCTATGCAACCATCGGTCCAATCAGAATTATCATATAAATATTGTGATAACAAAGATATTTCAGGAAGCCCGTGAATAGCAATATGATTGCCTGGGTCTAAATTCTTTTTTTCAGCAATTTTTTTGTCATGAAAATTTGGGTATGATGTATGAAGTGATAAGTAAAATTTACTTTTAGCATTTTTACCATCAATATAATAATACCCCTCTGGAGTTTTTTTATCTCCTTGCATTTTTTTGTGGCCAATAGGATTTTTTCCAAGGAATATTTTATATTTTTTTCGTATTTTATCATCTTTGACAGCATATAAAATTCTTTCTGACTTCTTAACAACAATTATATCAATATACTCTTGAGCATAAGAAAATGTGCAAAAAAATATTGATATTATAAAGATGGGTACTCTCATTTTGAAATAGCAAATAACAGTTCAGGATTAACTTTTACATTATTTATATATATATTAAGATGTAGATGAGGACCAGTTGCTCTACCAGTCATTCCAATTGTTCCAATCTTTTGTCCTTGCATAACTATATCACCTTCCTTTACATCAATATCTTCCATATGAATATACATAGATTTAATACCATAACCATGACCAATGATAACAATATTGCCAGTATAATATAATCCTTTTTCTGCAAGCAAAACTAAACCTCCAGCTATGGATTTTATTTCTGTACCTTGGGGCGCAGCAATATCTAATCCTCCGTGAGGATTTTTTTTAATACCATTTAAAATTCTTTGACTGCCATAAACACCAGAAAATCTTCCTATAGCAGGCATAATAAAAGTGTGCGGAAAGTCATTAGTATTGTATCTTTTTTTCATTCCCTTTTTAATCAATGCTCTATCTTCTTTAATTTTTTTATAAAACTCTGGTCCGGGTGTTACCATTTTAGGCGCTAGGCCATCAATTCTTTCTATTTTATAATTACTTTTTTCTATATCTAAATTATAAAGTAATTTATTATTATTTTTTTTTTGGATAATTTTTAATTCTGATTTTATTTTATGATCTCTTCCAAATCCAAAGATGAAATAACCCTCATTACTTAAAGCTATCTCTTTATCATCTAAAAAAATTTTCTTAGCTGTTATATTTTTGCCAACAACAACTCCGCCTTGAACAAACTTTCCTATAAAAGTTGTATTTTCTGCAAAAACTGTAAATGTAAATGTGGAAAAAAAGATTAAGGAGACTGTAGCTTTAAATAACATTAAATACTATTTTTTAGTTCTTCAATTATTTCTTTCGCATGACTGCTTGGATTTACTTTTTTGTAAATCTTATGAATTTTACCATTTGGATTTATAATAAAAGTGTGCCTACTTGCATACTTAAATCCTATAAAAGATCCATAACTATCATATTTTTTAGCGACCTCTCCATTTGTATCTGCGAGAAGTGGAAAAGGTAAAGAATACTTTTCAGCAAAATCTTTATGACTTTCTTTTGTATCAACACTCACTCCCAGAATGCTAACATTTAACTTGTTCATAATTTCAAAATTATCTCTAAATGAACAAGCTTCAGTAGTACATCCAGGAGTATCATCTTTTGGATAGAAGTATAGAACCAACCATTGGTCTTGGTAGTCACTTAACGACCTTGAAATATTATCTTGATCAGATAGTTGAAAATCCGGCGCATTCATACCTACAGTCAATTTATCCTCCGCATTTATATTGAAAACCATAACCAAAAATATTAAGGTGATATATATTACTTTATTTATTAAAAACATACCTTATGTTAACAAAAAACAAAACCATATTTCTAGTTATTTTATTTTGTCTAATAAATGCATATTGCTCCTATGCAGAATCAAATATCATTGTTGGCAAGGTAATCAAAGTAATTGATGGGGATACCATTTATATAAAGCATAAAGATTTTGGTAAAATGAAAGTCAGGTTAGCAGATATAGATGCCCCCGAACTTGATCAACCTTATGGGAAAGAATCAAAACAACTACTAAAAGAAATTATCGATAAAAAAACTATTAAGTTAAAAAAAATTGCTAAAGATAAATATGATAGAATTATTGGAGTTATTTATTACAATAACCTAGAAATTAATCATTATCTTGTAATCAATGGGCTTGCTTGGTGCTACGACTATTATAATCAACGCATAGAAATTAAAGATGCCGAAAATGAAGCAAAACAAAAAAAAATTGCTATTTGGTCATCCTCTAAAAGCCCAATAGCGCCCTGGCAATGGAGGAAAGGCATAAGAAATGAATAATACTGAAAAAATATATAGTTTTCTGATGATGATTTTTATTTCTATGATTGTTTTAACTAATATTATTGGAGTAAAAATTTTTGAGTTTTCTCCTTTTTTTTTAGATAAGAATATTACTCTCACAACTGGAATTATTACTTATCCTTTAACTTTTTTAATTACTGATATTGTTTGCGAAGTCTTTGGGAAAAAAAGAGCAAGTCAAATGGTTTTATATGGATTTATAGCAAGCATATTATCACTTCTATTCATTAATATAGCAGTGGTATTACCGGGCTCAAATGCTTGGATCAATTATTCTCTAGGTTATAGCTCTGTAGATCAAATGCAAAACGCATATCGATCAGTTTTCTCTTTACCTGGTTTTTTAATATCAGCATCAATGCTTGCATATTTAGTTGCTCAATTGATCGATGTAAAAATATTTCACTATTTGAAAACATTGACTAACAGCAGAAAACTATGGATTAGAAATAATGTTTCAACAGCATTTTCTCAATTAATTGACACTATTATTGTAAATTTTATTTTTTTATATTTTGGTTTGAATTTAGAGATTGAAATAATTTTAAATATTATTATAGCGAGCTATATTTTTAAATTACTTATCGCGCTAATTGATACTCCTCTTGTATACTTGGGTGTTTATTATGCAAATAAATCTATAAAATAATTTTTATTTTTTATTTTTTTGACTTTGTTTGAACTTTAAATCTACGTATTTCATTATTGTGGTTTCATATCTCAAAAAAGCTAGAGTAATACCAGTTAATCCGTCAAGAAATCCTAGTTTAATAAAATACATCTTGAAAAATGCCCACTGTCCTCTGAAAAAGCCTTTAAAAAAACCACCTTTTTTTTTCTTTAGATTTTGGTTACTCCAAGAATCAATATAAAAGCTCATTTTTTTATAATAATCACCTAAATCTTTGTATGTATCATGGTGTAAAGTGCCTTTAATTTTTTTTGGTTTATACTTATCTGGGATTATAAGTTTTTCGTGAACAAGCGCATTATCATACTGAGTAAGGTTTCTTGGGTATAATCTACTAATCCAATCAGGATACCAACCTGAGTGTCTTACTTCACGCCCAAATGCCTTGCTCAGTCTATTAACTTGATATATTTGAGGAGATGAATTAATCGCAGTTTGAATAGAATTTTTGAGTTCTTCATCAATATACTCGTCTGCGTCTAGCATAAATATCCAGTCGCTTGATGCTAATTTTTGTGCACCTTGTCGCTGTTTACCAAAACCAGGCCAAGATTTAGAATAATGAATATTTTTTGTATAATTTTTTGCAATTTTTATTGTATTATCCGTGCTACCAGAATCTAGTATTATAATTTCGTTTGCCCAAGAACAACTTTTTAAAGCTCTTTCAATAAAATTTTCGGCATTCTTTACTATTATTATTATGCTTATAGTGCTCATAGTATTAAAAATTATAACACTATTTATAAATATTCATTAATAAGCGATTGGATATATGGTGGCCCCGGTAGGACTCGAACCTACGACAAATGGATTATGAGTCCACTGCTCTAACCAACTGAGCTACAGGGCCTTTTTAGAACAAGTTTAAGTTACACGATAAATTATTATACCACAATTACTTTAGGAAATTATTTGAAATAAATTTTGAAAAAAAACCCATTATTCTTTTTTTTGAATAATGGGTTATTAGGAGTTGAAAATACTTTATATATTTTTATAGTTCATAACTATATCTTAAACCTAAGCCAAATCTTTCCGTCACTTCAAGCTCTTCATCAGTTCTTTTGAATCCAAAGCTAAGTGAAAGTTTTTCTGATAATGAATACCCAATAGAAATTTGTAACAATTTACCATCAGCTCCTTCAGCTTCCTCGTCAGCTACGTTATCTACAAAAGTATATGTAGTGCTGAAATTCCAAGGGAAAAGATTTAAGCCTAGAGAACTTGTAAAATAAGATCTGTCATGACCTGCTTCACCGTTATAATGATTGATATCCATATATTCAAAAATTATGGTTTTACTAATTTGTGAATCAAAATTTTCTTTGTATCCAAGAGAGATTGAATATCTGGTTTCATCATTATCATTATTTATACCTTTTTTTTGTAAAGCGTATCCTAGTCTGTAAAAAATTCTCTCTGCAAAATTATTTTCTAGAGAATAAAAATCTTTCCCTCCAATTGAAATAGCATAGGAATCAAAATCTTCTGTATTCGCTAATCCCCCATCTTTTTTACTTGTATGTCCTCTTTGATCAACTATAGCATCACTTAAAAATGTTGTATCCGCAAAAAAAGTGCTTATATTAAATTTGTGAGTACCAAAATCTTTAAAATTTGCTGAATATTTTAGACCGACACCAATACGTTCAGCTATTTTATATTCTTCAATCATTGAGTAAGAATATAAGCCAGGAAAACTATGATAATCTAGACCGACTTTCGGATTAAACTTGCCGGCATAAGCAGAAAAATCTTTATGACTATATTTCACTGTCAATGATTCTACAATAACTGGATGATCTTCAAAAAATCTACTGTCACCATCATGAGATCTTGTTACGCCGCCGTGAGCATGGCCAGCTGGTTCTCCTTCGACTTTAATATTTGCATCAATGTTAAGATTTTCATATATTCTTGAGCCAAGCTCAATATGTGAATGCGTATAAATTTCATTTACCTCTTCATCACCTTCTTCTGCATCACTAATATGATCTGCGTGAAGACGTATACCAATATGTCCATAAAATGATTTGTCTGAATGAGCAGAGTGATCATGGTCATGTTCTTCTTCTGCAATTGAATATTTATTTATAAAAAATGAAGCAAGTATTATATAAAATAAAAGTTTATATTTCATTTAAATCTCCATAACGTGAAAAGTATGTTATGTTATATTATAACATTTAGTAATGTCAATATATTATTTTTTTATCTTATTTTTTTAATTAAAAATGAAGCTGATGATATTGCAATGAAAATTATAACCGCTGAAACTACAATTGACGGTCCAGAAGGTGTATCAAAATATAAAGAACTATAAATACCAAGTATAACAGCAATTATACCAAGGAATGATGCTAAAACTGCCATTGTTTCAGGAGAATGGGATAATTGCCTTGCAGTTGCTGCTGGAATAATTAGTAAAGAAGTTATCAATAATAAACCAACAATTCTGAACGAAACAGCAACAACAATTGTCATTAAAAACATAATCAAAAGTTGATTAATTAAAATATTTAAACCCTCAGCTTTTGCGAGTTTTTCATTAATTGTAGTTAATACAAAAGATGACCAGTTATGATAAAGAAAAACTAATACAATAAGGCTACCAGAAATTATCAGATAAATTTCTGAAGTTGTGACAGCTAAAATGTCTCCAAATAAATAAGAGTGAAGATCTACACTTTTTTCCAAAAGACTAAGAGTAACCATTCCAATAGATAATGCCGAATGAGCAAGAATTCCCAAAAGTGTATCTGTTGCTAATATTTGTTTTTGTTGTAACCAAATTAATAAAATTGTAAATAAAGTACATATAATTATTGTGCCTAAATTGGTGCTTATTCCCAATACAAGTCCTAGAGCAACACCAAGCAAAGCACTATGTGCTAAAGAGTCTCCAAAATATGCCATTTTTCTCCAAACAACAAAACAACCTATAGCTCCAGCAATAATAGCTACACCAATTCCCGCAATTGTTGCTCTAATTAAAAAAGGTTCAATCATTTAAATTCTCAGAATGCACGTGATCGTGTGTGTGTTGATAGACAGACATCATTTTCGCCATATCATTTCCAAATAAATTAACAAACTCAGGATCTTTTGCGACAGTTTGCGGTTCTCCCGAACAGCATACATGGTGATATAAGCATATAACTTGCTTTGTAGAAGCCATAACCATATGCAGATCATGTGATACCATTAAAATACTGATAGCTCGACTTTTATAAACATTATTTAAAAGATTATAAAAGTTTAATTGGTTTTTGATGTCAAGGTTTTGGGCCGGCTCATCTAAAATTAAAAGTTCTGGGTCACTTAGTAAGCTTCTTGCTAATAAAACTTTTTGTAATTCTCCCCCAGAAAGATCTGCCAAATTTTTTTCAAGAATTGTTGAAATTTTAGTTTCTCCTGAAACTTTTTTTAAGTTATTTATATTAAAATTCTTTTTAAGCATTAAAAATCTCTTAACTGTGATGGGCATAGAATTATCAGGATTAAAATTTTGGGGAATATATCCTATTGAAAGATTATTTTTTTTATTTATTATTCCACTGTCTGGGCTAAAAGTACCCATTAGACATTCTAATAACATAGATTTCCCAGCCCCATTTGGGCCAATTATGGTTATGAAATCTTTTTTGTTTATTTGGATGAAAACATTTTCCAGAATGTTTTTACCTTGTCTTTTGACATAAATATCTTTAGCTTCAATTAATAAGGACATTTAATTAAGACATTGTTGACAGGTACCAGCAATTTCCAATACTGCTTGATCCGGCACGAAGTTATTTTTACTTGTTGTATTCTTAATTACATTATTTATTTTTTTTGAACAACATTCTTCAATTTTTTGACAGTTATTGCATATTAAGAAATAGCATTCTTTGTGATCTTGTGGATGGGAGCATCCAATAAATGCGTTTAAGCTTTGAAGTTTATGTATAAATCCATGTTCCAATAAAAAATCTAATGTTCTGTATATTGTGGGTGGTTTAGCAGACGGATCTATTTTTTTAAGTTCATCAAGAAGATCATATGCTTTTACATAACCCCCTTCTTTTAAAATTAATGATAATACATCTTGTCTTAGTTTAGTTAACCTTAAACCATTTCTTTTGCATATAATATCTGCTTGCTTTAAAGCTTTGTTAATATCAGTTTTTCTTATCGTGTATTTAGTCATATCTAAAAATATAAAATGTGTTGTAATTAGTTATGTTATAATATAACATTTATTTAAAAAATTTAGCAATTTTTTAATTATCAATTTAGGATATCATTTATGTATAAAAAAGTATTTATAATTATTCTCACCTTTTTTAGTTGTTGCAATGCTTTTGCTAGCAAACCACTTATTGTTGCTAGCATAAATCCACTCCATTCAATAGTAACCTCTATAGTTGGAAATACAGGGAATGTCTCTTTATTAATTGAAAGCAATACTTCGCCACACAATTTTGCTTTGAAGCCATCCCATGCAAAATTATTGAATAACGCAGAAATATTTTTTTATATTGATGATCAGCTTGAATCAGCACTAAAAAAAACTATTAAAAGTCTTCCTAAAACTGTAAAAGTCAAAAAAGTTTCGCAATTTAAAAATTTAAAGCTCTTGCCTGTTAGAGAAAATCTGAATTGGGAAGAAGATGGACATGGCCACAATCACGATCATGATCACGGTTCATATGATATACATTTTTGGCTTGATACTCAAAATGCAATTGAGATAGCAAAAGGTGTTACTCAAGAACTTAGCAAATTATACCCAGAAAATATTAATACTTATAAAAAAAATGCAAAAAAACTTATTACTAAGATTAAGACAAAAGATAATTCTATAAAATTAAAATTAAAAGAAGTTAAGAATAAGCCATATATAGTTTTTCATGATGCGTACCAATATTTTGAGAAAGCTTATAATTTAAATGCAATAGGGTCCATATTACTTAACCCTGAACAACCACCATCACCTAAGCGAATAATTAAAATAAGGTCTAAAATTAAAACGTTAAATGCATATTGTGTTTTTAAAGAGCCGCAGTTTAAAGCGCAAATTGTTAATACTGTGATTGAAAATACAAATGCAAAAGTTGGCACATTAGATCCATTAGGTTCAAATATAGTTTCCGGTCAAGATATGTACATCAATTTATTAGATGATCTTGCTACTAATCTTAAAAACTGTCTAAAATAAAGAAATTATAATAAATTTTTTCAACTTTAAGTAATTGATTCTAAGCATATTAATATTATATATGAGAATAATTCTCATTTGCTATTGCAAATGATATTAATAATCATTATCATTAAGTTCAGATTAATAATTTTAAAGGATGTAATAATGAAAAAAGTAGGACTAATATTTGTATTAATGTTTACGTCTGCTTTAAATGCAGAAACACTAGAGCACGTGGAAGAAGAAGTGCATATTGCATTAGAAACAATCGGCCAACTAAAAGCTGAAATTAATGAGTTGAAAGAAATTGTTAAAATGCAAGGTGAAATTCAAGAATCTACGACATCAAGAATTGCTAAAACAGCAAAAAAGTTTGAAAAACTTCATCTTGGTGGATATGGCGAATTACATTATAACGATACGGAAACAGATGGAGGAACCAAATCAAAGAGTATGGACGCTCATAGATTTGTTTTATTCTTTGGTTATGATTTTAATGAGAAAGTTAGATTCAGATCGGAATTTGAGTTGGAACACGCTTTAGTAAAAGACACAGCGGATGGTTCAAATGGCGGTGAAGTAGAACTAGAGCAAATGTATATAGAAATGGATTTGTCAGACGCAACGTCTTTAAGAGCTGGTGTAATTTTGATTCCGATGGGTATTCTAAACGAACATCATGAGCCACCAACATTTTATGGTGTGGAAAGAAACGACGTTGAAAAATATCTAATTCCTACAACTTGGTGGGCAGGTGGTGTTGAAGTAGTTCATAAAACGAAAAATGGTTTTATGTTCGAAGCTATGCTTCACGAGGGAATGAAAGGAAGTGCAACAACAGGATATATAAGAGGTGGTCGCCAAAAATCTGCAAGCGCTACTGCAAATGATTTAGCATATACCGCAAGAATTACATACACCGGTATTCCAGGCTTGAAAGCATCACTCTTCTATAATCATCAGGCTGACTTTACTCAGGATTCTGGGGACAACATTGATAAGCTTGATATTATGGGCGCATCAGCAATTTATCAATTTGGATCAGGCTTTGAGGTAAGAGGCTTACACGTTCAAGCTGAATTTGATGGAAAGGATGAGTCGGGTACATTTTTCACAAATGGTTTTGACGAACAACAAGGAACGTTTTTAGAGGTTTCAAAAAGATTTGGAAATGTAGGTTTCTTTGCTAATAATTCTGTTGTATCAGGAGAAAGTATCTCTAGACAATACACAGTTGTTCAATATGGATTTAGCTGGTGGCCACAAGGAACTGACGCAGTAATAAAAGCAAATTGGTATGATAAAGAATATTCAAACCCATCAAAAGATAGTAGTGATGCTGACGGTATTCATTTGGGCATGGGTTATGAATTTTAATAATAATTAAAATTTATGTTACACATTAGGGCGTGTTTGGCTAGTTAACAAAAATGGTATAAACTTCTTCTCCTCGTTAATACCATAAAAATTTAAACTTCGATGTTAGCTAGCCAGCTTTTTTAAAAAAATTATGAAAATATTTAAAGCAATACTAATTATCTTTTTAACAAATACTTTATTACAAGCAGAAGACGTAATAATGGATAAAAATACTTTTATAAAAAAAGCTTTAAATGTAAATGAAGTACCAATGCATTCTTATATAATATTGAAAGAAGAGATAGAAGAAGGAGTCACAAATATCCTTGAAGACACCTATCATTTACCAGTTATAAAATATTGGAAATCTGGAAATAAAGTTGCTTTTATACTAGAAGCAATCGGTAAACACGAATTTATAACAACAGGTTATGTTGTAGAAAATCAAAAAATTTTGGATACTAAAGTTTTAGTTTATAGAGAAAATTATGGATATGAAATAAAGTATGATTATTTTCTTAATCAAATTAGAGGTAACACATTAAAAGGTAATGGTAAGCTAACTAACAGAATTGCAAATATATCCGGTGCAACTATGTCAGTAAATTCGATGAGAAAACTATCAAAGTTATCACTATTTTTATATTCAAAACTAAATTAATTTTCTATATATTTTAAAAATTTTTTTGAATAATATTTTTTAGTATGACTATCATTTGATATTATAAGCATTGAAGCAATATTGTTTTTATTTGAAAAATTTATAATATCTTTTACATCCATTGCTATTAATCCTGTAGCTATTGCATCAGCAATAGCGCATTCGTTGTGTACAACTGAAACTAATAAATATTTTTGTTCTTTATTCGATAAATCTTTAGGATTTATAATATGACTAATATTATTATTTTTATATTTAATAGTATTATTATATGTGCCAGATGATGCAATGGAATATGTATTTGGTAAATTTACATTTTCTATAAATTTATTCACCCGTGATGGATCGTCGATTGCAATAGTTGTAATTTCATTTGAGGTTTTTATTCGTATTTCACCTCCAATATTTATCGTAAAGTCGCTTATATTTTTATCATCTAAAAAATTATATATAAGATCAACAGCATAGCCTTTAGCAATACCAGATAAATCAATAATAATATTTTTATTATTTCTTTTTATCGTATTTTTTTCATTTAATAAGACAATATTTTTATAATTAAAATTATTTTTCCTGTTATTTGGAACTTTTACGGGGCTTTGGTAAAAACCTTTTCTTATTTTTATATCTCCAATTGTTATATCAAAAAAGCCATCTGTCCTTTCGCTAGCATACATAGCTTTTTTTATAATCAAGAATAAGTGTTTTGAGAACTGCTTGATTAATTTATTGCTGAAGTTAAACTCGGATATCTCGGAATTTTCTTTATAATTTGACGCTGAATTATCAATATTATCTATAATATTATTTATTCCTAAGTGTATTTTTTTTAGATCAAGATTATCGTCATATCCTTTTAATTCGATATAGAATATTGTTCCAAATGCATTTCCTGCGATAATATGGTTGTTACCATTACACCCAGAAAATAACAAAATAATTGTAGTTATTAATATTAAATTTTTAAAGATTTTCATAGTAATTTTTTAATTATAGCAAATAGACTACAAAGTATCTTTTTTTTGTAATACAAATTATAATTACATATGCTTATTAAAATACATAGAATTTTTGGTATATCTCTAGTTTTTTTTGTTCTAGTTCTTTCTATTACTGGATCATTATTGCAACATGCAGAAGATTTTAATTTAAGGAAAAGCTATGCTCCTGGATATATTGCGATAAAATTTTATGGTATACAGCCTTGCGAGATTTCATCTATTCAAGTGAGTGATAAGTGGATATCAGTTTGCAATGATAATTTATATTTTAATAGTACTAAAATTTTAAATAACATAGTATCGCTTCAAGAAGTGTATAAAGAAGATAACCTTTATTATATAAAATATGATAATCATCTAATTAAAATTGATAGCTCTGCAGAAATACAAGATATGATTCACTTGGACGAAAAAGATAATCAAAATGAATATAAAGTTCAGCTAAAGAAAAATATTGTTCCAGAAAATATTAAAGAAGAGATTAGAAAAAAAAGTTTATCGAAAACAATAACTTATGAAAGAATTGTGGTTGATTTGCATTCTGGGAGACTATTCGGTGCAGTCGGTGTGACTTTAGTAGATCTTGTTACACTAGGTTTTATTATATTATCTATTACGGGCACAATATCATGGATAAGGCATAAAAAATTTTATTAATCGTATATAATAATTAAAGAAATTAACAAAATGAGAATGATTTGACGTGGAAGAAAAAGATAACAAAGAAAAAATTAGCGATATAGAACTATCTTTGATAACCGCTATATCTAGTCTTGAAAATAAACTAGAGGAACTAGATCATAATATTTCCGCTATGCCAAAAGTAAATAATATTACAAATGTAAATAGTGAAAAAGAAAAAGAAATATTAAATAAAATAAACGAGTTGGAGAAAAAAATTTCATCAATTGATTTAAGTTCAAAAAAAGAGGTTTCTGTAGATAAAAATAATGATTTTAATGATACTGCAACTAAAGGTAGGTTCAAATTAAAAAATAAAGGATATGCTGCAGCAGAAATACTTAGATTAAAAAGAATAGAAAATATAGAAAAATCAATAAATGACTTAACAGAAAGATTTAATACAAAATATGGTGAAAATCAATCAAATTTTGAGAATAAAAAAAATACATATACAAATAATTATGAGGTTACAACTGAGGAATTTTTTGTAAGATCAAGAAGAATTTATTTTGGATTTTTATTTTCAATTATTATTGTATTTTTATTAATAATTTTGGTTAATGAAATAAGTATTTTGTCTCTATATTAGGAAACTAATTTGAATTTCATAATTAAGTTTATAATTTTTTTTTTAGGATTATTTGTCAAGATGTTTTCTTATACTTTACTTTTATTTTTTTTATTTTTTCTAGGAATAATATTATTTGTGTATATAAATTTTGGTGATGAAATAACAATCATTATTGAGAAACTTCACCAAACTATTCCACAGGCTATTGCAATTTAATCAATATCTAAAAAACTTTTTAATTGTTCTGATCTGCTAGGGTGTCTAAGTTTTCTCAGAGCTTTTGCTTCTATTTGTCTAATTCTCTCACGAGTAACATCAAACTGCTTTCCGACCTCCTCAAGAGTATGGTCTGTATTCATATCTATACCAAAACGCATTCTTAAAACTTTTGCTTCTCTCGGGGTTAAAGATCCTAAAATACTTCTTGTTGCTTCTCCAAGACTTTCGTTTGCCGCTGACTCCATGGGGGTTAATATATTTCCGTCTTCAATGAAATCGCCTAAATGAGAGTCTTCGTCATCACCAATCGGTGTCTCCATTGATATTGGTTCTTTAGCAATTTTTAAAACTTTTCTTATTTTATCTTCTGGCATAGCCATTTTGATTGATAATTCCTCTGGTGTTGGTTCTTTACCATTCTCTTGGGTCATTTGTCTTGATATTCTATTTAGTTTATTAATAGTTTCAATCATATGCACAGGAATTCGAATAGTTCTAGCTTGGTCCGCAATAGACCTTGTGATTGCTTGTCTTATCCACCAAGTTGCATAAGTAGAAAATTTATATCCTCTTCTGTATTCAAATTTATCTACAGCTTTCATCAGACCAATATTACCTTCTTGTATTAAATCTAAAAATTGCAAGCCTCTATTTGTGTATTTTTTAGCTATAGAAATCACAAGACGAAGATTTGCTTCAATCATTTCTTTTTTAGCACGTTTCGATTTTGCCTCACCAATTGACATTTTTCTGTTAATCTCTTTAATTTCTGCAACTGTCAAATCAGTTTGCTCTTCTATTTTTAAAAGTTTCTTTTGTAGCTTAACTATTTCGTCTTTATTCTTTTTTAATTTTGCAGCATATTTTGGCTTGCCTTTTAATCTATTTTGGACCCAAGACAAATTTGTACTGTGTTCTGTAAAACTTTTAATAAATTCTCGTCTTGGCATTCCTGAAGATGTAGCTAATTTAGCTATAGCTTTTTCATTCTCGCGAATTTTAGATACAATTAATTTTAAATCGTATTTCAATTCACTTAAAAGAAGAGGAACAATCCTAAATCTCATAAAATAATCAGCAACTTTTTCTCTAGCTTTTAAAAGTTTTTTTGAGTCACTTTTTACTGCTGGCTGATTGGTTTTTTTAAATAATTTTATTAAAGTTTCAAAATGTAATTTAGCTTCTTCAGGGTCAATACCGGTATCAATATCTGCCTCAGCTTGTTCATCATCTTCATCTTCATCTTTTACATCATGGTTTGCAATTGCCTCATTGTCTGCATCAGGATCAATAAATCCATTTAATAAGTCTGTAAGTTTTAATCTTTCAATTTCTTCATCTTCATCTTCATCTTCCTCGGGCTGATTTATTACTAGCGCATAAGATGTAAGAAGTTTTTCAATTGTATTTGGATAAAAAGCTAAAGCATGAGTAACTTGATTTATGCCCTCTTCAATTCTTTTTGCAATACTTATTTCACCTTCCCTTGTTAGAAGATTTACAGTACCCATTTCGCGCATATACATTCTTACAGGATCAGTGGTTCTTCCAAATTCTTGATCAACTGTTGCAAGAGCTTGAGCTGCTTCTTCTGCGGCATCATCGTCAGTTGATTGGTTTTCACTAAGACTTAACGAATCTTCGTCAGGTGGTTGCTCCTGAACAACTATACCCATTTCTGTAATCATGTTTATGATATCTTCAATTTGGTCAGAATCTACGATTCCCTCTGGCAAATGATCGTTAACTTCAGCATAGGTTAAATAACCTTGCTCTTTTCCTTTTGAGATAAGTTCTTTAATTTTAGTTTGTTGGTCTTGGGCTATAGTCATTATTAAAAAGTGGGTATAAGCTAACTTTGTATAAATTGGGCAAAAATTATACCATATAAAACAAATATTACTTTAAAAATTCTTTGATTTCTTATCAATTTCTCTAATTTCTCTATTCAGTTCAGCGGTTTTCTCGAGATTAGAAGGATCAATCTCATCAAGCTTATCTTTTAATAAATTCTTGATTACGAGATAAATGTAGGCGTGAAACTCTTTATCTGGAAAATCATATTTTGGTATTGGCATCATACTTATTTTATTCAAAGAACTATAGATATTTTCATCTTCTCTAAAATTTTCGATGATCCTACCTATGTTCATATTTTTATTTTTTTTTGTTAATTCCAAAATAGATTTTATTATCTTGATACCTATATTATCTTTTAAATGATTATCTCTTATTAATTTTTCATCGACAGAAATATTTGGATGATGCAAAAGAATTAAAATAGCTTTTTGAAGAGGGGAAGTGGTTTTATATTTTTTTTGTTTGATTTTTGGGGAACTATTATCTTTGGTTTCATCATATTTCGAGCCAATTTTTTCGTTTAAACTTACAAGCAACATATTTTTTAAAATTTTTGCACTTAAATTATTTAAAAGTGAATTTATTCTTTTTAGATATTGTGTTTTTCCTGCAGCTGTACTTAAATCAAATTCTTTTGAAAATCTACGATATATAAATTCTTCAATGCTTATCTTATTCCTGATTTGTTGGTCCCATAATTCCCGCCCTCCTTTTTCTACAATATTATCTGGGTCATTGTCTTTAGGTAGAAAAACAAAACTTATTACATCTCCGTCCTTTATAACCGGCATAATATTTTCAACACCTTGCCACGCCGCTTTTTCTCCAGCATTATCGCCATCAAAGCAACATATAATCTCTCTTGTATATTTAAAACATTGCGTTAAGTTTTCTTTTGTAACTGCAGTGCCTAAGGTTGCTACGACATTTTTTATTCCTGCTTGATAAAGTGCAATTACATCCATATAGCCTTCTACTATAAACATATAGTCTTTTGATATTTTCTCTTGCTTCGCTAAATGCAAATTATATAAAATCTTTTTTTTACTAAATAACTTTGTCTCAGGAGAATTCATATATTTAGCTTCAGTTCTCTCTTTATTTTCGACTAAAATTCTTCCACCAAAAGCGATAATTTTTCCATTGTGGTCATTAATTGGGAACATGATTCTTCCGCGAAATTTATCATAGGAATTATTGTTCTTTTTTGCGATTAGACCTGCATCCAAGAGATTTGATTCAGAGTAATTTTTATTTAATTTTACTTTAAGGCTTTGAAAACTATCTTCGGAATAACCTAAATTAAATACTTTTGCAGTCTCACCTTTAATATTTCTATTTTTTAGATAGGCGATTGCTTGATTTGACACTTTAAGTTGATCTGTAAAAATTTTTTGACTATCTTTTAAGCAATTATGAATAATTTTTTGCGTTTCATATAATTTATTTGTTTCTTTATCTCGCGGAATCTCTACACCTAATGTGTTAGCAAGTGCTTCAATTGCCTCTGGAAAAGTTTTGTTGGTGTGCTCCATAATAAATCCTATAGAATTACCGTGAGCACCACAACCAAAACAATGATAAAACTGTTTATTTTCACTTACACTAAATGAAGATGTTTTTTCGCTATGAAATGGGCAGTTAGACCAATAATCATTACCCTTTTTTTCGAGTTTTATATAGTTACCAATAATATCAACTATATTTGCTCTTTCTAATAAATTGTCAATGAAATCTTTTGGTATATTTTGTGCCATTTTAAGCAGCTACACTATCCTTTTTAAGGAGTTCTTCAATTTTTATAGTTTTTGGTTTTACCATTAAGAATTTGTTAGCATAATTTTCAAAGTTATTTAATATTTCTTTGCCCCAATTACTTTGTGTTTTTTTGCAGTAGTCTTCGATAGCAGTGATAAGGAAAGATTGTAATTCTGGGTAACTACTCATTTTTAAAATCTCTACAAGCTCTGGATTGTATTTATTTTTAAAATCATTATTTTCATCCAAGACTAGAGCAAACCCTCCCGACATTCCTGCTCCAAAGTTAATTCCAGTTTTACCTAAGATTATTACGATACCGTTTGTCATATATTCACAACCGTGATCACCAACACCTTCGACAATTGCAATAGCACCTGAGTTTCTAACGGCAAATCTTTCTCCAGCAATTCCCGATGCGTAAAGTTTACCCCCTGTTGCTCCATAAAGACAAGTATTTCCTATAATTACAGAATTTTTACTTTCAAAACCAGCTTCCTTTGGAGGATAAACAATTATTTCACCGGAAGCCATTCCCTTGCCTACATAGTCATTAGCGTCACCTTCAAGAGTTAAATTCAAACCTCCTGCATTCCATACTCCAAAACTTTGTCCTGCAGTTCCTTCAAAGAAAAGGTTAATTGGTTTTTTAGACATTCCATAATTACCGTACAATTTTGCAATCAGACCTGAAGTACTAGCCCCAACAGATCTATCTGTGTTTTTGATTCTATATTTAAAGTTACCACCTAATTTATTTTCAATATTATTAATAACATCTTGATCAATCTGTTTAGATAATTCTGCTTTATCCCACGGATCATTATTTTTGACTTCACAGAAGTGAGAGATATTTTTATCAACATTTGCATTAGATACTATAGGGTCGATTATTAAATTTTTTAATTTACCATCTTTTTTAGATTTAATTTTAAAAATTTCAGTTTTTCCAATTATATCTGATAGTTTTTTATAACCAAGGTTTGCTAAAATTATTCTGGTTTCCTGAGCAATGAATTTAAAATAATTCATAACCATTTCATCTTTGCCAATAAAATGATATTTTCTTAAAATAGTATTTTGAGTAGCTACGCCAGTTGCGCAATTATTTAAATGACAAATTCTTAAATATTTGCAACCCATAGCAATCATTGGGCCTGTACCAAAACCAAAACTTTCAGCTCCTAAAATTGCTGCCTTAATAACATCTAAACCAGTTTTTAATCCACCATCTGCTTGTAGTCTAATATTTTTTCTTAAATTATTTGCTCTTAAGGTCTGATGGGTTTCTGATAAGCCCATTTCCCAAGGACCTCCTGCATATTTTATACTTGATAGAGGACTAGCACCTGTTCCTCCATCATAACCAGATATAGTAATAAGGTCAGCGTAAGCTTTTGTAACGCCAGCTGCAATTGTTCCAACACCTGCTTCAGCTACCAACTTAACTGATACTAATGCCGCAGGATTAACTTGCTTGAGATCAAAAATGAGTTGCGCTAAATCTTCAATAGAATATATATCGTGATGGGGTGGCGGTGAAATTAACGTTATTCCTGGATTTGAGTATCTTAATGTTGCGATTAACTTATCAACTTTATCTCCCGGAAGTTGCCCACCTTCTCCTGGCTTTGCTCCCTGTGCGATCTTAATTTGAATAACTTCTGCATTAACTAAGTAATGCGGAGTTACTCCGAATCTGCCAGATGCAACTTGTTTAATTTTAGAATTCTTGTCAGTATTAAATCTTTTTTCATCTTCTCCACCCTCTCCAGAGTTTGATCTTCCTCCCATTTTATTCATTGCTTGAGCTAATGTTTCATGAGCATCAGGCGAAAGCGCGCCAAGTGACATACCAGCTGAATCAAATCTTAGTAAAATATCTTCTATAGGCTCAACTTCATCAAGCGGGATAGGTTTTTTAGAACTTTTTAAATCTAATAAATCCCTAATTACCATCGTTTCTCTATTGTTTACGATGTTGCTATATTTTTCATAATCAGAATATTCTCCACTTTTGACAGCATCTTGAAGTGTTTTGACTACATCAGGATTATAAGCATGAAATTCTTCTCCATGAACATATTTCAGTAAGCCTCCTTGTTTAATACCTTTTCTTATGCTCCAAGTATTCTTTGCTAAAAGTTCTTGGTCTTTTTGAAGGTCATCAAAAGTTGTGCCTGACAGTCTATTTATCGTGTCACAAAAACATAAATCTACAACTTCTTGATTTAACCCTATGCATTCAAATAATTGAGAGCCTCTATAACTAGCTATTGTTGAAATTCCCATTTTTGATAAAATTTTAAATAAGCCTTTATTTATTCCTTGTCTGTAATTTCTTGTGGCTTCAAAAAATTCTGTATTATTATTAGATTTATTAAGAATCATACTGTTAAGTGATTGATAAGCTAAGTATGGATATATAGCTGTTGCCCCATACCCGATTAAAGTAGCGCAATGGTGGGAGTCTCTAGCTGTAGCTGTTTCCACAATTATATTTACTTTTGTTCTTAAGCCATTATTAATCAACGCGTGATGAACTGCACCAGTAGCAAGTAAAGCATGAATTGGAATTTTTCCTTTTTTAATATTTTTATCCGTGAGTATAAGAAAAACTATTTTATTTTTTGCAGACGTAATTGCTCTTTTTGTTAAGTCTTTGATAGCTTCTTCAAGAGGTATTTCAATAGAATAATTTAAGTCCAAAATCTCATAAGTAAATTTTTTATTTTTCAATTCCTGTAATTGTTTAAATTTTCTAAAAGAGAGAATTGGAGATTCAATAGTTAATCTATGTGCATGCTCGGAACCTTCCTCAAAGACATTTAAGTCAGGCCCAAGGAATGTTTCTAATGACATGACATTACTTTCTCTTATAGGATCAATTGGGGGGTTAGTCACTTGAGCAAATTGTTGCCTAAAATAATCATATAAAGACCTTATTTCCTTAGATAGCACAGGAAATGGAGTATCATCGCCCATAGAGCCAATAGCTTCTTGGCTAAGCTTTGATAGCGGCTTTAGTATTTGATCTTTTTCTTCATATGAAACATTAAACATTTTTTCATATTGTTTAATCTGATTTTCATCAAAGAATTCTAATTCTGGAAACTTATCGGGAATTATTCTTCTCATAGTTTCAGCTCCAGAATCCATCCATTCTTTATAAGGGCATCTGCTTTTTAAAATGTCATCAATGTCATTGGAATATAAAATCTTATTCTCCTCTGTATCTACCGCAATTATTTGTCCAGGACCAAGCTTACCTTTTTCGATAACATCTTTTTCATCATAATCGTAGACTCCTATTTCAGAAGCTACGGTAATATGTCTATCCTTTGTAATTATATATCTTGCTGGCCTTAATCCATTTCTATCAGTCACGCAAGAAGCATATCTTCCGTCAGTTAGGACAATACCAGCTGGTCCATCCCAAGATTCCATATGTTTAGCATTATATTCATAAAATGCTTTCAAATTATGATCGCTTTCTGGGATACTTTTCCAGGCAGGCGGTATGAGAAGCTTGATTGCTTTGAATAGGTTTACACCTCCAATTGTTAAAAGTTCAAGCATGTTATCTAAGCTTTTTGAATCAGAACCTTGCATAGAAACTAGCGGTTTTAATTCATGAAGCTCGGGTATTTTTGGAGTTTTAAATATGCTAGATCTCGCTTGAGACCAATTTCTATTAGCTCTAATTGTATTTATTTCTCCATTATGGGCCAGCATTCTAAATGGCTGCGCTAAACTCCATTGAGGTGTAGTATTTGTTGAGAATCTTTGATGGAAAACGCAAAGCGAAGTCTCAAGATTTTTATTTGATAAGTCGCTATAAAACTTTGCTAAATGTTTTGGCATGACCATACCTTTATATAAAATAACCTTGGATGAAAAACTTGAAATATAAAATGAATCATCTTTAGTATTTGATACAAGTATTTCAATCTTTCTTCTAACAACAAGTAATCTAGATTCGATGTTTGCAATGTCAATCTTTTCTGTTGGATTTATAAATGCTTGTTTAATATAAGGAAGAGATCTAAGAGCATCTGTACCACAAATTTTTTCGTTAACAGGCACGTCTCTCCAGCCTGCTAAAATAAAATTATGTTCATTGAGAACTTTTTCAATAATTTTTATTGAAGCATCACGTTTCTTTTTGTCTGGATTAAGAAAAAACATACCTATAGCAAAATTTTTTGCTAAATTTATTTTTTCTTCATTAGCAAGTGATCTAAAAAAATATTCTGGAATCTTGAATAATATGCCGCAGCCGTCCCCAGAAGTTCCATCGGCGCCTACAGCACCTCTGTGGGCAAGTCTTTCAAGTGCAGTGATAGCAGTATCTATAAGCCAATGACTAGGTTTGTTGTCGATATTAGCAATCAAGCCAAATCCGCAACTATCTTTTTCAAAGTCTTTATTGTATAAACCAGTTATTTTGTCTTTGTTAATTGTCATACTCTAAAATATCAATTTCACTAGAGTTTGATGATAGATCACCAAACTCTAGGTTAAAAGTTTGGTGCGTTCCTTCAGCGTTTAAACCTACTTCCGTCCTAAAAGGATGAACGTATTAACAGTATAGAACTTGACGCCTATTCATTCAATGTAATTATCTAATATTTATATTTCGAACAGGTAAACGCTATTTAAACAACCTCTGGTGCTCTTGTTGAGCAAATCTATCAGTCATACCAGCAATATAATCACATATAACTCTCTCTTTGTGCCCCAAATTAATTTTATCAATATTGTGAGCGCAATATTCTTCTGAAATTAGATTAAGATCATTGTTATATGCTAGAAATAGGTCCTTAATAATAACATTAGCTCGATTGGTCATGACCACAACGTCTGGGTGCATATAAAGGTTTTTATATAAAAATTTTTTCAGTTCAATATTTAATCTTTTTATTTCATCAGAAAAACAAATAAGAGTTTTTTTACAATTTCTAACATCCTCACTCGTAGAAATATTTTCTTTTTTGATTTCTTCATTAGAATTTTTTATTACATCATTTACTAACATATTTATTATCTTCCTAACAGTTTCACTAACTATTTTTGACTTTGATAATCTTGGATATTTTGCTAACACTTCACTCATTTGATCATAGAAAATTGGCAAATCTTCGAGCTGTTCTATAAATATTTTTTTTGCTTTTATTCCATCTTGAATATCATGATTATTATAAGCAATTTCATCGCATATATTTGTCAACTGAGCTTCTAGTGATGGATTTTTTTTTTCAATAAATCTATTCCCAACAGATCCTAATTTTTTTGCAAGAGACAAACTACATCTTTTTAATATTCCTTCCCTAGTTTCAAAGCATAGATTTATGCCTGGAAAGTTTGCATATTGATTCTCTAATTTATCAATTATTCTTAGTGATTGAATATTATGTTCAAAACCACCAAATTCTTTCATACATTTATTTAATATATCTTGTCCAGCGTGGCCGAATGGTGTGTGCCCTAAATCGTGTGCTAATGATATTGCTTCAGTCAAGTCCTCATTTATTTTTAATGCCCTCGCAACAGCCCTTGATATTTGGGCAACTTCTATAGTATGAGTAAGCCTAGTTCTATACATATCACCTTCATGATTTACAAAAACTTGTGTTTTATATTCAAGTCTCCTAAAAGCTGTAGAATGAATTATTCTTTCACGATCTCTTTGAAATTCTGACCTTAAATTAGGCGGATCTTCATTATGAACACGACCTAAGCTTTTTGAAGATTTTAAGGCATAAGAAGCAAGGCGATTTTCAATTTCATTGGGCATGATTTTTTAATGCTTTCATAACCATAGACTTTTTAATCTCATTAGTTATGTATGCACTTCCAATATTTTTAGGAAGAACAAAAACAATTTTATTGTTCTTAACTTTTTTATCTAATAGCATTGTTTTATAAAGTTTTTCTAAATTTATATTTTTGGGTAATTTTATAGGTAATTTAAATATTTTTAAAATTTTTTTGATTTCCTCATATTCTGTATTTGTCATTATTTTTTTTTGTATTGAAATGTCAGCGGCTATGAGAAAGCCACAAGCTATTGCTTCGCCATGTAACCATTTTCCATAACCAAGATTATTTTCTATAGCATGCCCAAAGGTGTGCCCTAAATTCAATAATGCGCGAATGTTTTTCTCTTTTTCATCTAGAGCAACTATGTCCGCTTTTATTTGGCAAGATTTTTTGATAATTTTTATTATGCTTTCAGTATTTAAGTTTTTAATATTTTCATGCTCTTTTAATATCCATTTAAAAAATATTTTATCCTTGATAATTCCGTATTTTACTACTTCAGCCATGCCAGCGTTAAATTGTCTTTCAGATAAAGTTTTTAAAATTTCTGTATCGGCAATAACCGCACTAGGCTGATGAAAAGAACCAATCATATTTTTACCTAGAGTATGATTAATACCTGTTTTACCCCCTACAGATGAGTCAACCATTGCAAGCAAAGTAGTTGGTATTTGTATAAACTTAATGCCTCGTTGATAGGTTGAAGCAGCGAAGCCTGTGATATCGCCAATAACCCCACCACCGAAAGCAATTAAAGCACTATCTCTAGAAAAATTGTTTTTTAGCAAATAGTTATGAATTTTTGTAATACTTTCTTGATTTTTATATTTTTCGCCATCTGGCAAAATTATATTTTCTTTTTTTAATATATTATTTTTAAGATTCTTAAAGTGTAAAGCTTTAATTTTATTGTTTGTAATAAGAGCAATCTTTTTTTCTTTAATAGCAAGATATAGTTTTTTATTAGATAGAATATTTTTTCCAATAAAAATAGGGTATGAATTTTCTTTTAGCTTAACAATTATTTTTTTCATATTCCTGAATAATAATTTTTGATATTTTTACTGTATCATAATTGTCAGTATTTATTTTAGTATTTGCTATTTCTTTATAATACATTTGTCTCTCTTTAATTAAACTAGTAATTTTTTCCTCAGCATTTACATTGTTTATTAAAGGTCTGTTTTTATCATTTTCAGTTCGATAGACTAATTCTTTGATGCTTGCTATCAAATAAACAACAAATCCCATTTTTTCAATTATTTTACGATTTTGCTCTAGCAATATTATACCCCCGCCAGTACCAATAACTGATTTCTTGCAAGATGAAATTTCGTTTAAAATTTTAGACTCTCTTTTTCTAAAACCTTCTTCGCCCTCATGCTCAAATATTGTGCTTATATCTACCCCTGTCTTTTCCTCAATTAATTGATCAGTATCAATGAAATCAAATTTCATCATTTTTGATAATTTTTTGCCAATAGAGCTCTTTCCAGAACCCATTGGACCGATTAAAATTATATTGTTCCTATGTTTAGACAAGATAAATTTTGTTTTTATAGTATTATATAGATATTAACAAGAAACTTTATTGCTACCAACAAGTATGAGTATATTTCTTAAAAAAGCCTTAAAACCAACCTATTTTATAATTGGTTTAATTGTTGCGTCACTTTTAACATTTTATATTGTTTTAGCTAGCAGTTTACCCTCGGTTGAAGAAATACTTGATATGAGGATGCAAATACCAATGCGAGTATATACTCAAGATAAAAAATTGATAGCCGTTTATGGTGAAAAAAAGAGAATTCCGGTGACTTTTGAAGAGATACCAAATGATTTAAAAAATGCATTTATCGCGGCAGAGGATAACAGGTTTTATAATCATAGCGGTGTTGATTATCTGGGCTTATTAAGAGCATTTAAAAGCTTCATAACAACAGGCAAAGTTACTCAAGGTGGAAGCACAATTACAATGCAAGTTGCTAGAAACTTTTATTTAACAAGAGAAAAAAAAATTATTCGTAAGTTAAGAGAAATTCTCCTAGCATATAAAATGGAGAGAAATTTAAGTAAAGAAAGAATTTTTGAACTCTATATGAATAAAATTTATCTTGGTCATAGATCATATGGAGTCGCAGCTGCTTCACAAGTATATTATGGGAAAAGACTAGAAGATTTAACTTTAGCCCAAATGGCAATGATTGCTGGTTTGCCTAAAGCGCCTTCAAAATATAATCCAATCTCTAACGAAAAGAGAGCTCTTCAAAGAAGAGATTATGTCTTAAGAAGAATGTCAGAAAATAATTTTATATCAAAGGAAGAGTACGTAACTGCTTATCTTTCTCCTGTATCTGCTAAGTTAAACACTGCAAGCATAGAATTGAGAGCACCATATGTAGCTGAAATGGTAAGAGCGCAAATGGAAGAAAGATTTGGGAACGACGCTTATATACTAGGTTACGATGTTTTTACAACTGTAGATAGTAAATTACAGGAGGCAGCAAGACAATCATTAAGAAAAAATATTGAAAAATATGATATTCGACACGGGTACAGAGGCCCTGAAGGAAAGATAAATTATGGTAAATTATTAAATTCTGATCTTGAATATGATTTAGAAATTTCAAAAAAAAATATTTCTAAATTCTTAAATAGCTACTATGAGATTAATAAGAATGTCCCAGCAGTAGTTTTAAATGTAGATAAATATTCTATAAAAGTATATTCAAAATATAACAAGCTAATAGATATTCATATAGATGATATTTTGATAAAAAATCAGTACTTTGATGTTAATTATAGGAAAAAAATTAAGAATTTTTATTCTGTTTTATCAATTGGAGATGTAATAAGAATAAAGGAAGTAAATAATAAGTGGAAATTATCTCAGGTACCCAATGTAAATGGGGCTTTAGTTTCAATTGATTCTAATAGTGGAGCAATCTCCGCTTTATCTGGTGGGTATGATTTTAGAATAAGTAAATTTAATAGAGTTACTCAAGCAAAAAGACAGCCAGGTTCTAGTTTCAAACCGTTTATTTACTCAGCGGCATTAAACAAAGGATATACTCCTGCCTCTATAATAAACGACGCACCAAAAGTATTTAAAGAAAATACAGTTAGTGGGGCTTGGAGGCCAAAAAATTATGGTGGGAAATTTTATGGTTTTACAAGACTGCGTTATGGTTTAGCAAAATCTATAAATATGATCTCAATAAGATTATTAGATAGTATTGGAATAAATTATACTTTAAATTATGCAAAAAACTTTGCTTTACCTACTGAAAAATTTCCAAAAGACTTAACTTTAGCTTTAGGTAGTGGCGAAATTACTCCTCTAGAGTTGGCTCAATCTTATGCATATTTTTCAAATGGAGGTTATGGAATTCAGCCTTATTTAATTGAGCAAGTAAGGAAAAGAAATAATGAAATTATTTATGTTGAAAATCCTATAAGAGTATGTAGCAATCCTTGTGACTATGTAAGTTTAGATACTTTGCAATTTCCTTCGGCTAAATCTGTTGAAGAAGTTCAAGAGTTAAGAGAAATAGCTGGTTTACCAAGATTTTCAATGCAAACACTTGACCCAAGAAATATTTATCAGATGGTAAGTATAATGAAAGACGTAGTGAAATATGGAACAGCTAAGAGAGCGAAAGTTCTTAAAAGAAGTGACATCGCAGGGAAAACAGGAACTACAAATGATCAAAAGGATGCTTGGTTCAGCGGGTTTAATAGAGATATTGTTGCAGTAAGTTTTTTAGGTTTTGATGATCATTCTTCGCTTGGTAAAAAAGAATTTGGAAGCACAGCGGCTTTACCAATGTGGATTGATTACATGAAAGTAGCATTAAAAGGAAAGCCTATTGCAAATTTAGATGAACCAGATGGTTTAGTAAGCGCTAAGATTGATAGCAAAAATGGTTTATTAGCTTCTCCTGATTCAAAAAATTCCATAATCGAAGTTTTTAGAAAAGAAAATGTTCCTAAAACTTTTAGTAAAGATAATAAAATTATAAATAAAAACGAGGAAGAGGTTGAAATAGAAAAACTATTTTAATTCTGATGATATCTTTTACTATACTCTTTTACATGGTTTATTAAAAATTCTAAATTATCTGGGTCAACATATTGATCAATTCCGTGTCCTAAATTAAAAATATGTTTGTGGCCAAAACCATAAGAATCCATAACTTTGCTTGCTGCATTTTTAATGGATTCTTTTGTGCCATGAAGAGCGCAAGGATCTAAATTACCTTGCAAGCATATGTTTTCACCAACAGTTTTACGTGCCGCTGATAATTCCACTGTCCAATCTAAACCAATTGCATCACAACCAGAATCTGTAATTTGTTTTAACCAATTACCACCACCTTTAGTAAAAAGTATAACTGGGATTTTTTTTGTTAACTCGTTTTTTCTTAATTTTTCTATTATTTTTTTCATTGGATCAAGAGAAAAATTTATATAATTTTCGGTATTAAGTAATCCTCCCCAAGAGTCAAAAATCATTAATATATTAGCCCCTGCTTTAACCTGCATTATTAGATAATTAGAAATAGCATTAACTAATTTTTGGTTTAAAGTTTGTAACATTTTTTTGTCATTATAGATTTTTGATCTAACTTTTCTAAACTCTTTTGTTGCCGAACCTTCAATCATATAGGTTGATAACGTCCAGGGGCTTCCTGAAAATCCTATAAGTGGAATTTCGTTATTTAATTTTTTTTTAGTTTCAATAATAGCTTCAGACACGTAATTCAATTTTGTATCTATGTCATTATCATTAAGATTTTGTACATTGGAAATGTCATCGAGAGGATTGTCAAAATATGGTCCATGATTATCTTTAAATTTTAACTCTAGCCCCATTGCATCAGGAATAGTAAGGATGTCAGAAAATATTATGGCTGCATCAAGATTAAATCTTTCAATTGGCTGCAAAGTAACTTCGGATGCAAGATCAGGAGATTTGCATAGATTTATAAAACTGCCTGCTTTTTTTCTAGTTTTTTTATACTCTGGCAGATATCTTCCAGCTTGACGCATAATCCAAACCGGAGTTCTATCAACAGGAGAACCCTTTAATACATCTAATATTCTTGTATTTTTGATTTGGCCCATTATTTATATCTCTAAATAATCAAGAATATTTTCTGCAGCTTCTCTTCCTTCAAAAACTGCAGTAACAACTAAATCCGAACCTCTTGTCATATCGCCACCCGCAAAAACTTTTTTATTTGTTGTTTGATAATTATATTCATTATTAATTTTTAATAATCCCTTATCATTTACATTTATATTATATTTTTTAAACCAATCAGCTGGGCTTGGTTGAAATCCAAATGCAATAATAACTTTATCAGCTGGCACAATTTTTTCAGAGTTTTTCAAAACTATTGGTTTTTTTCTGCCCATTGCATCCGCAGGACCTAATTTTGTTTTTACAACTTTTACTCCTTCAACTTTTGTATCTCCAATAATCTCTATGGGTTGATAATTAAAAAGAAATTGCACACCTTCCTCTTTTGCGTTTTTAACTTCTTTCTTTGATCCAGGCATATTTTGTTCATCTCTTCGGTATATGCAGGTCACACTTTCTGCTTCTTGTCTAATTGATGTTCTGTTACAGTCCATTGCTGTATCTCCTCCACCAAGGATGACAACTTTTTGTTTTTTCATAGAAATAAAATCATTAGAAATTTTTAATTCACGATTAATATTTGAAATTAAAAATGGTAAGGCTTCGTGAACATTTTCGAGATCTTCGCCTTTGAAATTTCCTTTCATTGGTTTATAAGTACCCATCCCTAAAAAAACGGCATCATGATTATCGTAAATTTCTTGAAAGTCTATATCTTTACCAACTTCGGTATTTAATATAAATTCAACTCCCATTCCTTCTAAAATTTCTTTTCTTTTTTCAACAACATCTTTATCAAGCTTGAAAGGAGGAATGCCAAAAGTTAAAAGGCCACCTATTCTTGAATATTTATCAAATATTTTTGCTTTAACACCATTTCTTGTAAGTATATCTGCGCAAGCTAGTCCAGCCGGCCCAGCACCAATAATAGCAACAGTTTTATCAGTTTTAATAACGTCTGACATATCTGGTTTCCACCCTAATTTAAAGGCTTCATCAGTTATATATTTTTCTATAGATCCAATCGTGACAGCGCCAAAACCATCTTCAAGAGTACAAGCTCCTTCACAGAGTCTGTCTTGTGGGCAAATTCTTCCACATATTTCTGGTAAAGAATTTGTTTTATGAGACATTTCTGCAGCTTCAATAATTTTTCCTTCATTAATAAGATTCAACCACGTAGGTATGTAATTATGAACAGGACACTTCCATTCACAATATGGATTGCCACAATTTAAACATCTACCAGCTTGTTCAGATGCCTTTTCCGCAGCAAAATTTGAGTAAATTTCTTTATAGTTATAAATGCGTATTTCCGCCTGTTCTACAGGTGGATCTTCTCTCTGTATATCTAGAAACTGCATAGGTTCTTTCATATGTATATTATTACATAAAAACTATGAATGCTGATACTTTGATATTATTTATATTTGAAAATTAAGATAGTTTTTCTTTAACAAATTTACTAGCAAAGCCCATGTCTGCGCGATTATTTGAGCGTTTTTTTAATTCACCCATCACTTGACCTATTTGGCTCATTTGGCTGATTGATTTCTCTTTCATAATATCTTCAATCATTTTTTGAACTTCTTCTAAAGTCATTTCTTCTGGCAAGTACTCTTTAAAAACTGACAATTCATATTCTTCTTGTTCCGCTAAATCTTTTCTGTCAGCTTCTATATAATGAGTAAGAGATTCTTTACTTTTTTTAGATAATTTTTTTAATATTTCAAAAATATTTTCGTTAGTTAATTCTTGTCTAGTTTCAACTTCTTTATCGAGTATTGCCGAAAGGATTAATTTGAGGGCGCCAAGACGTTTTTTGTCACCACTTTTCATTGAAGATTTTTTATCTTCAGTGATTTTATTTTTTAATGAGGAATTATTAGATTCTGTATTAGACATTAAAAATTAATATAATTTAATTCGTCTTCCAGTTGCAGTTCTATTTGTTCTTTTGTGAACCCTTTTAACAGCTGCAGCTGCTTTTCTTTTTCTGACAGATGTTGGTTTTTCGTAGAATTCTCTTTTTCTAATTTCAGTTAAAACACCAGCTTTTTCACAAGCGCGTCTGAATCTTCTGATCGCTATGTCAAATGGCTCGTTTTCTTTTACTTTAATACTTGGCATAATTTACCTTTAATAATTTAGTGGTGTGATTATACAGTTCTATGCATAAAAATCAAAAAAAATACGTGGGCATATTATGTTAGTTCTTGGCATAGAAACATCTTGTGATGAAACAGGTTTAGCAATATATGACTCAAAAAAAGGTTTAATTGCTGACGAAGTCTTTAGTCAAATTGACATACATAAGGAATATGGTGGGGTTGTTCCGGAGCTTGCCTCACGAGATCACGCAGATAGAATATTGCCGTTATTAAAAAAGATTTTAAGAGATTCAGGTAAAGGATTAGATGATATTGATCTGATTGCATATACTGCGGGGCCAGGTCTCAAAGGGTGTTTGCTTGTTGGGTCTACTTTTGCAAGATCTTTAGCGTACATTATTGATAAACCTATTATTTCCATTAATCATATAGAAGCTCATTTGCTTGCGCCAATTATGGAATATTCAGATTTATCTTTTCCATTTTTTGGCTTATTAATTTCTGGTGGACATACTATGATTGTTGATGCTAAGGATATTGGAATGTACGAAATTATGGGAGAAACACTGGATGATGCGGTAGGTGAAGCGTTTGATAAAACTGCAAAGCTCATAGGGCTCGATTATCCAGGAGGGCCATTAATTGAAAAGTTAGCAAAAGAAGGAAATGGTGGAAGTTATAAATTTCCTCGCCCAATTTTAAATCAACCTAATTGTGATTTTAGTTTTAGTGGTTTGAAAACCCATATAATGTTGACTTGGAAATCATCTGGAAAAACAGATCAAGTAAGAAAAGACATTGCTTTAGAATTACAAAATGCGGTGTGTGATTGCTTAGTTGGAAAACTTAAGCGCGCACATCAAGAAAAAGGTTATTCGTCTATTGTTATCTCAGGAGGAGTTAGTGCTAATCAATTTATTCGAAATAAGATTGATAATTTCGCAGACTCGATTAATGTAAAAGCTTTTTATCCAACTAAAAAATTTTGTACAGATAATGGCGCAATGATAGCCTATGCAGGTTATAAAAAATATGAGGCTGGGCAAATATATGATTTGCAAGGTGAGGTAAAACCAAGATGGCCGCTAGATGAATTAAATGAACTTATATAATGGTTAATCAAGATTTCACAAAGCGCATTGCTATTCATTCAAAAAATGAAATATGGCATAAATCACCATCAGATGGCGTTGAGCGTTTGTATCTTGAAAGAAATGACGGTGGAGAGTCTGCTATTGCTACATCAATAGTTCGTTTCGCTCCAGGTAGTAAATTTGATGAGCATGTGCATGATGGTGGCGAAGAACTTATTGTCTTAGAGGGAATTTTTTCTGATGAGTTTGGATCTTACCCAAAAGGTACTTATATAAGAAATCCAATGGGTTCATCCCATAATCCTTATAGTGATTCTGGTTGCGTTATATTTGTAAAGCTTCGGCAATTTCAGGATGGTGATCAAGAACAAGTTAAAATTAATACAAATAAAGAACCTTGGCTCCCAGGTCTTGTTGATGGTTTATCAGTCATGCCTTTACATCATTTTAATACTGAACATGCAGCATTAGTTAAATGGGCTCCAAATACAATATTTAATCCTCATCAGCACTGGGGTGGTGAAGAAATTTTAGTTTTAGAAGGTGTGTTTCACGATGAGTTTGGTACCTACCCCAAAGGTTCATGGTTGAGAAGTCCTCATTTAAGCCAGCATATGCCTTTTACAAAAGAAGAAGGCGCACTGATTTTTGTGAAAACAGGGCACTTAAATTAATTGACATAACTCAATATTTACAGTACTTTTAGATTATGTACGAAATCAAAAATAAGTCTGTAAAACGTGGTGGCAAAAGATTAGGTGCTGGGCGCAAGAGTCTCTATGGTGTGCCTACCAAAGCAATTCGTGTTCCAGAGAATATGGTTGCAGAAGTAAGAGATTTTATAGAATCACAAAATACAGCTGAATATGAATTACCATTATTTGCTTCAAAAGTAGCTGCCGGCTTTCCTTCGCCTGCCGATGATTTTATGGATACCAAACTTGATTTAAATAGTCATTTAATTAAAACACCAAGTGCTACATTTTTTGTCCGTGTCTCAGGTGAATCGATGATTAATGCAGGTATTCATGATGGTGATTTATTAGTAGTAGACCGTAGTCTTGAACCACAGGTTGGTAAGATTGTAATTGCTGCAATTCAACATGAACTTACTGTTAAGCGTTATGCGAAAATAAACGGTAAAGTTTATTTAGCGCCAGAGAATGATGCGTATGAACCAATTTTAGTGAGTGAAGAAGATGAAGTCCATATTTGGGGTGTAGTTACTAATGTCATTCATGCGGTATAACGCATGTCTTCGCTTAAGCCAGATCCTCTTTACGCCCTAGTTGACTGCAATAACTTTTATTGTTCTTGTGAGCGAGTTTTCAACCCAGCTTTGGAAAAAAAACCTATTGCTGTTTTATCTAATAATGATGGTTGTATTGTAGCGCGTTCCAATGAGATTAAAGAATTAGGAATTCCTATGGGTGCTCCTATGTTTCAATATAAAAAATTATTAGAGCAAAAAAAAGCTATTATTTTATCATCGAATTATCAGTTGTACGGCGACATGTCGCAGCGTGTTATGGAAACATTACGTCAATTTACTCCTGCCATGGAAGTCTACTCTATTGATGAAGCATTCTTACGTTTAGAAGAATTTAGACGATTAGACTTAATGAAATATTGTTTAGATATTCGTAAAACAGTAAAACAATGGACAGGTATCCCTGTTTCAATTGGCATTGCCCCTAATAAAACATTAGCTAAAGTTGCTAATCACATTGCAAAAAAAAATACGGATATAGGTGTATTTAATATTTGTAAAAGGCAAACACAAAATGAGATTTTAGCTAATTTTCCTGTTGGTGATATTTGGGGGATAGGAAGACAGTTAGCAAAACGTTTAAATGAAATGGGTATTAATACTGCTTTAAAATTAAGGGATGTTGATATTGTATGGGCACGAAAACATTTTACTATAGTTGGAGAACGTTTGGTCCGAGAGCTTAGGGGTTTAAGTTGTTTAGACTTAGAAGAAGTGACAGCAAAAAAAAATATTACTTCATCAAAATCATTTGGCAAATTAGTAACTGATAAAAAAGAATTGATGAATGCTATTGCTAATTATACAACACGTGCTTGCCATAAATTACGTTTACAAAATAGTAAAGCGCAAGGTATTTATGTTTATTTAAGAACTAATCCTTTTCGTCGTCAAGATCCTCAATATAATAATGGTACAACTTATGGGTTTACGGAGCCAAGCGATGATACAGCTTTCATAATTAAAGCAGCAAGAAAATGTTTAGAGCAAATTTATTCTAAAGGCTATAAATATCATAAAGCTGGCATTATGTTATTAGATATTGTTCCTGCTACATACAAACAAATGGAAATGTTTGATACAGAAGAGAGTAAAGCTCGTAGTCAATTAATGCAAACTATTGATGCTATGAATATGACGATGGGACAAGATACGATTCGCTTCGCCGCACAAGGCATTGATCATCCATGGGCTAGAAAATGTGAGCATCGAACCCCGAGGTATACGACGAATTGGAAAGAACTTGTGAAAGTAATATAAATAGCTAAGTAATTTACCCGTTTTGGGTAAACCCATATTGTCTAAACCTAATCTGGGTAAAGACTAAAAAAATAAAGACAATAAAATGACTTCTGAAGTTAGTTAGTGCTTCCTCCAGGATGGTTGGTTAGTAATTATTTTCGATCAACCATCTTAGAGTGAAGATTTTTTAAAAATAATTCTTAGGAGGAATTAATAAAGTGATAGCCAAATTCATGAAAGTACCTAATTACAGTTATTTATTTTTATTTTTAAGCATTTTAAGTTTTAATGTTCTAGCTGGAGCAGATCCTGATGAAGTGACGCTTGAAGAAGAGATGCAGATAGAGAATGCAACACAAAAAAAAGACTATGTGCAAAAAGATAATATAGAGCTAAAGATTGAAAAACAACCTATTGCAGTTATTAAGGATTGTATTTCATTTCCTGAGGCTGTAGCTTTTAAAGAGCATTTTGCTTGCAAAGCTGATATAGAAAAAAATCGTCTTGCAAGATTAAATTGGAGTTTTGCTAAATTGTTGTTAAGATAATTTTTTAGGGTTACTGTTTTAAGGATATGCATAATGCTAGTATTGAAAATTTTTCATAGACAATGTATTTACTTATTAATTTTTTGTTTATCAATAAATTTGTGTTATGCCTATGATGGCAGAGCAGGTGATAATAAAAAAAATAGTAACCAAGCTATAAATTGTTTAAGTAGCAAAACCAATTCAAATTTTTTCTCGGGCATGTCTATTGCTGAAAGATTTCAAAGCCTTTACGATGGTTCATTGGAAAGACACTTTTCAAAAAAACACGATACGATAAAAAAAGAATCTTTTGTTGATAGTTCGGTTGTTAGTACAAATTCTAGCCACGAATGTTCAAATGGTTTTAATACCATTGACACTAAAGGTATGTCAGTTTCTGAAAAATTTCAAATGTTACGTGATGGTTCGATAGAAAAAAAAGCATTTAATAAGTAAGTAACTTAATTTGATTCAGAAAAGTAGGTTTATTATACTAATATGATGACTTTAAAAGACTATTTACATAGTTTTAATATTACTCTTGAGGCTTTTTCAAGAGACGTTGATATTCCTTATACTACTCTTACTAAATATGTATATGGTCAGAGAATTCCAACTCTAACTTATATGAATAGAATTAATAAACATACAAAAGGCGCAGTATCAGCAAATGATTTTTACAGCACAGTTAGCAGTGAAGATTGGGAATGGCGTATCACTTACGAACGGGATTTTTCCCAGGCAACAGATGATGCTAAAAAGATTTTAGGTGATATGGATATACACCCACTAGCCTTTAGTGTGGTTGTGGAAATGGTATCACAAATGGGCATGGAGAGCGTTTCTGGGTTTAAGAATTTTCTTGATGCTCTTAAAAATGGTGATTATGAAAAAGCAGCGCAGGAAATGCGTGATTCTCGTTGGGGTAAACAAACACCAAAAATAGCTGATACACTTGCTAATAAAATGAGTTCTGCTTCTTAGGCAAGAGTTAGCTTCCTACCTAATTTATTTTACTAAAATATGAAGATACTCAAAAGTATTATCAGCTTTATGGTTTCTGTTTTCTGTTTTATCTGCCTTAAATCTTTGATATTTTTTTTTGACTAATTTATATTTTCCATACTTTTTCATTATGTCTTTAGTAGTTTTTTCATTCATAAGACCTTCATTGTTATAACTAAGAAAAATATATTTAAATTTTGCATATTTTATTAATTCTTCAAAACTATTACTGATGTCTTTTTTTATACAATATTTTGATCGCGTATATTCTCTTAAGCCAGTTTTACCTTGAGGAGTAAAGTTATCATATAAAGAAATAGTGTTAAGCAAATGATAATTTGCACCATATTGCCTATGATTATATGGTGGATCTAAATACAAAATATCACCACTTATTTTACGAATAAGAGTATTACTATCTTCATTAAAAACTTTATGAGAATTTTTACTTTCTATAAAATCTGCAGGTTCTAGAATCAGATTCTTTTGGGCAGATTTTTTAATATGTTTTAAAAAGGCACCATAAACAGAAGCCGTGTTAGCAACTTTATCAGCACTTTCTAATAAGGATGCAAGTAAGAAGTAATAAGTTTTTTTGTTAATTTTTTTTGAAGATTTCCATTCTTCGATTTTTATTCTTATGGTATCTATTTTTTTTCCATTATGATCTGTAAAGTACTGTCGGTTACTACCACTTCCAATACAATAGTTTTTAAAAATAAAACCATTCTTACACAATGGTAATGAATTTAGTTCACTTAGAAGACTTTCACTATTAGGAATTTTTATTTTATTTTCAATATAATTTTTATTTAATATATAACTGTAATGTTCTATATCATTACTAATTACTTTTTTAACTTTATTTTTGAAAGTTCTCCCTACAATACCTGTTCCTGCAAAAATATCGCAAAATGTTTTATCTTGTAAATTTCCATTCACTGTATGACTGATTTTATTTAATAACCAGGAAGATAATTTAAATTTTGACCCAATATAATTCAATTTTTAGTCCTAGTTTAGTAAAGACATTTATTTTTTAACCAACATTTGTCTAAATGCAACTGGGTCATACCAAAAACATCCTTTGCACTTAAACTTTTTTTCATATTTTTTGCTTCCATAGGTAAATGAAATTGGATAACCTAATTTTTTAGCATCATACCTTAAGCCCGTGTCTTTGCATTCCTTACAAAATTGTCGTTTTGCATCGTTTGCTGGCTTGGATAGCGGTTGGAAATCTTCTAATTGTTGTGTGGCAGTATTCATTACTCGAGGATCATCTTTTCTACCATCTTTGTGATCTACCTCTGTTTTATGGTCACAACTTCTATTTGTTCCTAAAACAACACATCTTTGTTGCGATATTTTACGTTTTATATCATTCCTAATTGATTGAGAATGTTTGGCAGTATCACAAGTATTAAATCCATTTAATCTAATTCTATCAATTTTATTTCCAGGAGTAATAGATTTATCTGTTTCTACGTTATATTCTTTTGCAAGCGATGATGATTTTCTTCCCCAATTCAATCCGTTTAATAACTCCAATGTTGAATATTTTCCAGCAAATTCAGATGTTTTTACCCATCTTGAGAGGCCCTGCTCATTTGGTTTTGCTAGCTCTAAAAACAACTCTTTTTGCTTTGCCATATCAATGCCTTATCCACAAAATATCCGACAAAACTTGTCCATTTCCAAAGTCAAATACTTCTAAATTTTTTTCATTAAATCTATTTATATACTCATCTATTGATTTCTTCAACATCGTTATTTCTGCTTTCATTTTCCAATGTTCATTATTGTTATTATAGACGACAATAAATAAGCGATTTTCCAGGTGCTTTCTTCTTTGTTGACTTTGATTTTTATAAAGCCAATTAATTAAATCTTTTTTATTATTTAATGCATAGTCAATATCTTCATTAAACCCTTTGGGAAAAATTGAAGTTTTATGATCGAATGAAATGTTATTAATTTTAAAATCAGTTAGCCTATCATATTTATTTTTATTGGGAATTACATTATCGTGCGAAGAAAATATATATTCGACAGCCATTGCACTCCAAAAGTTATACCATCTATTTAAAGCATAATCCTTAAGATCAATATTTAAACTTTTTGTTTTTTCTAATAATGAATCAAAGCTGTATGTTTTATATATAAAGTTTGTCGTGTTATCCCAAGAATTATTTTGTTTTCTTCCCCACTTATATTCATGCGTGTGTCTCTTTTTTAATTCTTTTTCAAGTCTTAGCAAGTCCATTTTATTTCTTAAAAACAAAAATGTATTCGTGTTTAAATATAAAATAATCACTATTTAATGCTCTATATCTCCAAATACCACCTGTTCCCTGTTTTCCTCTATTACCTTCTATATTTTTTACAATAGTTCCTTTTAATTTAACATTAAAATTTTTCAAAATAGCATCCATGCAGTAAAAACCTAATGGGATGACTTCGCTATTTTTATAAACATCTCCAATAACAATTGCGAAATATCTATTATCATCTAAAAATTTTAACGAATTTTCGCAAATCTTTAAAAGTTTATTTATAAAATCTTCAACCGTTTTACAATTTGATAAATCATTTTTATCATCTGTAAATTTTATGATATCCATATAAGGTGGGTGCATTAAAATAAACTGAGTACTTTTAATATTTAATTTTTTCTCTGCTTCTTCAAAACTCTTTTTTACTTTTTTTTGATCAAGTGCATTACAGTTTTTAATATAGTAGTTTGAATATCTTAGCAAATTATCAGACATAGATTTTTCGACAAAGCTTATAATTTTATCGTTAATATCAAAACCAATATAATTTCTTGATAAAGATTCGCATTCAAATAACGTAGTCCCGCTTCCCATAAATGGTTCTAAAACGGTTTCATTTTTTTTTGTATATCTTCTTATAAGCTGATTTGGTATTTGCGGTATGAAATTACCATGATAAATATTTTTATGCTTTCCTGTTTTTGTTCTTTTGGAAATCAACCAAAGGGAATCGGTATCAATGTCACAATTTTTCCATTCTTTGATATTTATGTCATTGTATTTCATTAATTTTATTATCTTTTGAATTAATTTACTCTATCAAATATTTACCTCTATATCAAAATTCAGCTTATTGATTACCCATATTGGGTAAACCCAAATTGTCTATGCCTTATCTGGGTAAATCTTTTTTTGTAAAATTATTATTTAATTAATCTTGTCATGTAATGACACCCGTTAGTTGACGGTGGTGGGGGGTTTTTTCCTCTGAGTTATTAAAGTTGATTTTTCCCTCCCACCTTTTTATTAATTTTTTTAGGAGGATTTTTTTATGATGAAAAGCAGTAAATTTAATATTTTATTTATATTATTTTCTTTATTTGCTACTAATGTGTATTCGCAAACTATTGAAGTTTCTGAGGATATTAAAGCGCATTGCAAGTCTTATGATATAGAACACGCGTTTTGGTCTGATTCAGAAAATGTTTGTATACATACATTCAAGAGTAAAGATGATGAAATTTTTCATTACGTTGGAGGATGGTCTTTAACAGGTGCTTCAGGATATGGACAATTGTATGTTTATAATTCAAAAGATGGCAGTTTAGTAGGATTATATAAAGGTCAATTTAAAGATTCTCAGTTCCATGGTTTTGGACATTTTGAAGAAACATATTTTAATACAGAGGGAGTAAGTGTAACGCGTACTTCTATCGGAAATTGGAGTGAAGATGGAGCTCACGGTTTTATTTATCAAAAGATTATAAATAATGATACTCAAGAGGTTTCAACTTTTTATGGAGATATGAAGAACGGTTATAAGGAAGGAAATTCTGTAATATTTACAAAAGAAATGGGGGTTAGTAATGTAATTTGGAAAGATAGCGAATATGTGAGCCATACATCATCCCAGTTATTTTTAGACGAAACAGCGTATGCCTGGGTTCAGTATAAATATTTTGATAATGAGACTGTTTTACAAAAAAATGATAATGTTGAGATAACTAAAATTTCAAAAGAAGAATAAAAAATAAAAATTATGAAAATTAAATTAATATTTATTTTATTATTACTTTCCGCATTCAATGTCTTTGGGGATGACAATAAAAAATTGTCAAATGATGAAATAAAAAAACTACCACCAAGCAAAAGCATAAACTTGGAAGAAAAAGATGTATTGACAGTTTGCAAGGGAGATGACGTTACTAAATGGAATAACTGTTGGGGCAAAATTGTGGTCGATCATCCTTGTGATTCAGGAAAATGGTGTGGAACTTGGTCCAAAGGACTTTATTACAACGGAAAAAAACATGGTTTTTTCCATGAGGGAATTTGGAATGGTAGAACTACACATCGAAGCGATGGAATTGACTATGCCGGATATTATAGTAATGGAATAAAAGTTGGTTTACATGGAAGATGTTATTATGCACAAGCAGGCAGAACAAATTTTCAAATTGGAAATTACAATCAAGATGGTGAGTCTGAAGGTATCTGGGCAACTTATCATGGCTGGTATGATGATTTTCCACAAAACGAAGATGGTTGGTATGAGACTTTTAGAGATTCCGGATGTCATTTAGAAACAGCATTATTGTATTTGAATAAAGAAGAACCATGTGGCTATGATCAAAAATCATCTAAGGGGTATCCAAATTTATTTACAAGTCTTTCAACTGGTAAAGCATGCCGAGGTATACATGCTTCAGAAGAAGCAATGGATTATAAATACACAATAGAATACAAAAAATGGTTAAAGATGTTAGAAATGCATGAAAAGTAAATTATTTATAATATTTTTATACTCATTATCTTCGCAGTTATTTGCGGAATCAAATCATTATGTAAATCCATGGCCAGATAATAAATTAAAAGATATTGAGATTATCCTTAACGAGAACGATAAAAATTTTGGTATTGCTAAGAATAAAGATGGACAATTTATTTCACTAAAAACTAATGAGCTCCTTAACGGTAATCATGAAATAGACGGTATATCTTATCCTTTTAAGAATGGCTTATTACATGGAAAAGTTTATGGAGCAACTTATCGTAAAGGTCAGCTTCATGGCGCGATAAATGAATATAGAACATATTATAATGGCGAATATTCAATACCCTCTTTTCTTTATGCCAGCTTAAACTTTGCGAATGGTGTGCCAAGTGGCACCCAAAACTGGTATGACCCTTCTGGAAATATAATTGAAACAGCATTTTATAAAAATGGTAAAAGAGTTAGTTATAAAAAGATTTTTCAAAAAACAAAGGTACAATACTCTAATGAATCTGACTACGAAAATGAACAAGCGGAAGTAACTCATAAATTTTTGGAGATCTGTTCCAAATCAAAAATAAAAAGAATATTTGATGATCGCTCCCACGTTTATATATATACGGGCAGTGATCTAGATCCAAATTGCTTACAAAAAGAATACTCATCATACCGCAATAATAAATATATTATCACTACTTATGAAGACTATGGCTGGGGTCGTTCAACAGAGGAAAATAAAAATCTTAAAATGTATCCAACAGATGACTACAATGAAAGCATATTTTTTAGCAAAGAAGATACTTATATAAAAATACTTTCACCAGTGAAAGAAATGTGCACGGAAGGTTGTTATTTTGAATACGATCACATCTATTTTTTTGGAGAAACCTTTGTATATATGACAGATTATTACGGCTACTATAGTTATACTTCTTTGGAATCATTTAGTGATTTAGTTATAAATTACAGTATGTCAATGATGACGCATCATAGAACCTATATGTATAGTGTCCAAGATATTTTAAATGCTGGGCAAAATATTTCTTCTTTTTATTTTTACGGAGATGCTCAAGAAGAAATAACTAAGGAGTCATATACCTCAACTTGGGAAAAAAAATATTGGCAAGGAGGTGGTGCGCTTTGGATCTCAACGAAACGTAATTACAAGAATGAAATTTTAGAGTTAAAAAGTTGGGGAAATGTTTGTGATAGTTTAAGTAATCATATATTTTGGAACTTATATTCAAAAAATGATTTTCCAAATAGTCTTCATTATGAATATTTTAAGATTGAAATAATGTCTTATTTAACTAAACAACCTGCGCCAAAATGGTGGCTCGCTGCTTTGGTAAATTATAAAGATAACCAATGGTGTTACGAAAATCCTAAAATGTAGTCAGATACAGGTAAATATTATTTCCATTTAATAGAACAACCTACACTAGGAATTTGCTCAGCTGGACCCTTACCAGTTTGAGCAATTTCAATCATTGCATTTAATAATTCAGGCTCGAGATCATTGTTAGTCATAGTCATACGTGTTGCATCAAGTCGACCTCGATATTGTAATTCTAGAGATGAGTTATAGCCAAAAAAATCTGGAGTACATACCGCCCCAAAATTTTTTGCAATATCTTGGGTTTCGTCAATTACGTAGGGAAATGAAAATTTATTTTTTATAGCAATTTTTTTCATATTTTCGTAAGAATCCTCGGGGTAATCTTGTACATCATTAGACATAATACCTATAGAGTGAATACCATAGTCTAATAAAGTATTTGTGACCCTTACTAGTTTTGGCAAAATTGCTTTAACAAAAGGGCAGTGGTTACAAATGAAGAAAACCAAGATGCCTCTTTCTCCTTTTGCATTGTCTATATTCCAGATTTTATCGTTAGTGCATTTTAAGTTAAAAGGCACAATTTTGGTGCCATATTCACAGATTGGGGTAGTAGTTTCGGACATTATAAAATTTATTTATAGTAACTAAAAATTTTGCTATTAGCATTAAATATGTTAATTAAGATATAGTGTATAGCATAATAATAAACCTATAAAGATGTATAATAAATTTTTGGTCATTACAGGAGGGGAGAATGCCATCATTTGTTTCAATTAATCCGTTTGTAGAATTATCGGATATGCTAGGAAGTGTCGTTCCATTACAAGGATTTTTAATCGTTATGGCGCTACTAACAGCTGGCGGTGTGATACTCGATATCATGCATAAAAAAAATGTTAAATATTTCTTTGATAACGCAAAGAAAGCTAAAGAAAAGTCTACAAGACATGTCGGGGCAGGCGAAAAAGCTGGGATAATCGTAAAAACTGTAGCACACGATGTATTAACATCTGGTGAATTTTGTGGTTGGAAAAGACGAGTTGCTCATCTATTAGGTATGTATGGAACGATTATATTTTGGGTGACTTCAGCTATTATGGTTTTTAAAACTCCAATTTCTGAAACACCTGTAATGGTGTCGCAATTATGGCATTTAGGAGCAGCAATGACTTGCTTAGGAGCATATTGGTTTTGGTTCTTTTTAAGAGTTGACGTAGCTGCAGAAGGACACAAATGGTACCGTGTGGTTTTTACTGACTTATTTGTTTTAGCATTAGTGCTTACTTCAACTTTTGGTCTTGCATGGTCTTATCTTCAAGCTGAAGGCTCAGCTTGGAATTATTTATTTTTAGTATTATTTGCATTGTCAAACATAGTTCTGTTTGGTGGTGTTTACTGGTCTAAATTTGCTCATATGTTTTATAAACCTGGAGCAGCAATACAGAAACACTTAGCTGAAGCAGATGGTTCGCGTGATAGCTTACCAGAACCAGCTGATGCACCAGAGCAATTTGGCTTAGGAATAAAAAGGGAAGCACCAAAACATTATTAATGTATTGTGTAACTAGACTTTAAAAAGAATTATTGGTAAATAGATATTAGTTAAATAAAATTTTTAGATTTAAAATAGGAGAAAAATTATGTCAACATTTGTATATATGACCCGTTGTGATGGTTGCGGCCACTGCGTTGATATCTGCCCGTCGGATATCATGCATATTGATCCAAAAATTAGACGTGCCGTCAACATTGAACCTAATTTCTGTTGGGAATGCTATTCTTGCGTGAAAGCTTGCCCACAAAATGCTATTGATGCTCGAGGCTATGCTGACTTCGCTCCTATGGGTCACAAAGTTAGAGTTCTTAGAGAAGAAGAAAAAGGGACAATCTCTTGGAAAATTACATTTAGAAATGGAACAGAAAAGAATTTTGTGTCTCCAATTACTACTAAACCTTGGGGCAAGCATATACATAAAGTTGCTGACGCACCTGTTCCAGACGCAGCGGCACACGAATCACAATTACTTTTTAACGAGCCAGAATATTTAAAAATTGGTGATAACAGGGATAAAAAACTTATCAATGAAGATGGTTTGCCTGTCCGTGAAAAAGAAACATTTAAACAAGGGGTGTATTACTAATGGCAAATCATAAAACAGTTTACGAAGATTGCGATATCCTAGTTGTTGGCGGAGGAATGGCTGGTACTGGAGCCACTTTTGAGTCTCGCTATTGGGGTCGTGACATGAAAATAGTATGTGTTGAAAAAGCAAATATTGACCGAAGTGGTGCTGTAGCACAGGGTCTATATGCAATTAACTGCTATATGGGTACTCGTTGGAATGAAAACCAGCCAGAAGATCATGTTCGCTATGCTAGAAATGATCTTATGGGAATGGTTAGAGAAGATTTAGCATTAGATATGGCTCGTCACGTAGACTCAGCAGTTCATATGTTTGAAGAATGGGGTCTGCCATTAATGAAAAATAAAGAAGGTCGCTATCAACGAGAAGGAAAATGGCAAATCATGATCCATGGCGAAAGTTATAAACCAATCGTAGCTGAAGCGGCAAAAAAATCTGCTAGTAAAGTTTATAATCGTGTAATGATCACTCATCTTTTAAAAGATGAAAGCAATGATAATCGTTGTGGTGGTGCAGTTGGATTCAATATGAGAACAGGTGATTTTCATGTTTTCCGTGCTAAGGCAACAATTATATGTGCTGGCGGTGCTTCTCACATATTTAAGCCAAGAGCTGTTGGAGAAGGAATGGGAAGAACATGGTATGCCCCATGGAGTAATGGTTCTTGCTATGCTTTACCAATTGCATTGGGCGCAAAAATGACACAAATGGAAAATAGAATTGTATTATGTCGTTTTAAAGATGGATATGGTCCTGTTGGAGCATATTTCTTACATCTTAAAACTTATACTCAAAATACATACGGTGAAGAGTATGAATCAAAATGGTATGACCAAACAAAAGAAATGGTTGGAGAATACATTGATCATCACCCAACACCAACATGTTTAAGAAACCATGCTTTCTTAGAAGAGGTGAAAGCTGGTAGAGGTCCAATACACATGGTTACAATGGAAGCTTTCCAAGATCCACATCTTGAAGTAATTGGATGGGAAAATTTCTTAGGAATGACAGTAGGACAAGCTGTAGTATGGGCTTCACAAGATATTGATCCTAAATATCAAAACCCAGAGTTAACAACTTCAGAGCCATACGTTATGGGTTCGCATGCAACATGTTCTGGAGCTTGGGTTAGTGGACCTTCTGATTTAGCTCCAAAAGAATATTACTGGGGTTATAACCGTATGATGACAGTTGATGGTTTATTTGGAGCTGGTGACACAGTAGGTGGAACTGCACATAAATTTTCGTCAGGCTCATTTACAGAAGGCCGTTTAGCTGCAAAGGCTGCTGTTCAATACATTAATGATATGGAAACAAAGCCTAGCGTATCAGAAAAACAAATTAATAACTTTAAAGAAGAAGTTTATAAACCATTAGAGAACTACACAGTTGGTAGAAACGAAATTACCGCTGGTACTGTTTCTCCAAGTTACATTCTTCCAATACAAGGCTTACAAAGATTGCAGAAAATTATGGATGAATATTGTGGCGGTATTGGTACTAATTATATGACTAATGGAAATCTTTTAAAACAAGGCCTAAAAAATCTAGATATTCTTCAAGAAGACTTAGAGCATGTTGGCGCTGAAGATTTACATCAGCTAATGAGAGCTTGGGAATTAAAACATCGTGCATTAGTGTCGCAATGTGTTACTGAGCATACATTATTTAGGGAAGAAACACGTTGGCCAGGATATTATTACCGTGGAGATCATATGAAATTAGATGATGATAATTGGCATTGCTTAACTTTGTCTCGTCGTGATCCTAAAACAGGTAAATTTACCATGGAAAAAGCTCCGCTGTACCATATTGTGGATGAGGAGCAAAAAAAGGCAGGCTAAATGGAATTCCTTAAAAAGTCTGATGAAGAGATCTTCGAGATCGCAAATCCCTTTTGGATAGATTTGGTTAAAGCTTCTAATAAGCAAGATTATGGAAGCTTTACCAAAAATTTTTCTGAAACAATGTTAATGGGCGCACACGAAGTTGAGATTGGCAAGCAGTGGGCGAATAACAAGCTTTTATCTACATTAACCGAAGAAGCAAATCCTCTTGGTTGTCTAAGAAGAAATGAACATATAACTGTTCTTTATAAGCAAACAAGTACAGAATTTTCGGGAGATTATCTTGGAAGATTGGTTGTTGGTTTAGAAGACGGTGAAGTTAAAGTATTTGGTGCAACTATATTCTAAAAAATGAATCATATTAATCTGGTGTCAGTAATTTCAGATACACATGGTTTAATTGATAATCATGTAATTCCATATTTAAAAAAATCAGACGTTATAATTCATGCTGGCGATATTTGTAGTACTCAAATTATCTTTGATTTGCAAAAATATTGTGACAAAGTTTTCTGTGTTGCCGGAAATAATGACATACCTGAAAAATATTTTGATAATGAAGATAAGAAGATAATTTCACAATTAAAAAAATATCAAAATATTTTAATTAATGGAGAAACTATTTCAATTGAGCATGGAGATAGGTTTGGTCATAAAGCAGATCATGAAGGTTTAAGAAATTCGTATCCTAATTCAAAATTAATAATATATGGTCATACTCACTATCAAGTGTGTGATCAAAAAAAAGAACCTTGGGTTATTAACCCAGGTGCTTGTGGACACACAAGAAATAATGATGGAGGCCCTTGTTTTGTTCAAATTGAGATGAATGAGAGTGAATGGAATGTAATTCCATACTGCTTTAACTAATCTAAATATAAATAATAAACAACTTGCTTAAACAATATTTGCAATTATCATAGATTATGTAAACTAACCAAAATTTTAATATGGACACAAATACGTTTAAATCAGAAGATTATATTATTAATGATGAACCCTATTATCATCCTGTAAATGATGAAATAGAAGTTTTTGAAAGCGCATATAAAAATCAGTTACCAGTCCTTCTCAAGGGTCCAACAGGATGTGGTAAAACAAGATTTATGGAATATATGAGTTGGAGGTTAAAAAGACCATTAATTACAGTATCTTGTCATGATGATTTAACGGCTTCGGATCTAGTAGGAAGATATCTTATAGCTGGTAGCGATACTGTTTGGATAGATGGTCCACTTGCTAAGGCTGTGAGAGCAGGTGCTATTTGTTATTTAGATGAAATTGTTGAGGCAAGAAAAGATACAACTGTTGTAATCCATCCGTTATGTGATGATCGAAGGGTTTTACCTATAGAGAAAGTTGGAGAAGTCTTGCAAGCAACCCCAGAATTTTGTATGGCAATTTCATATAACCCTGGCTATCAAAGTATTTTAAAAGATTTAAAACAAAGTACTAGACAGAGATTTGTAGCACTTGAATTTGACTATCCTGATGCAGAAATTGAACAATCTATTATTGAAAGTGAGACTGGTGCAGATAAAAATTTGAGTAGCTCTTTAGTAAAATTTGCTCACATGACAAGAAATCTAAAAGGAAACGGATTAGATGAAGGCGCAAGTACTAGACTGCTAGTTCATGCCGCTAAATTGGTTGTGTCTGGTGTAAATCCTAATACAGCCTGTAGATGTTCTATATCTGAAGCTATCACAGATGACCCAGATATGCTTAAAGCTGTAAATGAACTAAGTTCTTCTCTCTTTTAAAAAATCAAGATGCTATTTTTGAAAAAGGAGCGAACTTAATCAGATAATAGCATCTCAACTTTGCCTTACAATATTAATTTTTTTTGTAAGACGTGCCTCGGTAACACATTTCAAAGTTATTTTTATTTATTGCAGTTGAATTATTTTTTCTACAAAAAACACCTCTATATATAAGCCTAATATTTTGGAATATATCTTGGATAAATTCGGGATTTTTTGTGTATTGAATGCCTCTATATACTTGAATTTGCATAACTTTTCACTAAGCCTCTTAATATTATTACTTTTACTAGTGAACTTGTTACGCAGGTTCTTGCGTGGTATAACCAGACTTTAATATAGCATTTATTATAAAATAATCAAACTAAAAAATAGTCAACAAAAACTTTAGAGGCACAAAAACTTGGTATCAACATTTGAATTAAAAAATATTTTTGAAAAAAAATTTTGCGAATCTATAAAAAAAAATTATAATTTTAAGGAAAATAATTTAGAGAAAATTTCTAATAATTTATTAAATACTTTTAGAGATTTTATAATATTGGTTTTAAGTGAAAATAATAGTTATTCAATAGAGGAAAGAAATAAAATTTACTTAGAAGCGATACATAATCTTCAGCATTCAAGTAAATTATTAAAAGGTATGCCTCATCCCGCAAGTTCAATGAGTTATAAATTATTAAGAATGTCAGAAACTCTAAAAAAAGTTACGAGTGGGAATAAAAAAGAAAAAACAAAGGCAAATAGATTTATTGAAAAAAATCTTATAAGAAAATTTATATTATTCTGGGATACGTTTAGCGAAGATAAATTCTTATCTAAAGAAAATAAGATTAACTATAAAATATGTGAATGTTTTATGCAATGTTCTCAAGAAATATCAAAAGTGTACCCAGATATCGAGTGGTTTAAATTATGTGATATAGATTTCGTTGAAAGTTTGTTTGAAAATATTTAACTTTCAGTAACCTCGTTTAATGCATTAATCTCTGTCTCAGAAGCATCTCTAATACTAATTATGTTTACGTTAAAATTAATTTTTATATTACATAAAGGATGATTACCATCTAGGATGATTTTAGAATCTGTAATTTCTGTAACTCTAAATGGTTTAACGTCTCCGGCATCATTTTGAAATTCAACGATTTTTCCTAGCTCACGATATTCCTCTGGAACATTCTTAATATCATCCTCAAAGATTAAAGATTCATCTATTTCTCCAAAAACTTCACCAGGCTCAAAGGTCACATTTACTTGGTCATCTACTTTTTTGTTCTCTAAAGCGTCTTCAAGTTTTGGCCATAACCCCATTTTTGCACCATGAACATAGTTTACAGGAACCTCTACTTGTTCAATAACTTCGCCATTTTCACTTAAGATTGAATATGTAAACTCTACAAACTTATTTTTTTTTATTGTATCTTCCATAATATTAAAAGTATATTTTGATCATAATTCCTGTCAGACCTAAAGTAATTAATAAAGGTAAAATACCGACCCTCGCTTTAGTTATTGCTAAAAAACTCAGAATTATAAGAATAAATAAATGTATATCAAAGTATCTTGTACCATTATTATCTGATAACAAAGAATTATAAGCAAGTATAAAGCCTAAATTGGCTATTAGGCCAACTACTGCAGATGTAATAAAATTTAAAGGTATTTCAAGATTTTTATTTTTTTTACTTAATTCAATAATTGGAGCACCAATAAAAATAAAAGCAAAAGAAGGTAGAAAAGTAAAAAAAGTTGCTATAAAAGCACATATAAGCGCACCGATCATTGGGTTACTTATATTTAAAATATCATTGTACCAGCCCACAATAAATCCTACATAAGTAACTATCATAATTAGTGGGCCTGGAGTAGATTCCCCAAGAGCTAGCCCGTCTATCATTTGTTGGGCTGTTAGCCAACCATGAGATTCAATAATATTTTGAAAAACATATGGCAATAGTGCATACGCTCCACCAAAAGTTACAAGTGCTGCCTGACTAAAAAATAGCGATAAATTAATCAAAATTTCTTCTTGCAAAAATAATATTACTAAAAAAAATATTAACCATATTAAAAGAGCTTTATAAAAAGTTTTTACTGATTTTTTGATTACAGTTTTATCAATTGTATGTCCTTTATCTGTTTTATTATCTTCATAAAATAGATATTGAAATAATATACCTACGAGTCCAGCAATAATGATTATTATTGGTAAATTTATATTAAGAAGATTAATCGTGAAAAAAGCAGAAATTGCTGTTAACCAAAAATAGTATTTTTTTAATACTTTTTTAGCTATTTTAATTGTCGAGGAAAATATTATTGCAATAACTGCTGCTTTTATACCATAAAGTATTCCCTCGCCCCAAATATTGTCAGAATATTGAATATATATATATGTTAAGAAGCTTAATATAAAAAAAGAGGGTAGAATAAATAATGTTCCTGCTATAAAACCACCTATTCTTCCGTGCATTAGCCAACCTAAGTATGTTGCAAGCTGCTGTGCTTCTGGTCCGGGAAGTATCATTGTAAAATTTAATGCGTGAAAGAAACTTTTGTCGTCAATCCATTTCTTTTTTTCAACAACTTCATCATACATCATACTTATTTGAGATGCTGGGCCTCCAAAACTTATAAAACCAAGTTTTAGCCAATATAAAATAGCATTTCTTAAAGGTATTTTTTTTTTCATATGTAGCTGCTGTTGCAAGGTTTGCGTATATGTTATAACATACCCACAAAAAAAATAGGGGTAATAAAATGTCAGATGATATTGTATCAAAAAAAGGAGAAGTTGTCGGTCAATGGAACGGAGAGAGTGTTGATGATCTTAAAAAAGTACTCCTTAGCTTAAGACAAACTTTGAGAAAAAACGGAGATAAAGTTGAGCATACTGGGATACCTCACAGTAATCAATTTCCAGATGATTTAAAAAATTTTACAGCATACATTTTGTGGGCTGTAGATAAAAAGGGAAATGTTTTGGTTGGCTCAGGAGCAAATAGGACAGAAACAGTTGAAAATATTCGAGAATTTTATGCTAACGATGAGGCAAAAGCATCATTAGACAGACATAATCTAGTTGAATAATTACCAAGTATTTTTACTTTTCCCATTCTCTTAGAATTGGTGCCTCTCTTTTTTCAAGGATTAGCATTTCGGCTTCAAGTAAATCTTCTGCAAAAACAACTTTATATGCTAATGGGTCATCAGGTGAATTTTTTGCACGTAGTTCTTTAGCTAAAGCTTTTGCTTCTTTAAAACTTTCAAAAGCTTCTATATGATCTACAGATCTAAATTTATTATTTTGACATTTAAATACAAAGTAAGGCATATATCGATTATAATACAATTTTTTAATAATGTTGTTAAATATTCATGGGTGACAAAGAAATAAAAAAACAGGCCGTTGCAAAAGCAGCAATCGATTATATTGAATATGATGATATTGTTGGAGTAGGAACAGGTTCCACAGTTAATTATTTTATTGACTATCTAAAGCCCCTTAAGAACAAAATCTCGGGTGCAGTGGCTAGCTCTATAATAACGCAGAAAAAACTTGAGGCTCTTGGAATCAGAGTACTAGACTTAAATGAAGTAAGTGAAATTCCTATATATATAGATGGAGCAGACGAAGTAAATCCATATTTTCAATTAATAAAAGGTGGCGGTGGGGCGTTGACTAGAGAGAAAATAGTCGCGAGTGCTTCAAAAAAGTTTATTTGTATTGTTGACGAGTCAAAATTAGTAAATACTCTTGGTAAATTTCCATTGCCTTTAGAGGTAATACCAATGTCAAGATCATTTGTTGCAAGAGAGATTGTAAAATACAATGGGATGCCAGTATGGCGAGAGGAATTTGTTACAGACAATAAAAATATTATTATTGATATAAATAACCTTGATATTAGTGAGCCAATTAAAACTGAGAAAGATCTTAGTCAAATACCAGGGGTTTTGACAGTTGGACTTTTTGCAAATAGAGGTGCTGATGAGGTGCTTGTAAGTAATAAAGATGGTGTTTATAAAATGGAAAAAGCTAATAAATAGTTTTTTTTAATATAATTTTTTTAAACTCACCTAGTTTTATATTATTTAGACTATATTCACCATAATTCGTCCTAATAATTCTATTTACTGTTAGATTAAAATTTTCAAAAATTTTTCTAATTTCGCGATTTTTTCCTTCAGAAAGTTTAATCGAATACCAGCTATTAGTTTTTAAATTTTTTATTAATTTAATTTCATCAATTTGATGCACTGTGCCTTTTATATTAATACCTGAATTAATTTTATTTATTATTTGTTTTGTTACATTTCCATATACTTTAACTTTATAAATTCTGCTAATTTTATTTTTTGGTAATTCAAAGTATCTCGCTAAATCGCCATTATTAGTAAAAAGCAGTAATCCTTCAGTATTATAATCTAGCCTACCAATACTTATGAGATTTTTTTTATCACTTGGTATTAAGTCATATACTGTTTTTCTTTTTAACTCATCTTTTTTTGAAGTAATATATCCCCTTGGCTTATTAAGAATGTACATTTCTACTTTGTTAGGTTTTTTCAGTAATATATTATTAATACAAACCTTGTCTTGTTCATTCACGCTATATGAATAATCATTACAAACGCTATTATTAATAAGAACTTTGTTATCTTTTATAAGTTTTTCAGCATCTCTTCTTGAGCAAAAACCAGAGTGGGCAATGTATTTTGATAACCTCATTAAGGGGCAGGATTTGGTTGGCTTAAGTGAATAGTATTAATTTCATCAATTACTTTTTTACTTAAATTAATATTTATACTATCAATATTTTCTTTGAGCTGAATTAAATTAGTAGCGCCTATTATATTGCTACATACAAAAGGCTGCTGATTAACAAATGCAAGAGCCATCTGCGTAGGAGTGATATTATTTTTTTTTGCTAATTCAACATATCTTTTTGTAGCTAATAAAGAATCTTTATTGCTATATCTTGTAAATCTATTCCAGATAGTTAGTCGTGAATTTTTTGGCGGGTTGTTAATATATTTTCCTGTTAGCATGCCAAATCCAAGGGGTGAATATGCTAGTAATTTTACATTCTCAAATTTTGCAATTTCTGCCATATTTATTTCATAAATTCTATTCAATAAACTATAAGGATTTTGCACGCTCACAATCTTTGAAAAATTTTTCTCTTTTGAAATTTCTAAGAATTTCATTAAACCCCAAGATGTATCGTTTGACAAACCAATTGATCTAACTTTTCCTGACAAAACTAAATCATTCATTGTTTCATAACTTTCATAAATGTTATCAATTATTTCGTTTGAGTTATCTTTGCAATATTTATAATTTAGTTCCCCAAAATAATTTGTTTGTCTTTGCGGCCAATGAATTTGATATAAATCAATATAATTAGTTTGCAATCTTTTAAGGTTTTCAATTATCGCCTTTTCTATATTTTTTTTGTTAATCGCCAATGGGTTTCGTATATATGATAATTCTGTAGACGGCCCAGTTACTTTAGAGGCAATAACGATATTATCTCTTTTTTTATTTTTATTAAGCCACGAGCCAATGTATTTTTCTGTTAATCCTTGTGTCTTTGAATTAGGCGGCACTGGATACATTTCAGCTGTGTCTATAAAATTTACACCATTTTCAATTGCATAATCTAATTGTCTGTGTGCATCACTTTCTGTATTTTGCTCACCAAATGTCATGGTGCCTAAACATATTTTACTAACTTTAATTTTTGTATTTCCAAGTTCTGAATAAATCATATTATTTTTTATTATTTTTACTTTTTTCTTTTGTTTTATTTTTTGCTTTTGTCTTAAAATCAGTTTCATACCAGCCGGTACCCTTTAGCTTAAATCCAGCCGATGTCACTAGTTTTTTTAACTTATGTTCATTACATTTTGTACATAAAGTAAGCTTTTCATCAGAGATTTTCTGAATAATATCAAATTGGTGGCCACAAGCTTCACATTGATATTCATATATAGGCATAATTTGTTACTTCCAAAAAAAAATTAACTGTTTAAAATTAGACGTATGTTAACTAATCAAAAATATATCAGCAAAACATCTATTGCTCTAATGTCGTTTGGCATAGCGCCTTTTATTTTATCAATTTATTATTTGCAAACTTATGATTTTGAAATTGGTCTTGCAATTTTTATTCATTATAGTGCAATTATTTTATCATTTATAGGTGCAATTAATTGGGGTCGAAACGATACTGAAAAATCGGCTAAATTATTTTATTTGAGCGTAATGCCATCTGTGATTGCGTTTATAGCTATTTTTTATGATTTCCCAAATAATATAATAATACTATCTATAGGTTATTTTGTTGCTTGGTTTATTGATATTGCACTTTTAATTAAAAAGAAAGAATTTTATGGATATTTATTGATGCGAACAATTATTACGACTTTAGTAATATATTTGCATATACATATAATGTAAGAAAAATATACTACCTTTTTGAAAACTGAACGTCCTTTCTAGCTTTACGGAGACCAACTTTCTTACGCTCTACCACTCTTGCGTCTCTAGTTAAGAATCCATTTTTTTTGAGAATAGGCCTTAAGGTATCATCAAATTTTAGAAGTGCTCTAGCAATACCTAATTTTATAGCGCCAGCTTGACCTGATGAACCACCACCCTTAACGGTAATTTTTATATCAGTTTTATCTAATGTCTCGGTTAATTTTAAAGCTTGCTTAACCACCATTATGTTTGTTTCTCTACCAAAATACTTTTCAATTGGATTTGAGTTAACAGTAATTTTCCCTGTCCCTTTTGAAAGAAATACTCTTGCTGTTGATTCTTTTCTTCTGCCTGTTGAGTAAAATACATTATCCATTTTATATTTCCTTAATTATTGGCTTTTGAGCGTGATGATTATGTTCTGAACCTCTATAAACATGAAGTTTTTTAATCATAGCATTACCTAATCTATTTTTTGGCATCATTCCTTTAACTGCCTTTTCAATTATACTTTCTGGTTTTTTATTTTGTAACTTTTCAAAGTTAATCGATTTGAGGTTACCAATATAACCTGTATGCTTATAATACATTTTATCTTTGAATTTATTGCCAGTTACTTTTACTTTTTCTGCATTTATAACAACAACATGGTCACCCGTATCACAGTGAGGTGTATAACATGGTTTATTTTTACCTCGAAGCATGTCAGCGATTTCTGTAGAAAGACGACCTAGTACTTTATCAGTTGCATCAATGACATACCAATCACGTGTCACGGTGTCTTTATTTGCGCTCATTGTTGTTTTTGTCATCATAGTAATTAACCCAAGTAAGGGTGTGAATGATACCCAAGAATAGCCTCTAAAACAAGATTTATTGGAAAATTTTACCTAAATAAGTATTATTTAGTAAGAAGATTATTAATTATGAATCTATAATGGAAAAAACAGGTCCTAAAATTTATTTTTTTGAAGATAATGGCGAAAAAATTGATTTTCGTAATTTTCTCTTAAAAGAATCTGGAAAGTACAAAAGCACAGCAGAGTTCCAACGTCATCTTTTGAAAGAATTAGATATAAATATTACTGGCTATATTTATGAGACGAGGTCAAATCAAGATCATTTATATCCATACAATTCCCCAACGGAAAATAAATTTAGAAAAATAATAGATTTTTTAGGTTATAAAGAGAATCGCTTTGAAATTAAAAAATTAACTAGTGCTTCAGCAACAGATAAGGATATAGATGATGTTTTGTCAAAAATTGGAGATGCAATATTAAAAAAAGAAAAAGAAACAGGTGAAAAAATAAAATTTTCCGTTCCAATAATTAAAGAATTTGGTAGTGAAATTTTCTATAGAAAGCATGCAGTAGGACATGAAAATAAAAAGAAAATTTATGACAGAATGATACAATTGCATCCAAAATATGAAAATATAGATTTTCAATTCCAACCTCAAGAGCAAAGAAAAGATATAAGGTATTTAGAAGATTTTGAAACAGAAATAATTCAAAATAGCATACTTTATTTTCTTGAAAGAAATCCATTGATAGGTGAAAGATTACCTTATGGGATTAGCCAGTATGTAACTGACAAACTAAATGAAGAACTTATAAAAAGAAATTTAGCAGAAAGAACTGTTCAGGGTGTAAATTACCATATACAAAAAATATGGAAACCTGGTAAGCAATATAAGAGAAAATATACTAGTCCAAGAAGCAGCTTAATTACTCCCTCTACAAAAAAATTAGCATCTTTAGTAAATGAAAAAATCACTGATTTAGAAGTAGCCCTTAAGACTGAAGCTGGTAAGGATATATCTAAGGAAGAAATTTTTAAAAGCAAAAACTATGCAAGTAATAAAGAACATTTTCTTCAAAAAGCAGCTGTCGGACATACAAATTTACTTTTATTTTTATCAGAAGAAAAAAACTATAAAAAATATTTAGGTGAAAATCTTCGGTTATATTATGTTGATTTTCCTGATAATGATTACGAAAAAGATTTGATTAAAAAGTATGAGAAAAAAATTAAAGAATATAATGCAAAGGATTCAAAGAATGATATATCTGACGAGCTGTCAGGTTTTGTTGGCGGGTGGTTAAGGTGTGATATGCTTTTTGAAAAATTTGGGGGTGGTTTTACAGTAGTAGAAATTAAACAAAACGCTATAGATGATGCGAAATTTTTAAATGGAACAAAAGCATGTCAACAGTTAGCTGCATATTCAGCTGTAGTGTTAGATAATCTACAAAGATACAATTACCTTAATGCCAGTATAGAAGATTATGAGCCGTATAATGAAACAGTAGATTCAGTTTTAGCAGCTTACCAAATCGAAAAACAATTCGTTAATCACTTAAAAAAAGCTAGTAATAAAACTCCTGTAATAATTGATAAACTAGAAGTAGATGAGTGGATTAAATTAAATACTTAAAAAAAATATATTTTTTATTTTAATTTTTCTAATTCTTTTACAATTTGAGATTGAATATCGTCAATATGGCCAACTCCATTAATTTCAACATAAGTAGCTGAGGACTGCTTATCAGATAAATCCTTATAAAATTCAACTAATGGGTAAGTTTGCTCATGATATATAGCTAATCTTTTTTTAACGGTTTCTTCATTATCATCGGGTCTTTGGATTAAAGGCTCTCCGGTTTGATCATCTATATTCTCTTTTTTAGGTGGGTTATGAGTTATATGATAAGTCCTTCCAGACCCAGGATGTACCCTTCTGCCACTCATTCTCTGAATAATTTCATTGTCATCTACCATTATCTCAATAACACAGTCTATTGCTATGCCTCTATCTTTGAGAGCACTTGCTTGATCTAGGGTTCTTGGAAACCCATCAAACAAAAAGCCATTATTGCAGTCACTTTCGCTAATTCTATCCTTAACTAAATCTAAAATTAAATCATCAGGAACTAATTCTCCTTTTTCCATTATATCTTTAGCTTTTAAACCTAAATCTGTTTGATTTTTAACAGCTGCACGCAGCATATCCCCTGTTGAAATTTGAGGAATATTTAATTGTTTTGAAATAAATTGTGCCTGAGTACCTTTACCCGCACCTGGCGCGCCTAATAAAATTATTTTCATATTTGTCCTGTAAAAGATTTATTATTTTTTTTTTTAGGTGCTAAAATAACATATTAAATTTAATATTACATAAAAATTTTATGAAAATTATAAAAAGAAATGCATTTTATGCTCAATCTGGCGGAGTAACTTCTGTTATAAATGCAAGTGCCTGTGGTGTTATTGAATCTTCAAGAAAACACAAAAAGTACATAAATAAACTATACGCCGGAAAAAATGGAATTCTAGGTGCTTTGAAACAGGAGTTGATTGATACATCTTTAGAGAGCACTAAAGATGTAAAAAATTTAAAAAACACACCTGGTGGAATTTTTGGTTCATGTAGATATAAATTGAAAGATTATAAAAAAGACGCAACTGATTATGAAACATTAGTTAAAGTTTTTGATGCTTATAATATTGGATATTTTTTTTATAATGGTGGTGGCGATTCTCAAGATACAACGAACAAAATATCTGAATATTGCTCACATAAAGGCTATGATATTAAATGTATAGGGATACCTAAAACAGTTGATAATGATTTACCATTAATCGATTGTTCTCCTGGATTTGGTTCTGTTGCTAAATATACAGCTATATCTACTGTAGAAGCAGGTTTAGATGTAGCATCAATGTGTGAAACATCGACAAAGGTCTTTATTTTAGAAGTTATGGGAAGGCACGCAGGTTGGATAGCTGCGTCTTCTGCACTAGCAAATGAATCTCGAAATAAACCACCTCATATTATTTTATTTCCTGAAATTAAATTTAATGAAACATTATTTTTAAATAAAGTTAATGAAAGTATTAATAGATTTGGTTATTGTGTCGTTGTTGCTTCAGAAGGAGTGAAAAATAGAAAAGGAAAATTTCTAGCTGAAAGTGGTGCCAAAGATGCATTTGGCCATTCTCAACTTGGTGGGGTTGCTCCTTATTTAGCAGAATTAATTAAGACTAAAAAAGGTCATAAGTGTCATTGGGCTGTAGCGGATTATCTTCAAAGATCAGCACGGCATATTGCTTCGAAAACGGATGTTGAACAAGCATATGCATTAGGGGTATATGCGGTTGATATAGCTGTCAGAGGAAAAAACGCTGTAATGGCAAGCATAAAGAGAGTTTCAAATAAACCATATAGATGGAAACTTGCTTCCGTTCCATTATCGAAAGTAGCAAATGTGGAAAAGAAACTGCCAAGAAAATATATTTCTTCTGATGGGTACCATATCACAAAATCTTGTAGGGATTATATTGAACCACTAATAAAAGGGGAAGATTATCCTAAATTTAGGAATGGTACTCCAATATATACTTCATTTAAAAATAAAAAAGTTCCAAAAAAAATTAAATGAAAAACGATAAAAAAGATAATTTATACAAAAAGCAGTATCCAAAAAACCATAAATTTTCTTTTAATAGCGAAGTTGCAGATGTTTTTGAAGATATGGTAAAAAGATCTGTTCCAGGATACGAATTTTTAATTAACAATATAGGCATAGTCGCAAAAAAATTTTACCAGCCGGGCACAAATGTATACGATTTGGGATCTTCATTGTCAGCTTGTTCTTTATCAATACTCAAGAATGTAAAAAATTTAGATGGAAAAGTATTTGCGATTGATTCATCTAAAGCAATGATAAATATTTGCAAAAAAAGTATTAAAGACCCAAAAATTAATTTTATTAATTCAGATATATGCGAATATAATATCGTAAATCCTTCAGTAGTTATTTTAAATTTAACTCTTCAATTCATACCTACAACTAAAAGAGAAAATTTATTAAGGAGATTATTCAAAGAACTTAATACTGGCGGTGTAATAATTATTACCGAAAAAGTAAAATTAAATAAGATGCAAGATAATATTTTATTACAAAATTTTCACGATTTCTTTAAAGAAAATAATGGGTATTCTAAAGAAGAAATAGATAGAAAGAAGCTTGCGCTTGCTGATTCTATGATCATAGAGAGTGAAAAAGATCATGAAAAAAGATTCAAAAATATTGGGTGCAATAACTTTTATCAATGGTTTAAATGTTATAATTTTGCATCATGGGTGCTAATAAAATAAATATTCTTTCATATTTAAAAATTAATGAATATTTTTCTGAAATTTTAATGAATGAATACAAATCTTTATTTGATTTTTATTTAGAAAATAAAAATTTCTGTAACCATGGTGATACAGAAAAATGGAGGAATATCTTAAATTCCCTGCCAGGTATAAGTACAAATTATTTTAATATACAAAATAATAAAATTATTTTTGGTAGGTCTTCAGAA
>CACEJE010000002.1 GCA_902559815.1 uncultured Thiothrix sp.
CCAATGGATAATAACTGGGTTACAAACGATTTTTATCAACTGATAATGATGTGGATAATTATGATGATTGCAATGATGAGTCCTAGCATTATTCCAACAGTTTTAATGTTTGCAACAGTTAATAAATCAAAACAAAAAAATGATTTACAATTTACCCCAACATATATTTTTTATTTTGGGTACCTAATTGCCTGGATTATTTATTCTATTATTATTTCTACAATTCAATATCCATTGCATCAGGTAAGTCTAATGAACCCCATGATGTCATCAATTAATAACTATCTTTCAGGTATTGTTTTAATTATTGCCGGTATTTATCAATTAACGCCATACAAAAATGTATGTCTGGATAAGTGTAGATCGCCACTATCTCTTGTAATGGCAAATTGGAAAGATGGTAACTTAGGTGCATTAAGAATGGGGCTTGGACACGGGTTTTATTGTGTATTTTGTTGCTGGTTTTTAATGGCAATCCTTTTAGTAGCAGGTGTGATGAATTTAACTTTTGTAATAGCTTTAACAATTTTTGTTTTGTTAGAAAAGCTAATTATTACGCCCGCCTCTTTTGAAAAAACTTTTCAAAAACTTATAACTGTTATTCCTGCGATAGGTTTTATTTTGGCTGGCATATATTTTTTATTTATATAACTTAATAAAATGATTGTTAAAAAACCATACGAATATCAAGATCAAGGTTTAACATTTCAAGGTTTTATATGTTACAACGATGATATTAAACACCCTCTGCCAGGTGTACTGGTTTCGCACCAATATTCTGGCTGTTCTAAACTAGAGGAAAGAAAATGCGAGCACTTAGCAAACGCAGGTTATTTTGCATTTGCTATAGATTTGTATGGAAAAGGTATAAGAGGGAATAATCCTGAAGAATCTTCAAAATTAATGAATGAATTAAGCGCAGATAGAACTCTTCTTTCAGAAAGAATAAATCATTGTTTATCATTACTCAAAAATAATAAACTTGTTGATAAAAACATGATAGCTGCCATAGGTTACTGTTTTGGAGGGAAATGCGTTTTAGATCTCGCTCGCTCGGGAGCGGAATTAAATCTTATCGTATCGTTTCACGGAATATATGATAGGCCTAATATAAATAATCCAAATGAAATAAAAACACCTATATTAATTTTACATGGTGATGAAGATCCATATGCAACAGAACAAGATCTTAGAAAACTACTAAGTGAATTAAAAGAAAAAAAAGCACAATGGTTTGTTCATGTATTTGGCGGTGTTGCGCACGCTTTTACAAATCCAGATGCCGATGACGAGTCGAATGGTTTAAAATACAATAGAGATGCTATGCATATGTCTTGGAAGATAATGAAAAATTATTTTAATAGGTTCTTACATAAAAAACTTTAAACGAAATAGATTTTTTTTTTACATTTCTAGTTACAAAATTTTTCTTCAAGTAAGTTTTAAACAAAACGATTCGTAAGAATTTCTACACATTCTAAAATACTTTGTTTAGAAGTATTAATTTTCAAATCTACAAGGTTAGGAGATTCAAAAGAGCCATCAATTCCGGTAAAGTTTTTAATAGAACCTTGCATTGCTTTTTTGTACATACCTTTAACGTCCCTTTCTATACAATCTTCTATGTTACACTCAAGATAGATAAGTTTCACAGAATTTTTAAATTCTTTTTTGATCATTTCTCTTTGGATATTTAGTGGTGTTATGACAGAAACAATTATCGTATATTCTTGATTGAATAGTATTTTACATAGCTCGATTATTCGTCTGATATTCTCTGTCCTATCTTGCTCTGAAAAATTAAGATCACTATTCAGTCCTTTTCTTAAAATATCACCGTCAAGAATAATTATTCTTTCATCCTTTTCTTTTAACTTCTCATATAACTTGAAAGCCAAGGTAGTTTTGCCTGAGCAAGGAAGCCCAATAAACCAATGTATATTATTTGTCATTATATTCTTAATATCTTTTTAATTATTTTCTTAATTCTTGTTCTTAACTGAAATTTCCTTCGCAAAAAGAGAATAAAATACGTAGTTTTTATACTAAATAAAATTATAAGAAAGATTATTCTATTTTTATAATCTACTCCTAGATATTTATCTCTATTATTCTTATAGCATTCTGGATAAGGTGTATCAAATATTTTTTCATGACCTGTTATTTTTTTATAGATATTATTTTCCCATTCAGAAAATTTATCCGTTACTTCTTTAATGGTTTTATCACTTATTGACTCAATAAGCGCAGTGTTTCCAAAAAAATATTTTGCTTCTCCTTTTTGGTCTATCTGAAAAAATTTTTTTTTAGCTTCATCTTCAAAGTCTTGATTTACCTTTTCATAAATTTTGTTTCTAAAAAATAATATATCTGTCATCTCTCTAGTAAATGACATATTTTTTTTACTTATTCTTTTATATATAATTTTTATATCTAAAATATTACAAAAATCATCTATTATATTTTTTTTTATCATTTGTTTTTTGCAATATGGCTTGATTATTAGTTTTATATTATTTGATTCTAAAAGCATTTCTAATTGTTTTAAAATATTTAATGCTGGTTTGTGGTAAAGATCTATATTTTTTAAACTCTCTTCTATTGAGACTTTTGCCATTAAAAAATTATTATTTTCAATATTTGGGATATTTGTTTGTCTTCCTTTAAAACCTTCTTTTGTTTTTTGACCCCAGTAAGCTACCATGAACTCTATGATTCTTCTGTAATAAACTATTAAATGAACATTATATTTTTTTTTTATATTTAATAGCTGATTTATTACATGTGGCTGTATAGTATACATATCTAAAAAAGCTTCTTCTGATATTATAATATTATGTTTTGGATATTTTTCTATATATTCCTCAAGTATATTATTTATGTCCTCGCCATTTACAAGCCTCATTAGAAATGTATAGCCGTTTTTATACTGACCTTTATTAGGATTAGAATATGGCTCTGGATATATAAAACCATCTAATTTTAAATTATTTCTATTTTCATATAAATATTTTTGCAAAGATGTTGTGCCTGTTTTGGCAGTACCAATATGTAGATAGATTTTTTTATTTACAATCTCATTCATCGTATTTAATCTATATTGGAAATTTAAATAGCATAGTGATTATGGATGTCCGCTAATATGCCTATGTATAGATCTATATGAGCAGTGAAGTTTTTATATTCCCATTATAAATTTAAATTAAAAAATAAGTCACCTTCAAAGGTTTTACATTTTTTCAAGAGCTTCAAAAAAATCTTCCCAGGCATCTAATTGCTGATCTGTACAGCCAGCTCCGCAACTTTGAGTTAGAACAATTAATAAAAAAGTAAGAGATCTTATTCTAAATTTCATTTATTAATTTTCAATTGTCAAAGGACAAAGTTGAGTACTTCCAATTGTTATTGCAGTATCAGAGCCCATACAGTCATATATACATATCTTATTTAAACCTGAAACATATTCGCCACTTTTAAAACAAGTAACAGCTTTTGCGCTAGATATCATAAAGCTAAACGAGAGTAATGATAGAGCTATAATTAAAAAATTTTTCATAATTTCCCCCTATATTGGACACTTAGTAATTTTATACTACATAAATTTAAATGTTTTTGGAAGATTAATGTATATTTTTTCACTAAATGTAAATAATATTTATTACTAAAAATTACAAGAATAGAACTTAGCCAAAGCATATGGCGAACATAATAAACCACATTGCTGCAATGATTCTCCTGAAGCCATGCATTTAGTTTGACATTCGTATGCGTCCTTTGAGGCTTTATCGCACTTTGCTTGGTCTGTAGCAGCACAACCTGAGAAAAGAAGTATTAAAAATATATAATTTATTTTTTGCATATTAAATTGAGAAAGACGTGGTTCATACTATTGCGAAGTAAATAAGAGTGAACAGATTAAGAGTAGTTTAGTTTTCATAATTTCAATCCTATATTCCCATCTATATTCCCATGAAATGGGTAATTTAGGAAATACTTTTAAGGTATTTTAAAAAGTGAAACGAATGAAATCAATGAGTTAAATTAAGGTGAAAATATCCTGGTGGCTATGGGTGGAATTGAACCACCGACCCCAGCGTTATGAGTGCTGTGCTCTAACCATCTGAGCTACATAGCCATTTTGAGGTGCTATTATACTTAAACGTTGTACCTAAATACAACAATATCTCCTTCAGCTACTTGATATTCTTTTCCTTCTAATCTCATTTTACCTTCGTTTTTAGCATTTATAGAGCCTTTTAACTGAATGTAATCATTAAAAGCTATTACTTCTGCTCTAATAAATCCTTTTTGAAAGTCTGTATGAATTTTTCCTGCTGCTTCTGGAGCAAATGCATTTTTCTTAATTGTCCATGCTCTAGTTTCTGTTGGCCCCGAAGTAAAGAATGTTCCTAAATTTAAAATATCATACCCGTGTTTTGCTACTCTATCTATTCCTGACTCTTTTAGATTATATAGTTCAAAATATTCATGTTTTTCATTTTCAGACATCATTGAAATTTCATATTCAACATTTGCAGAAATAATTATGAAAGAAAGATTATTATTTTTACAATAATCTATAACTTTTTTTGTATAATCATTCCCATTAATTTCATCATCTAAAACATTTAATATTAAAAAAAATGGTTTTGATGTTAAAAAATTATATTGTTTTAACGTTTCTTTGTTTTTTTTAAATATCTCTTGTATAAAATTTCCTAGATTAAGTTCTTTTTCGATCTCTTCTAGAACTGCAATTTCAGATATAACATTTTTGTTACCTGTCTTCGAAAGTTTTTTTAATCTCGTTAAACTTTTTTCAACTATTGCTAAATCAGATAAAAGCAACTCAGTATTAATCGTTTGAATATCTGATATTGGATCTATTTTTCCAGATACGTGAGTAATATCATTATTTTCAAAACATCTAATTACATGTGCGATTGCATCTGTCTCACGAATATTTGCTAAAAACTTGTTTCCTAAGCCTTCTCCTTCAGATGCACCTGCAACTAATCCAGCTATATCAACAAATTCTATAACTGCTGGAATAATTTTTTTGGGATTGTCAATTTCCGCAAGCTTATTTAATCTTTGGTCATTAACTTCAACAACTCCAATGTTAGGATCAATTGTACAAAAAGGGTAATTTTCAGCGGCAACTTTATTTTTTGTCAACGCATTAAATAAAGTTGATTTACCTACGTTGGGTAATCCTACAATTCCACATTTAAATCCCATTATTCCCTCGTATGTAAAATTTTAGTGTATTTGTCAAATTGACCATCTAACAAAATATCAATATTTTCAAATGATTCATTAATAGATATATTAATTTCAAGATTATCATTTTTTGAAGGATTATTTAGCACATAATTGTGAACCAAAGATTTTTCACCTGGATGCCCGACACCTATCCTCAATCTCCAATAGTTCTTTCCGATGTGATTTATAATATCTCTAAGACCATTATGGCCACCGTGTCCACCACCAAATTTTAGTCTCGTATCTCCAACGTTCAAATCAATATCATCGTGAATTACTAAAATATTTTCCGGTAAAATTTTATAGTATTTTATAAAACTTGATATTGATTTTCCGCTATCATTTATAAATAAAGAGGGCTTCACTAAAAAGATACTGTCACCTTTATATTCAACTTTACACCAAAAGCTATTGAGTTTTTTATCTTCTACTAATTTTGAATCAAATTTCTCAAGTAACTTATCTAGATACCAATATCCGACATTATGTCGTGTTAATAATAAATTCTTTTGTGGGTTTCCAAGACCTACAACGAGTTTTATATTTGGTAAGCTTCCTTGATCATTATTAAGCATAATGCATGAAATTAAGGTTATTCTTTAGAATCTTTAGAATCTTTAGAATCTTTAGAATCTTTTTCTGAGTCGCTTATTGCATCATTATTTTCATCATTCTTCTGATCAGATGCAACTTCAGATGCTTCAGGAGCTTCTGTAGGCTCTTCTTCAACTACAGCTTTAGCTTTATGGATTACTACAACCGCTGCGTCTGCTGAATCATCATCCCCGTGCTGCAATGATGTAAGCTCAACTCCTTTTGGAAGTTTTAATTCTGAAACATGAATTGGATGATCAATTTCTAATTCAATTAGATCTACAGAAATATATTCAGGAATATCTCCAGGCAGGCAAGATATTTCAATCTCCGTCATTAAGTGACTTATAATACCTCCATCAATTTTTACTCCAGGTGCAATATCTTCATTTTCAAAATGTATAGGAATTGTGACATTTATTTTTTGGTCAGCTTTAATTCTTTGAAAATCTAAATGCAGTATCTCCCTTTTTGCAGGATGTCTCTGAATATCTCTTAGTATTACTTGTTGTTTTTTCCCCGCCAATGAAATATCAATTACTTGACTATAAAATGCTTCATTTTCTAAACTTTTAGCAATTTCATATTTATTAATTGAGATTGTTTCTTCTTGTTTTCCTGCACCATATATAATGCCAGGCACTGAACCACTTCTCCTTATATTTCTAGATGAAGAAGTTCCTTTATTATCTCTTTTTTCTGCGTTTATTAGTAAATCCATAATATTTATAAAATAAATTAGAGGGCGTATTATCAATTAAATTTGTTTCAAGAACAAGTTTTTTTACTCAGTAAATAACGAACTTAGGGATTCTTCTGTATGTACTCTAATTATAGACTCAGCTAGCAAGTGAGAAACCGACAGTTGTCTTATAGTTTTGCAATTCTTCGCAATATCTACAAATGGTATTGTATCAGTAACAACTAATTCATCTAGCTCAGAAGATTCAATATTTTTTATAGCATCTCCAGATAATACTGGGTGAGTTGCGTATGCCATAACTGCTTTTGCACCAACTTTTTTTAATGCAATCGATGCTTTAGCTAAAGTTCCCGCCGTATCAACCATATCGTCTACAATCAAACAAGTTTTTGATTCCACGTCTCCAATTATATTCATTACTTCTGATTCATTAGCTTTTTCTCTTCTTTTGTCAACAATTGCTAGATCATCAATACCAAGTTGTTTAGCAACTGCTCTTGCTCTAACAACACCACCCGTATCTGGAGATACAACAACTATATCTGAGTATTTTCTCTTCCACATGTCTGATACTAAAATTGGAGACCCATATATGTTATCTACAGGTATATCAAAAAAACCTTGTTCTTGATCTGAGTGAAGATCAACTGTCAACAGTCTATTTGTTCCAACAGTACTAATTAAATTTGCAACAACTTTTGCCGAAATGGGTACACGCATAGAACGCACACGTCTATCTTGTCTCGAATAACCAAAGTATGGAATAACGGCAGTAATTCTTGCTGCTGATGATCTTTTAAATGCATCAACCATAATTAATAATTCCATTAAATTTTGATCTGTTGGATTGCATGTTGATTGAATAACAAAAATATCTTTCCCTCTGACATCTTCGTGTATTTCAACTTGAACTTCCCCGTCGCTGAATCTCCCAACAAAAGCCTTTCCCAGAGGAATGCCTATTTTCTTAACAATCTTTTCAGATAGTTCAATATTAGAATTGCCTGAAAAAACCTTTAAGTTATCGTAATCTGACATGATAGGCCTTAGAAAAATAATAAAGTTAAATTATTGATGCAATGATAATACAAATTGAACAAAAAAGAAGTAAAAAAATCAATTAATGGCTGGGCCGGTAGGATTCGAACCTACGTATGTCGGGATCAAAACCCGATGCCTTAACCGCTTGGCGACGGCCCAATATCTTTAATATTATCAAATTTATATTTTTTTTAAGCTATGCACAATATAAGTTTGATATTTATTAGGAATATTCTTAAGCGCATTAGTAGCTTGGCTTTCAGTATCAAAAATTGAAAATATGCATCCACCTGATCCAGACACATAGCCATTATCATGATTTCTAAGAATATCTAAAATTTTTCTAATTTCAGAATAATTTTCACACAATAAACTTTCAAAGCTATTAAAACCTATATTCTGGTGCATATTATCTAAATTTATACGTTTAATACAATCTTTTATTTTAAATTTTTCATACATAATTTTTGAAGAGACTTGAATACCTGGGTCAATTATTAAAAAATACTTTTTTTCAAAATCATACTTTATTAATTTATTACCAGTTCCTTCAGCATAGGCTGAAAACCCATTTACAAAAACCGGAACATCTGAACCCAGTTTACTTCCCAATTTTATTAGCTCATCTTTTTCTAGATTGCAATCCCATATTTTGTTTAAACCTAAAAGCACAGATGCTGCATTAGAGCTACCACCGCCTAATCCACCACCGATAGGTATTTTTTTTTCAAGATCTATTGATACGGCGGGCAAAGATTTTTTTTTTATATAATCTTTTAAAATTAGGGCAGCTTTTAAACATAAGTTATCACTGCCAAGCAAAGTCCTCGAATTTGTATTAAATTTTATTTCCTTGCCACTAATCTCTTGAATAGTAATTTGGTCATATAAATTTACAAATTGAAAATATGTTTCAATATTATGATAACCGTCATCTCGCTTACTTACTATATTTAAGAATAAATTTAACTTAGCTGGTGAATTTAAAATCATTATTTTATCTGCTTCCAATTCATTATCTTTAAATCAAAGATTATATTTAAAAATTTTATTTTCATAATAACCGGCATATTATCTTTACTGTATTTTTTATAATATACTGAATATTGATCAGTTTTAAGAATTTTATATAAGCCATTGCTATATCTTTCGGCTACTAAAGAATTATTAATATTTCCTGACAATATTAATGGAAGATTTGAAATTATATTTTTAAATATAGGTCTATTTATTATTTTATATAATGATTCTCCATCAATATTTTTTTTGTGATTAATCAAATCAATACTTTCAGGTTTTATTTGAAAAGAAACAATTACATCATTAAAAATATCAAGAAATTCTATGGTATTTAAATTGCTATTTTTAACTAAATTAAATCTTGATGAGATATTATTTCCTTCAACATAAAATTTTATAACTCCATTTGCTCTAAAATTTTCATAAAATTTATTTTCTTTTTGCTCAACTTTATTATTAAGATTTTCGTTATGAAAAATATTTAAAGTAGCACAACCTGTTAAGGTTATGCATAAAAAAAATAATAAAGATATTTTATATTTCATTAAAGATTTTTTTAAGTTTAATTAACTTCTCATCATTTGGATAGTTTGATATATGTTTTGAATATAACTTCTTAGCTTTTTCAAATTTACCAAGCTTTATTAATAACTGGATAAAATGACTTACTATTTCAGTATCTTGGCTAAATTTTAATGCTTTTACAAAATATATTTCTGCCTCTTTATATTTAGCCATTTTATACAACACCCAGCCTTTGCTATCTAAAATAGCGGCATCATTAGGCTCCAATAATAAAGCCTCGTCAATATATTGGTTTGCTTCGTTTAAATTAATATTATTATTTGCCCAAGTGTATCCTAGAGCATTTAATGCTTGGGCATTATTAGGCTCAAGGTTAATTAATTTTTTCAAATCTTCTTCTAAAATATCTAATCTGTTAATTTTTTCAGCCACAAGTGCTCTTGTATAAAGAAAAGCACCATTATCTTTATACTTCTTTAATCCATAATTTATTCTTTTCATAGAATAATTGAATTTTTTTTCGTTAAAGAAAACTTCCGTTTCAGTTAATATTAATCGTTTTTCTAAATCACTATTATTTTTTACCCTCTTATATTGCGCTTGAAAGAAATCTTTTAAAGCAGTAATTTGTTTATTTTTGAATTTAATATTGGCTATTTCATGCACTGAATTTATATAATTATCATCCTCAGCATCTACCATAATAAAAGATCTTTCGGCTTTTTGTAGATCATTTTTTTTTAAATAATAAATACCATTTAAGTAATGATAAATATTAATGTCTTTTTCTTGAAGAGACTCGATAAATGTTTTTGCGTCAATAAAGTTTCCTGCTTCAATATTTAATAAAGCCATTTTTTTTGCTGTTGACTTCTCGCTAAAATCAATAAGTTTATTCGCAGACATAAACCTATAATGTTTAATTGCATCTTTATATTTTTTTTGAAATGTTAATATTCTGACATAATACTGATTTAAATATAAATCTTTAGGTGAAAAAAATAAGTAATCTTTTAAAGTATCTATACATAACTCATCCTCACCAAGCCCGAAGTATGCATCTGCTAAAAATATTCCCCATCTACTTTCTTTTTTTGAAAATTCACTAAATTTGTATGAGTGCTTAACAACATCAATTGCAGTATTATAGTCTTCATTATTTAACAGAACTTGAACATAATAAAAGTTTGCTAAATAGTCGTTTTTATATTTTGCATAAATTTTATCAAAAATTTCCTTAATAACTTTATCATCAAAAACTTTAATTGTGTCATAAACTAAAGCGTACTTATCTTTATCTTTAGAATTTTTAATTAATAAAAATATCTCTTTAGTTGCTTGTTTTACTTTGTTAAGTGTTAGTAATATTGACACCCTTACGTGTAAAACTATATCTTTGTTTTCAGATAACTCTAACCATCTATCTGAAATTTTTAACATTAAGTCATAATTGTTTGCATATCCTGCTACTTGTGTTGCTCTTCTTGATATTTCTGGATCATCTGATTTTAATGATAGTTCATAATATATTTCAGCTGAAGATTGAAAATCTCTATTCTTAAAAAGCATCTCTGCTTCGAACGCTTTTTGCATTAATATGCTAGAATTTTCTTCTATCTTAATAAAATTATTTTCATATGTATTACTTAATGGATATGCTAATCCAATGAATAAAATATTTATAATAACGGTATGTTTAAAAATCACCGTTATTCTACTAAATTTGTTATTATATAGTCTTAAAAGTAATCGCATAATTAGTTATAATATACTTTGAAAGTTAATCAATCTACAAAAATGAAATATTTAATCAATTAAAATGAGTCTTGTAACTATTGGAATGAACCATAATACAGCATCTCTAGATATTAGGGAAAAATTCGCTGTTGATAAAGATGAGTCACATAGAATATTAAAAAAACTTCATAGTATGCCTTTAATTAATGAAGTGTTTTTATTATCAACTTGTAATAGAACAGAACTTTATTGTGAAATGGATAATATTGAATATATAAACAATATTTCAGAATGGTTATTAAAACAAAAAGGCTTATCAGTAAAAGATTTTAAAAAAAACTTATACAGCTTTTCTGAAAGCACAGTGGTTAAACACGCTTTAAATGTTGCTTCGGGACTAGACTCAATGGTAATTGGTGAGCCACAAATATTGGGTCAGCTTAAAGATGCTTTTAATGAAGCAACGGAAGCTGGGACTATTGGTAAAAATTTAGATAGATTATTCCAATATGCTTTTTCTGCTGCAAAAGAAGTAAGAACCGATACAAAAATTGGCACAAACTCGCTTTCTATTGCAAATGTTGCGGTTTCTTTAACTGATCAATTCTATGATGATCTATCAGACAAAAATGCTTTATTGATTGGAGCTGGCGAAACTATTTATATAGCCGCAAAAAATCTTAAGAAAAAAAATATTAAAAATATATTTATTGCAAATAGAACAATTGAAAATGCTGAAATTGTAGCAAAAGACATTTCAGCTACACCTATATCTTTAAAAGATATGCCTAGCAAACTTAAAGATTCAGATATAATTATAAGCGCAGTATCAACAAATGTTCCTTTAATAGGTAAAGGTGCAATTGAAACTGCACTTAAATATAGAAAACATCAACCTATCTATATGGTTGATCTTGGTGTGCCAAGAAATATTGAAACAGAAGTAAAACATCTATCAGACGTATTCTTATATACCCTTGATAATATCCAAGAACTTGTTAATCAAAATTATAAAGCCAGAAAAGAAAGTGTTGCCGATGCAAATTATATTGTAGATACGAAAGTCGAGGAGTATATGAATTGGAGAAATGCCCAATCTGCTTTTTCTGTTATTAAATTATATAGAGATGACTGTGAAATCATAAGGACAGAATGCCTTGAGAAATCTATAAGTCAGTTAAAATCTGGAAAAGATCCAAAAACAATTATTGAACAACTAAGTTTGAACTTAACCTCCAAACTTTCACATAAACCAACTCTTGCATTAAATAAAGCAGGTCAAACAAATAATAGAAAGCTAATCAACCTTGTCTGTGATATTTTCTTGATCAACAAGAAAAAATGAAAGCATCTTTAAGAAAAAAGCTCGATGAAATTAATAAAAAGCATCAAGAGATTGAGAAGTCTTTGTCTGACCAAACAATTACTAATAATGTTGAAAAATATAAACAACTATCTGTAGAGTATTCTAAATTAGAACAAATAGTTAAAGAATATAAAAAGTATATATCTTATGAAGATTCATTACACGAATCTGAGGAGATATCAAAAAATGAAACTGGAGATTTAAAAAAACTTGCAGATGAAGAAATCAAGATAGCTAAAGAAGAAATATCTATTTTAGAAAAAAATCTAGAAATATCCTTATTACCTGAAGACCCTAATGATAAAAGTAATGTTTTTTTAGAAATTAGAGCAGGAACAGGCGGCCTTGAAGCTGCAATTTTCGCAGGTAATTTATATAAAATGTACTGCCGCTTTGCTGAACGACAAAATTGGCAAGTAGAACTTTTATCTGAAAATGAAGGTGATAAAGGTGGGTATAAATTAGTAATTATTAAAATTACTGGGGATAGAGCATTCTCAAAACTTAAGTTCGAATCTGGCGCCCACAGAGTTCAAAGAGTTCCAGAGACAGAATCACAAGGAAGAGTTCATACTTCTGCTGCAACTGTAGCAGTTATGCCAGAAGTAGAAGAAATTGAGGATTACGATATTAACTCTGATGATCTTAGAATTGATACCTTCAGAGCATCTGGTGCTGGTGGTCAACATGTTAATAAAACTGATTCAGCGATTAGAATTACTCATTTACCAACGGGTGTTGTAGTTGAATGCCAAGATGGACGATCGCAACATAAAAATAAAGCTAAAGCAATGTCTTTGCTTCATGCAAAACTGCTTGATGCAGAAAGATCAAAGCAAATGGACGAACAATCTCAAATGAGAAAAAAGCTTGTAGGTTCTGGAGATAGATCAGATAGAATTAGAACGTACAATTTTCCTCAAGGACGAATAACTGATCATAGAATAAATCACACAGTTTATAATTTAGAAGAATTTTTGGATGGAAATATATTAACTATAATAACACCACTTATTAACGAGTATCAGGCTGATCTTCTAGCAAATAATGAAATCTAATTTAATAGAATTTGGTAAGTATAAATTAAAGACATCAAAAGACGTTTTTAGCCCACGTGTGGATATAGAAATATTTCCGAAAGCAATAAAAAAACTATTAAAAAGTTATAATAAAATTATTGAGCTTGGTACAGGAACTGGTGCAATAAGTATTTCTATAGCAAAGAATTTTGAAAATATTGATATTATAGCAACCGATATAAATCAAACAGCACTTACAATTGCTAAATATAATGCTGAGATGAATAAGGTTTCTGATAAAATAAAATTTATAAACTCAAACTGGTTTTCTAAAATTGATGCAAAAAAAGAAAAGTTCGACTTTATAATAACAAACCCACCCTACCTTTCAAAAAAGAATAAGATTTATTACTCGGAACTTATTGATCCTGATAATAGCCTCTACTCTGATAATGATGGACTCGCCGATATTCAAAAAATTATAAAGAAAAGCGTACACTATTTAAAAGATAATTCTTATTTAATTATTGAACACTCTCACTATCAAACTCTACTAATTAAAGAATATGCATATAACAATAATTTGAAATATATTGAATCCATAAAGGATGACTTAGGATTCAATAGAATTTCAATTTTTTCAAATATCTTCTAGAGCCTTGATTATTTTTTCTTTAATTAAGCTCGGATCATAATTTTTTGCTTTTTTTAAAACTTGTCCAACAAAAAACCCTAAAATTTTTGTTTTACCGTTCTTATAATCATCAACTTGTTTTTTGTTATTAATGATAATTTCTTCAATCAGATCATCTATGAATTTATCATCATTTCCATTCTTTACTGATAAATTATCAATAATTTTATCTACTGAATCTTTTTTGAGAAATAATTCATCAATTATTTTTTTTAAGTTATTTTTTGAAATCTTATTACTCTCTAATGCTTCAATAATATGACAAAATTCTTGAGGTTCTATATTTTTATCATTTAGATCATAATTCTCTTTATTAATTTTTATATATAAAGACGAAATAAAATAATTAACTATTTTTTTTGGTTCAATTTTTGTAGTAATAATCACCTTCTCTAAAAACTGCATAATATCAAAACTACTTAAAATAATATTAATTTGCTCATCGTTTAATTTATATTCATCTTTATAAAATTTCATTTTTACATCAGGCATATCTGGTAAAGTTCTTTTAATATCCTGAATATATTCTTCATCAATATCAATTGGCAGAAGATCAGGGTCAGGAAAATATCTATAGTCATTTGCCTCTTCTTTAGTTCTCATAGATTTAGTAATATTTTTATTTTCATCATAAAGTCGTGTTTCTTGAATAATTTCTTTCCCTTCTTCAAGGATTTCAATTTGCCTATCAATTTCATAATTAATTGCCTTTTCAACAAACCTAAATGAGTTTATATTTTTTAGTTCCGTTCTTGTTCCTAGCCTATTCTCTCCTTTCTTTCGTACAGATACATTTGCATCACATCTAAAAGATCCTTCTTGCATATTTCCATCACATATTTTTAAAAAAGTTACGATTTTATGAATCTTTTTCATATATAAAACCGCTTCATGTGCTGAAGAAATTTCTGGTTCCGATACTATTTCCAAGAGTGGAGTGCCTGCTCTATTTAAATCAATATAAGTACAATTATTTTCATTACTATGAATTGATTTTCCTGCATCTTCTTCCAAGTGTGCTCTAGTAATGTTAATTATTTTTTCATTCCCTTTGTCAGATATTGAGACAAAACCTCCTTCTACTATTGGATGATCTAATTGACTTATTTGGTAATTTTTAGGTAAGTCAGGATAAAAATAATTTTTCCTAGCAAAAATTGATTGTTTTGCAATTTTAGCATTAATAGCTAAACCAAATTCAACCGCTTTTTTTATAACAGATTTATTCAATATTGGTAACGTGCCAGGCATACCTAAATCAATATAAGAAGCTTGCTTATTTGGATTACTTCCATATGAAGTGGAGGAAGCTGAAAAAATCTTACTCTTTGTTAAAAGTTGTACGTGTATCTCAAGACCAATTACACTTTCCCAGTCACTCATTATCGAACTCCTTAGGAACTTTCAAATGCCATTCTGTATTTTTTTGATAAAAATGTGCAATATTTAAAATACCACTCTCGGAAAAGTAATTTCCTATAATTTGAAGACCTACTGGTAAATTATTACTATAACCAACAGGAATTGATAAAGCTGGGAGACCAGCTAAATTAACAGGCGTTGTATAAATATCAGACAGATACATATCAACTGCATTAGATGTCTTCTCTCCAATATTAAATGCGGTAGTAGGACTAGTTGGAGCGAATATAAAATCAACATCTTTAAATGCAGCTAGAAAACTATCCCTTATTATTCGTCTAATTTTTAAAGCTCTAATATAATATTCATCATAGTATCCAGACGATAATGCATAGGCTCCAATCATTACTCTTTTTTTAACTTCTTTTCCAAACCCTTCCTTCCTAGTTTTGAAATATAATTCTTCAAGATTTTTTGGATCTTTACACCTATACCCAAATTTAACTCCATCATATCTTGATAAATTTGATGATGCCTCTGCTGAAGCAATAATATAATATGCTGGAATAGTAAAATTATGATTTGGCAAGCTTATTTCTTTAATTTTAAAACCAAGCTTTTTAAAAACATCAATTGATTTAAAAATTTCATCAGAAATACTTTGATCTAAGTTTTTTGAAAAATATTCCAAAGGTATGCCAATACGAATTTTTGAAGCATTTTCTTTTGTAAAGTTTAGTTTAATTTTTTCAATTTTTTGTTCGTGATTACTAGTAGAATCATTTGGATCATAACCATTAATTTCATTATATAAGATTGCACAATCTTCTGCACTTTTGCCTATTGGCCCACCTTGATCAAGACTTGAAGCATAAGCAATCATTCCATATCTTGAAACGGAGCTATAAGTAGGCTTTAGACCTGTAAGCCCACAGAATGATGCAGGCTGCCTTATTGAGCCTCCAGTATCCGAGCCAGTTGCTACAGGAGATAAACAAGCAGCAACTGCGGCAGCTGAGCCACCTGAGGACCCACCTGGCACCTTATCTAAATTCCAAGGATTCTTTACTACTCCAAAATAACTAGATTCATTTGATGAGCCCATTGCAAATTCATCCATATTTGTTTTCCCAATATTAACCATACCGATGTCATCAAGTTTTTTGACAACTGTTGCATCAAATGGAGGTTTGTAATTTTTAAGCATTTTAGAACCACACGTAGTTAAAATATTTTTTGTTGAAAATAAATCCTTATGAGCTATAGGAATTCCAGTAAGTAAGTGATGTTCATTATTTGATATTTTTTTATCTGCCTCAGCGGCTTTCTTTAAAGCAAATCTATCATTAATAGTTATAAAAGAATTTAATTTAGAGTCATGCGTTTTTATTCTTTCCAAAAAGTAATTTGTCATTTCTACAGATGATATAGTTTTTTTATTTAATAAATCTGACAGTTCAGTGATTGATTTTTTATAAATTTCCATAATAATTTTAATCGATAACCTTCGGCACTATAAAATGTCTACCATCATGCTCAGGGGCCGAATTAATACCATCATTTTTAGGATCAGTATCAACTTCATCTGTTCTTGCTTTTAATGCCATTTCAGGAGAGTGATATAATGGCTTTATATTTTCTAAATCAATTTTTTCCGATTCTTTTACAAGTTTTAAAAAATCCTCAATTTCGTTTGAGTAAAATAAAATATCATCATCATTTAACTCAATCATTGCTAGTTTAGCTACATCTTTTACTTTATTTTTATCAAACATAATTTCTTTCCTAATAATTGGGTGCAACAATATATTTATATAGTATATAAGATATCTTGATGGTTGATCTATCCTCAGTTAAACTCTAATTATATTATAAGCATATCAGAAAACTCGGGGGTTTTTATGTTTTTAGATTTATTTTCTAATGATTTATCTATAGATTTAGGTACCGCAAATACTATTATTTTTGTAAAAAATAAAGGCTTAGTTTTGGACGAACCGTCTGTTGTTTCAATTTCAGATGAAGGTGGTAAAAAAAGAGTAAAAGCAGTTGGTATAGAAGCAAAAACAATGCTCGGGAGAACTCCGACTAATATAGAGACAATTAGACCTTTAAAAGATGGTGTTATTGCTGACTTCACTACAACAGAAAAGATGCTTCAACACTTCATTAAAAAAGCAAGTAAACAAAATTTTTTATTAGGACCAAGAGTCTTAATTTGTGTCCCATCTGGAGCAACTCAAGTTGAAAGAAGAGCAATTAAAGAATCTGCTGAAGGTGCAGGGGCAAGAAAAGTTTATTTAATAGAAGAGCCAGTTGCAGCAGCTCTAGGCGCTGGCCTACCAATAAAAGAGGCTATTGGGTCAATGGTTTTTGATATTGGAGGTGGAACAACAGAAATTGCAGTATTATCTTTAGGTGGTATTGTTTACTCTAAATCTGTAAGAATTGGTGGAGATAAATTTAATGAAGCAATCTTAAATTATATAAAATGGAATTATGGAATTTTGATAGGTGAAGCTACAGTTGAAAGAATCAAACATACTATTGGAACCGCTTACCCAGGTAAAGAGCTTAAAGAAATGGAGGTAAAAGGAAGAAACCTGTCAGAAGGCATACCTAGAAGCTTTAGAATTAATAGCAACGAAATACTTGAAGCTTTGCAAGAACCTTTAAAAGGTATAACGAATGCTGCAAAAACTGCTCTTGAAGCAACTCCTCCGGAACTCAGTACAGATATAGCTGAAAATGGAATTGTTTTAACTGGTGGTGGTGCTTTATTAACGGGATTAAATAAACTAATACAAGAAGAAACAGGGATTCCAGTAATAATAGCTGATGATCCTTTAACCTGTGTTGCACGTGGTGGTGGTATGGTTCTAGAATTAATTGATAAGAAAGGGCAAGATTTTATTGCACTTGAATAAATACAAAAAAAGTGAAAAGTGAATTACATTTTAGAGGCGAAAGATTTATAATTATTAAATTGTTAATTTTTTTACTTCTTTCAATTACTTTTTTATTTGCTGATATAAATTTAAAATATAGTAACGAAATTAGGAAAAAATTCTCACATGTAATTCAACCTATATATTCTTTGGCCGCCTTACCAACAGATATATATAACAGTATATCAACTTACGTAACATATAAAAATAACTTAATCTTAGAAAAAAAAGAACTAGAAAAAAAAATACTGATACAGTCTGGCATTATTCAAAAGATACCCTCTTTGCAAGAAGAAAATAAAAGATTAAAGAAATTACTTTACTCATCAAATACTTCAAGCTCCTCGAAAATTCAGATGGCAGAACTTATTAAGGTTAACTTAAACCCTTTTCATAATAAGATTATTATAAATGAAGGTGCGAATAAAAATATTTTTATTGGTCAAACTGTAATTGATAGTGTGGGAGTCTTAGGTCAAGTTTCAGAAATCAATAATGACTTTTCAGTTGTTACATTAATAACAGATCCTGCACATGCTCTTCTTGGTGTAAATGCTAGAACAAATAAAAGAATCATTATTTCTGGAATTGGAGATAATAGAAAGCTTATCGCAAAATACATACCACTTAATGAAGATATTCAAGAAGGCGATATAATCATAACTTCAGGTCTTGATAATGTTTTCCCTGAAGGTTATTTAATTGGTCAAATATCAAAAATTAATAGAAAAGAAAGTGATGATTTTTTAAGTGTGTTTGTAACGCCAAGTTCTTCATTGTCATCAAATAGAGAGGTGATGCTATTATGGTAAATAAAATTCATTTTGTTGTTATCTTAATTTTATTAATTTCCATGATAATAAATCTATTTCCTTTGCCGGAAATCATTACTCCTTATAAGCCGCCACTGTTAATGCTTGTGTTAATATATTGGTCTTTAGCTTTTCCAAACCAAATTAATTTAACTTATGCATTTGTATTTGGAATTATTATGGATGTATTATTATTAATGCCTCTTGGATATAATGCATTTTTATACACAGTCACAATTTATTTAATAATAATTTATTATCCACAAATTAGATTACATTCATACTGGAATAAAATGTTTTCTCTTTTAATAATATTATTACCATATTTTATAATGTCTACATTTACCAACAACATGCTTAACATTAGTTATGACATATTAGAAGTATTCGTTTCAATGATCGTATCTGTTTTAATTTGGCCGTTATTATTTAGCATGTTAAGATTTATTCGCCTAAAATATACAGTATAAAATGCAAATTAATAAACTACTTACAGAAAAAAAGGAAATAGAAAATTTTCTTCAATCTAAATTAAAATCAGATCAAATAGCAGTTGATATTGAATTTATGAGAAGAAATACATTTTTTCCAGAACCTTGTGTAATTCAAATATCTGATGGAAAAAATCATGCATGTATAGATTTAACACTTGATTTAAACTACAAAAAAATATTTCAAGAGACTTTTAGTGAAAATAAAATAATAATAATGCATTCTTGCAGGCAAGATTTAGAAATCTTAAACTTAATATTAGGATATATTCCAAAAAATATTTTTGATACACAATTCGCAGCCTCATTTTTAGGATACAAGTATCAAATAGGATATGCTGAAATTATAAAGTTAATTTTTAATGTTGATATCGATAAAACTGAAAAGATGACAAATTGGAAAAAAAGACCTCTGTCATCTGAGCAAATATTATATGCATTAAATGACGTAATATATTTAAATAATCTTCATAATAATCTTTTTAATGAACTAAAAAAAACAAATAAATTAGAATATTTCTTTGAAGAGTTTAAGAATTATATTGAAGATATAGAATGGGATCCAAGTAGTGAGTTTGCCTGGAAGAGGCTAAAATCTATCAATAAACTTGATCCAAAAGTTAGAAGTATTGCAAAAATAATTTCTGTATGGAGAGAGAAAAAAGCAATTGAATTAAACTTACCAAGAAACTGGGTACTCCTTGAAAAAGATATAATTGAAGTTTCAAAAAAGTTTAATAAGGATAATGTTATAAATCTACCAAGTAAAAAAAACTCTTTAAACATTGAAAAATTTTCTATTGAAATAGAAGATGAAATTAAAAATTTCTCATTAGATAAAAAATCTGATACAAAAAAAAATAAAAAGAATAAACCCCAAGGTGAGTATAAAAAAGTAGTAGATGAGCTGTATGAATATTATAAAAATATCTCAATAAAAAATAAAATTTCTTATCAAATATTCTCTCCGAAAAAAATGATTTTAAATTATGTCAAAAATCCTAATAAAGAATCAAAGCTAATCAATGGATGGCGAAAAAAACTTATTGATACAAAAAAAATATCACTTATTACAAAGTCATTATCGGATTAATTTTAACTTCCGCAATTATTATTTTTTGGAACTGAAATATCTATCTTTTTTGGATTATCTAAATTTAAATTATCCATCTTTGAAATAAAATCACCTACTTCAATTTCTTCATTTATTAACATATTGTCTCTTTTTTGATCAAATATTGTTGAATAAGACTTATTATTATAATCGTGTGCAGGGTATACTTTTGTATTATCAGACATTTTATAAAAGATATCTTTTATTGTTCTATATAATTGTTTTGCAGACCCTGATTGAAAATCAGTTCTTCCGCAAGAATCTATTAAAAGAGCATCGCCAGAGAACAATAACTCCTCACCATTCTTTTTTAACATATACGAAAAATGAGTATCTGTATGTCCTGGCGTATAAATCGCTTTTAATTTTAATGTATTTCCAATTATTAATTCATCATTGTGGCTAAAATTTATGTCTCTACACCGTAAATTATCGCGTCCTGGTCCAGCAATTTTACATCCGGTAATTTCCCTTAAAGCTGCTGCGCTAGTAATGTGATCTGCATGAATATGTGTATCAATAGCATATTTTAATTGTAAGCCTAACGAATCTACAATTTTTAGGTCTCTATTAACTGTCTCAATTACAGGATCTATTAAAATTGCCTCCTGTTTCTCTTGACAAGATATCAAATAAGTATATGTTGATGATTCATTTTCAAATAACTGTTTAAATAACATAATATACTTTAGAAAAGTTATAGTATTAATTATTAATATACAATTTTCTAAGTTAATGATAAAGGTAAAAAAATGAACAAAGAAAATATAAAGGAAATACTCGAATCATCATTTGATAAATCATCTGTAGAAGTTGATGGTAGCGAGGGAAAATACAATGCAAAAATTATATACGATGGTTTTGAAGGTATGAATACTATAGAAAGACATAAGAAAATCTACGCAGTATTAGATACTTACATAAAATCCGGGGAGCTTCACGCCATAAGCCTAAAAACTTACACAAATGGTGAGGTTTAGTTATAAACTATTCAGTAGCAGTAATCATTTGATCAATTTTTTTAACGCCATTGTGTGATGAAAAATATTTCGATAATATTTTCATCTGATCATCAGTTAACGTTGAAGCTATGCCCTTCATAATAGCATTATCTCTATTTCCGTTTTTATAAGATTTTAAAGAATAATAAAGATAATCTTCATATTGCCCACCAATTTTTGGAAATGTTGGAGCCATACTGTTTCCATCAACCCCATGACAACCGACACAAGAATTTGCTTCATCAATCATTTTAATACTAGAATTTTTAATAAGTTTTTCATCTGATTTATAAGATGAGAAATAATCTGCAATTTTTTCAATATCTAAATCACTCAAATTTGCCGCATGGGCTTTCATCGTTGGGTGAGATCTCTCGCCAGACTTATAAGCATTTAGTGCTGAAATAATATATTCTTTATGTTGATTTCCTAATTTTGGGACTTTATATGTTGGATAAATATTATTATAACTTTCAACACCATGACAACCTAAGCAAGTAGATGAAAGCTCTTCAGGACTTTTTTGTGCATAGGCATTGTAGATATTAAGCATAAAAAAACAAAATATATAAATAAAAAATTTCATTCTTATTCACTCACTTATAATGTAGTTTAGTTTTGATTTCGAAAAATTTGAATGCATTATAACGGTATTTATTAAAAATTACACATACAATTTAAAAAAAGATTATAATTTACTTAACTATACGATATTATTTTAATAATTATATAATATAATTAAACCAAAACTTGAGGATCATATGAAAATAGAAACAATTGCAGTTCATGGTGGATATAAACCAGAGGAAACAACAAAATCTGTTGCTGTACCAATATATCAGACAGCCTCGTATGCGTTTGATAATACTCAACATGGGGCAGATCTTTTCGATTTAAAGGTAAAAGGTAATATATACACAAGAATAATGAACCCAACGACAGAGGTTTTAGAAAATAGAGTTGCTGCAATGGAAAAAGGAGTTGGTGGTTTAGCTTTTTCATCTGGTATGGCTGCTATAACAGCTGCAGTTTTAAATATAACTTCTAACGGAGATAATATTGTTTCTACAAGTTCTTTGTACGGTGGAACTGTTAGCTTATTCAAAGATACATTACCAAAAATGGGTATTGAAACAAGATTTGGTGATGTAAAAAAACTTAATGAATTAGAGAAAAAAATTGATAAAAACACTAAACTAATTTTTTGTGAATCAATTGGAAATCCAGCAGCAAATGTTACCGATATCGAAGAAATTTCAAAACTTGCTCATTCTCACAATATACCTCTATTTATAGATAATACGGTTCCAAGCCCATATGTTTGTAGGCCTATTGAGTATGGAGCTGATGTTGTAATTCATTCATTAACTAAGTATTTGTGTGGCCATGGAACTACAATTGGAGGAATTATTGTTGACTCAGGGAAATTTGATTGGAAGTCAAATGAAGATAAGTTTCCACAATTGACTACACCTGATCCAGCCTATCATGGTATTGTTTTTACAGATGCTTGCGGACCAGCTGCATTTATAACAAGAGCTAGAGTGGTGCCTTTAAGAAATATGGGCGGAGCATTATCACCATTGAATAGTTTTCAAATTTTACAAGGCATTGAAAGTCTTGCTGTCAGAATGGACAGACACTGTTCCAATGCTCAAGCCGTAGCAGAATTTTTAGAAAAGCACGAAGCTGTTAATTGGGTAAATTATCCTGGTTTAAAATCACATCCTGATAATTATCTTGTAAAAAAATACATGAATGGAAAAGCTTCTGCCGTAATGAGTTTTGGAATAAAAGGCGGAATTACTGCTGGTGGTAAATTTATTGATAAACTTAAACTAATTGTTAGATTGGTAAATATTGGAGATGCAAAATCACTAGCTTGCCATCCTGCATCAACAACGCATAGACAATTAAATAAACAAGAATTAGAGGCTGCAGGAGTTCCCGAAGATATGGTTAGATTATCAATCGGAATTGAGCATATAGATGACATTATTGAAGATTTATCTCAGGCTTTGAAGTAAATTTATTTGATGTTAATTAATTGTGAAACTCTAATTGTACTCTTGTTATTGAGAATCCAGTCGTAGACCAATGAATACTCAATAACGAGCTTTACATACTTCCTAGTTTCATTAAATGGTATAGACTCGATCCAGCTATCTTCTGCAGAATAATTATTTTTCCTCCATTTACTTACGTTGTACAAACCAGCATTATATGAAGCTATTGCTTCAACGTAACTTTTCTTTTTTGATAATAAATATTTAAAATAGTAAGAACCAACAAATATATTTAATTTTTTGTTATATAGATAATTAATTGAAACTTTTTTCTTTTTATTTTTCTTTAAAACCCAATAAGCAGTTTTTGGAAGAACTTGCATTATACCTACAGCTCCAGCAGAGGATTTTGCATATTGTATAAAAATACTTTCTTTTCTAGCAATGCCTAATAACAAGCTTTTTTCAATATTTGATTTTGAGTATTTATCAAAATAATTTTCATATAAAACTGGAAATCTACTTTCTAAGTCATCAAAATACTTCGTATTGCCATACCCTAAAATACTTCCTATACTCCAACCCCATTTTTTAAATAAAACATTAATAGTATTTAGGTTTTTCTCATTCGAATTTCTAAAAAAATATTGTAATTCCTCTCTTGCCGATCTTCTTTTTCCTAAGATATATAATTCACGCATTCTTTTAACTTCGTTAATAGAAGCTACTTTTTCTAAATCTTCTTTTTGTACTTTATATGGAATATTTACTACATTTATTTTTCTATTTAATATTAGTGCAGATAAAAAGCCATAATATGATCTTTTTTTACTCAAATTATCTAGGGCAATCTTATAGTTTTCGTCCTTGAGTTTATATAATGATTTTCCGTACCAATAACTCCACTTTTCTTCTTTTGCAATAGATTCTGGGAAAAAGCTTATTGTTTCGATAATTTTAGCCCAATTAGAATTAAAAATTGCATAGTTTCCAAGGGCTAAATAAAAGTCATTATTACTAGTTTTTATATTATTAAAATCATTATTTTGAAAGATATTTTTTTGATTTGTTTTTAAAGCTATAGTGAATATTTCTATAATTTTTTTATTATAAAATTCATCAGAGGCCTTATATAAAGATTTCACTTTATTAAGATATTTTATCGCAGAAATATAATTTTTTTTTGAAATTCTATCAAGCCCAATACTAAAAATTGTTTCCCTGTACCTATTATTATTTTCAAAAGATTTAGAAATTAAATTTTTTCTAGGACTAATATATACTTTTAGTAATTTATTTGCCCAAATTTTATTTTTATTTGATATAAATCTTACTAGGTATCTTGCTAAAGAATAGTTATTAGATGCTAATGCTATATTAATTCTTTGCCAAACTAGCTCATCTGTCATTTTTTTATTTTTATAGAACCATTTAAAAATAAAATCACAAGATTTAGGCTGAGATTTACCACTTAACCAAATTGGTATTATTTCTTCTTCTATTTTGTACAACATATTTCTTTTAATTCTAGCTCTTATGTATAAACATTGGAGGTCTATCGAGTCAGTTTTTTGATAATTTTTTATTAGTTTTTCAGTATCATTTTTTTTTGATAAACGATAAATTAAATTTACATAAGCTTTTTGTGATAAATAGCTTGTTTTGTATTTTTTTATAAATGCTATTACATCATCATTATTTATATTTTTTTTTCTATGTAATTCTTTGTACTCTAGTTCTATATATAAAGGGTAATTAACAAGCTGCTTTTTTAAAATTTTAAAATTTTTATAATCTTTATTTTTAAAGTACTTTAATGCTTTTAAATACTTACTTCTTTCAACATCATACTCTTGACCGTGCGTCTGTATTGTGAAAAAAAGTGAAAATATTAATAAAATTATTTTAAAATTCATTTATATCATAATTTTGTTATGGTTGATTAGACTATAATGCAATTTTTTATCTTATGCGACTTTTATAGAAAATGCATATATTGTAAAAAAATGTATAATGTATTCTATGAAATTTCATAAAAATACATATAGTTAGCTAATACTTAATTAATCTGATGGAAAATATATTAAATTATTCAATTTTTTTACTATATATGTTAACTGCTCTTTCTATATGGTGGTATTTATCATCTAACGAAAGTAAAAAAATTCAAACTACAATTTTTATTTTGTGGGTTTTAGCCATTATTTTACATGCATATTCATTATTTCCAATTTTTGAAGAAAATAGTGTTAATTTATCCCTGTATTATGCATTATCAGTAGTTGCATTTATAATCTCATTTTTTTTATATTTTTCATCAATTCTTGGTAATACACAATATTTGGGAATAATAATTCTTCCAATTGTATCATTTGTATTTCTACTTAACTTTACAAATGTACCTGTAAATATATCTTTAAATAATTTTTTATTCGCTCATGTAATATTGTCATTGATAAGTTACAGCATATTATGCTTGTCTGCAGCACAATCATTAATTTTAAAATTACAAGAGAAAAAATTACAAAAAAATAAGCCAATTGGTTTTATTGGCTCACTCCCATCACTAGATATAATGGATAAACTACTATTTAAATTATTAGCGCTTGGTGTTATTTTTTTATCATTAAGTCTTCTATCGGGTTTAATATTTTTAGAAGATATTTTTGCTCAGCATTTGGCTCATAAAACAATATTATCCATAATAGCTTGGTTTATATTTATATATTTAATATTCTCAAGGAGTAAATATGGATATAGAGGCACAAAAGCAGCAAATATTACTTTAGTAGGATTTTTTATTTTGTTTTTATCTTATTTTGGAACAAAAACAGTTTTGGAAATGATTTTATAAAAGAAAATTTATGATTAAATAATCAATGGAAAATTATATTGAATGACATATCTACAGAATTTTTAATTATTATTTTAATAATTCTTTTTTTTCTTTCTGCGTTCTTTTCGGGCTCTGAAACTGCACTTATGTCCATAAATAAATATAAGATGAGACATCAGGCAAAATTAAATAATAAAGGAGCAAAAGCTGCAAAAAAACTTTTGGAAAATCCCGATAAAATCATCGGCGTAATACTTTTGGGAAACAACCTTACAAATATTGTTATTACTCAAATTGCAACAATCATATCATTAAGACTCTATGGAGACATTGGAATAGCTATTGCTACTGGTCTATTAACTATATTTATATTAATTTTTGCTGAACTTACACCAAAAACTATTGGCGAAATGCATTCTGAAAAAATTGCATATTCTTCTTCTCTTCTCTATAAACCAATGCTATTAATTTTATACCCTTTCGTTTTTTTAATTAATCTTATTGCAAATAGTATTATTAAAATGCTTGGACTCAAAAATAATGTATCAAAAAGCACCTTATCAGCAGAAGAACTCAAAACCGTGTTAACAGAGTCTTCTCTAAAATTGACAAAAACTCGACTTAAGATGCTAGAAAGTATTATAGATTTAGAAAAAGCAACAGTTGAAGACATTATGATTCCTAGAAGTGATATATACGGGATTGATCTAGCTGATGATATTGCAACAGTTGTAAATAATTTTAAAAATACCCCTTATACTAGAATTCCAGTTTTTGAGGATAATATCGAAAACCTATTGGGATTAATTCACGTAAAAAAAATTGCACCTATGCTTGCAAGTAGAAGTATAGATGAAAACAAAATAAGAAAACTAATTAGAAAACCATATTATATAGTTTCAGGTACATCACTAAGTAAACAGTTATTAAATTTTCAAAAAGAAAAAAGGCGTATTGGTTTTGTGATCGATGAGTATGGTGGAATTCAAGGATTAGTTGCACTAGAAGACATACTTGAAGAAATTGTTGGAGATTTTACTAGTGATCCAAGTGGTAATGAAGAAATTATTTCTACAGAAAATGAAAATATTTTCTACATTGATGGTGGAGCGCATATAAGAGAAGTAAATCAAAATCTTAAAATTAATTTAAAAAGTAAAGAAGCTAAAACAATCAATGGTTTTATACTAGAACACACTGAAAATTTACCTCAAATAGGTGATATAATTAAAATACAAGGTCATACCTTTAAAATAGTTGAAAACCTAGATAATGCTGTAAAAACAATTCATTTAGAAATTAAAAATGAAAAAGAATTATAAAAATAAGAAAGTTCAAATATCTAACAATGGTTTATCGCCAACAAATACTGTTACTACATTTAATCATTTAGGTGAAGAAAAAAAATCAAAAGTTGCTGGTGAACTTCCATTAACCATAAAAATTAATGATTTAGAAATAGTTACCCTAATGACGTTGGGAACTAGGCCTGAGGAGCTGACCTTAGGTTATCTAAGAAACCAATCTATTATTGAAAATATTAACGATATTGTAAGTGTAGATGTTCGATGGGATATAGGAATATCAAACGTTATTGCTAAAAATTTTAATCAAGAATTAATTACAAAAAAATTATCAAAAAAAACCATAACTACAGGATGTGGTCAAGGAACGATGTACGGAAGTGCGCTTGAAAAACTATATGATAGTAATTTACCAAATATAAAAATTAAAAAATCACAGATATTTAATTTACTTGCTAAAATTACAAAATATAATGATATTTATAAAGAAGCAGGAGCTGTCCACGGATGTGCTTTGTGTAACATAAGTGACGTTGTTGAATTTGTTGAGGATGTTGGAAGACATAATGCGGCAGATACATTATCAGGTATTATGTGGCTTAATAATTTATGTGGCGAAGAATATATATTCTATACCACAGGAAGACTAACATCTGAAATTATTATGAAAACAAAAAATATGAATATACCTATAATAATATCCAGATCTGGTGTCACAAATATGGGTATTGAGTTAGCTAAGGATCTTAATGTAACAATGATCGCTAGATCAAAGCAAAGATCTTTTATAATATATAATAATAAAAGTAATATAATTTTTGATTAAAATTTTATGAAAAAAGATAAAAAAAGAACATATGAAAATATTATAGAAGATCTTGAGATAATAATTTCAAAGCTTAACTCAGCCGAAATTCCTTTAGAAAATTCAATAAAATTATATGAAGAAGGTATAAAGCTATCTAATGAAGCTGATAAAGAACTCCTTAATGTAGAAAAAAATATTGAAAAGCAAAAAAAAGCAAAAAAAAATATTAACAACAAAATTAATATCGAAAAATCATTTGAAGAAATTGAAAAAATAATTGAGAATCTTAATGACGAAGATATATCTATTGCAACTGCCCAAGCTAACTATGATGATGCCTTAGAAATAATATACAACATAGAATCTTATTTGAAGAAAGCAAAAATAATAATAAAAAAATATGAATAGCTCTAATAAGGATTTTTCTCAATTCCAAAAAAAATTTACAGAAAGAATAAATCTTCAACTCAAATCAATTTTTACTAAAAAAGAAAGAAATAATGGAATTATTCAACCAATGGAATACTCTTCTGTAAGTGGCAGTAAATTTATAAGATCACTGTTAGTTTATTCAACAGGAGATGCTTTTAATGTTAACCCCGAACTTCTTGATAAACCAGCTTTGGCTATTGAACTTATTCATACTTATTCTCTAATTCATGATGATCTGCCTTGTATGGATGATGATGATATAAGAAGAGGTAAGCCTTCCTGCCACATTAAATTTGGAGAATCTTCTGCAGTGCTTGCCGGCGATGCTTTGCAATCAATAGCTTTTGAGATCTTAAGTGATAAAGAAAATATTGACCTGCCTGACAAAATTCAACTAAGTTGGATAAATTATTTAGCAAAAAGCATAGGTTATAAAGGTATTGCCGAAGGTCAATTTCTGGATCTATCAATCAATAATAAAATTATAGATATAAAGCAATTAGATGAGATTTATTCTCTAAAGACATCTAGTTTAATAAAGCCTTGTTTAATAATGCCAGCGATGATAGCAAATCAAGCTGATTCAATACTTATACAAAAGCTTGAGGTATTAGGAAACCTCCTTGGTATATCTTTTCAGATAAAAGACGACTTATTAGGTTATACTAGCTCAACAGAGATTATAGGAAAGACAAAAAATAAGGATGAATTAAGAAATCAACCAAATTACGTAAACATCCTTGGTGTTGAAAAAACAAAACAAAAATTAAGTAAAAATAAAGAACAAGTTGAATCTTTATTGAACGAAATTAATTTAAGAAATACAATGTTATATGAGATTTCTAATTATATTTTTACTAGAAATCATTAATTTTTAAGTGATATGAAATACGAATTTTTAGATAAGATAAATAATCCTTCAGATTTAAGAATATTATCAATAAATAATCTTGATGACGTTTCTGAAGAATTAAGATATTTTTTAATTGAAACTGTTTCACAATGCGGTGGACATTTTGGTGCAAGCCTAGGTGCAGTCGAACTTACTGTCGCCATACATTACTCATTTAATACTCCACAAGATAAAATTATTTGGGACGTTGGTCATCAATGCTACGGTCACAAAGTCCTGACTGGTAGAAAAAATGAACTTAATACAATTCGTAAAAAAGAAGGATTACACCCTTTTCCATCAATAGAAGAAAGTGAATACGATTCTTTTGGTGTAGGACACTCAAGCACATCTATTAGTGCAGCTATTGGAATGGCAATAGCTTCATCATATAAAAATGAGGATAAAAAAATAGTTGCTGTTATTGGTGACGGCGGTCTAAGTGCAGGCATGGCTTTTGAGGCATTAAACCATATGGGGTCTATCAATGAAGATATTTTAGTAATATTAAATGATAATGAAATGTCTATATCACCTAACGTTGGTGCTATGACGAACTATTTAACAAAAATTTTATCAAGTAAAGTGTATTCGACAGTAAAGGAAGGAAGCAAAACAATTCTTAGTAAAGTACCAACTTCTGGTATGTTTTTAACAAAAACTGAAAAACACATTAAAGGTTTATTAGCTCCTGGCATGCTATTCGAAGAAATGGGTATAAATTATTATGGCCCAATAGATGGTCACGATACTCGCTTACTTGTAAAAACTTTAAAAAACCTAAAAAAAATTCAAGGACCAAAACTTCTTCACGTAATCACAAAAAAAGGTAAAGGTTATCTTCCTGCTGAATCAGATCCAGTTAAATACCATGCAGTTCCAGTATTTGATAGAGATAAAGGTGTTGAAAAAAAATCTAATACAAAAATAACATATACGAAAGTTTTTGATAATTGGCTATGCACTATGGCCAAAAAAGATCCTAGAGTATTTGCAATTACTCCTGCTATGAGAGAAGGTTCTGGATTAGTTAATTTCTCAAAAGAATTTCCTGAAAGATATATTGATGTAGGAATTGCTGAACAACATTCTGTCACTCTCGCTGCTGGCCTAGCTTGTGAGGGACAAAAACCAATAGTATGTATATATTCAACATTTCTCCAAAGAGCCTATGATCAATTAATACACGACGTCGCTCTTCAAAATTTAGATGTATTATTTGCAGTAGACAGAGCCGGTTTTGTTGGTGCTGATGGAGGAACTCATTGTGGTCTCTACGATCTATCCTATTTAAGATGTATACCAAATATGGTGATTATGGCACCAAGTAACGAAGAAGAGTGTAAAAATATGCTATATACAGGTCACCTTCATAACGGTCCTGCAGTTGTTAGATATCCTCGAGGAGAGGGTATTGGGATAAATGTCAAAGAAGAATTTTACAGTTATAAGATAGGTCGTTCGATAAAAGTGAGAGATGGTATTAAAATTGCCATAATGAATTTTGGTTCTGTTTTTAATGTGTCATTAGAAGTTGCTAACGAATTGGATTGCACATTAATCGATATGAGGTTTATTAAACCAATTGATACAAAAGCAATAATAGATGCTGCAGAAAATCATAATCTAATCGTTACAATTGAAGATAATAGTATAATTGGAGGCGCTGGGAGCGCAGTAAATGAAGTTCTAAATGAAAATAATTTTAAAATACCTACTATTAATATAGGTGCTCCAGATAAGTTTTTTAATCACGCAACTAGAGAAGAGCAGCTAATTGAAAGCGGTATATCAAAATCAAATATCATTAAAAAGATTGAAAAATGTATAAAAAATATTAACTTGTATGATTTTAATCACTCTAGTAACATTGAATAGTAATTAACAGAAATATTAATATTGCATTTATGGATAATACAAAAGAAGAAAATAAGAAAAAAACTAAAAATACCCCTAAAGATCTCCAGGATACTCAAAGCAAAGTTGACATTCGTAATATCCCGATAAGTAGAGTAGGTATAAAAAATATAAACTATCCATTTAAAATTACTGATAGAGATAACGAAACTCAATCAACAATTGGAAAATTTACAATGTCTGTTGGGTTATCTCCAGATGTTAAAGGTACTCATATGTCTAGATTTGTAAAAATTTTAGAGGATCAAGAAACATCTTTAAGTATAGAAAATTTTGATGAACTTGTAAAAAACACAACTAAAGTTTTAGATTCTGAATCTGCTTACATTTCTGTAGACTTCACCTATTTTAAAAAGAAAAGTGCTCCTGTCACTAAAGTTGAAAGCTTGCTTGATTACACTATTAACTTTACCTGTGAAGTAAAAAATAATATTGTTAATAAATATTTAAAAGTAGTTGTGCCGGTAACCAGCTTATGTCCTTGTTCAAAAAATATATCTGATTATGGCGCTCATAACCAAAGATCACATATTACAGCCCACATTAAAACAGAAGAAACAGTTTGGATAGATGATGTCATAGAAATGCTAGAAGATCAGGCATCTTGCCAAATTTACGGATTACTAAAAAGACCTGATGAAAAATACGTTACAGAACAAGCATATGATAATCCTAAATTTACTGAAGATATCATAAGAGACGTTGCTGTGACTTTAAACAAAGACGAAAGAATTACAGCTTATAGAATTGAATCAGAAAACTTTGAGTCTATACATAATCATTCTGCATATGCATTCATTGAAAAAGATAAGAAAAAAGATTTTCACAATAATAAAAAAAGTAAAATCTCATATCTAAAATTTTCGCAACTACACTCAAACTTTCCTGGGTAAACTATTTGTTAGCTATTCTCGGATTATAAGCTGACATAATATGCTTCAGGATTTTTCTTGCACTTTTATTTGATATTTTTTGTTTTTTATCTAGTTTGTGGGCGGTAACTAAATATCTATTATTTCTTTTTGTTAATTTAATTTCATACTCTTTATCTTTACCATCAATACTATTTGACGATATTATATAAACCGCTTTGTTTCTATTTTGATCTATTACAAACAGACCACTTCTATCTAGTGATAAACCAATTTCTCTCCACATTTTGCTAAATGAATCTTCGATTATAAGAGCAGGAATTCCTCCAAAATCTATTAAATCAATAAATATTTCTTTATCTTCACTCTCGCCTTCATTTAATAATTTTATAGCAGTGTCTCTATTTGTCCCAAAATACTCTAACATTCTCACAAGCATCTCTGCTTCTCTATGAAAATCTGATTGTTTTTTTTTCCATATTATTTTTCCATTATCTACTACATCATCTGCTTCAAGTAATTGATTTGATATATATATATTAATATAACCGTTTGGTTGTCTCTCTACTCTAACTCTAAATTTTTCTTTAGAAGCATTATAATTAAATTCTTTGCTATCTAGTAAATCACTACCGCTTTCAAAATTATTTTCATTTTTTTTCCAATCAGTTTCCAAGATACCATTTACTGGTTCATTAATTAATATTTTAAAACCTTGGGATTTCCAAAATTCGCTTAAATATGGCCAGATCGAAACAGGGTCAGAGTCAATTTCAATCCATCTTGCTACGCCCTGTTTAATTATTTTCATGTCCATATACGTTGGAAGCACAGGAGCGTCTGATAAATCTGAAATTTCACCACTAGCGTCAATTGATTTTGGCACTTTAAGTGCGTCTGTATAATTAGGATTATCGAGTGATGGAGGTATTTCTAACATTGCTATACTTTTACTTTTTCCATAGTTTTCAGAATCATCTCCACCAAATAATTCGGATATATCGTCTCCAATTCCTGTTACGTCATCTAGTGTAATTGGTTTATCTGAGCAACCTGATATGAAAACAACAAATAAAAATAAATAAACAATTTTTTTGATCAATATCATTTAAACCTCTGCCAGTTCCATTGACTTTAATAAGTCATTATGATGATTCTCTGAAAAAAAAGTTAAGGGCAATCTTATACCTTTTTTAATCAACCCCATTTTATATAATGCCCATTTCACAGGAATCGGATTTGATTCTAAAAATAAATTCTTATGTAGTCCAACAATTTTTTTATCATACTCTTCGGCTAATTTTCTATTTCCTTCAAGTGCAGCTTTACACATTAGGTGCATATACTTTGGAGCTACATTTCCTGTAACAGTTATTACGCCCTTGCCTCCAAGTAAAAGTGCTTCCATGGCAGTTAGGTCATCCCCACTTAAAATATTAATTTTATCTCCACATATGTTTACCAATTCTTTTATTCTGTCTAATTCTCCAATAGCTTCTTTAATTGCAACAATGTTTTTAATTTTTAAAAATCTTTCAACGGTTGATGGAAGCATATCGCACGAGGTTCTGCCTGGTACATTATATGGTATTAATGGAACAGGTACAGCATTTGCAATAGCTTTAAAGTGTTGAAATAAACCCTCTTGTGTTGGTTTATTATAATATGGAGTTACAGATAAACATCCATCCACCCCACTTTCGTAAGCATATTTTGTTAATTCTATCGCTTCTGAGGTTGAGTTTGCACCAGTTCCAGCTATGACAGGAATTCTTCTATTAACTTTTTCTACAACAAAGTTTATTGCTTCACAATGTTCTTTATGATTTAAAGTTGCAGACTCTCCTGTAGTCCCAACTGGAACTAAAGCATCTGTTTTATTTGTGATATGAAACTCTATTAATTTCTCAAAGCTTTCATAGTCTATTGCCCCATCTTCATGCATTGGAGTGGCGATTGCAACCATACTTCCTATAAACATAGTATATTTTTCCTTGGTTAATGTATAATCTAATTCTAACTTATTTAGAATAAATTTGTAGAGACTTATTTAATGAAAAAAATAGAAATCAATAAAAAAGTTAATAATTTTGGCGCAGAATCAACAAATAAAGAAAAATTTGTTTTAAAAGAGCATCTTGGGAGTAATTTGGTTTTATTCTTTTATCCAAAAGATAATACTCCTGGCTGCACACAAGAAGGTATAGATTTTTCAGATAATTATGCAAAATTTAAAAGATTAAATACAATAATATTTGGCATATCAAAAGACAGTATTAAATCTCATGAGAATTTTAAAAAAAAATATAAATATAAATTTGATTTAATTAGTGATCCGAACGAAAAAATTTGCAACCTTTTTGACGTTATTAAAGAAAAAAGTATGTATGGGAAAAAATATATGGGGATTGAAAGAAGCACTTTTATTATCAATGAAAAAGGTGTTTTAATAAAAGAATGGAGAAAAGTTAAAGTGAATGGTCACGCGATAGAAGTATTAGAATTTTTAAAAAGCCAATAAAATAATATTAGGCGTAGCTTTTAGCGTAATTTATAAGTTCGTCTGTGACTTTCAATCTAAACTTATGTCTTTTCTTAACAAAATAAAAATTCCTTGTCAGCTTCGGATTTAGTGGAACAAATGATAGTCTATTTAAATCTAACTCTTTTTCGATTGTAGTTTTTGATAAAATCGAAACACCAATGCCAATCTCGACAGCGCCTTTAACCGATTCTGAATTTCCAAGTTCCATACATATATTCATATTGCTTTTTTCTATATTATGTTTTGATAAGTAATCGAATATTACGGATTTCGTTCCAGAGCCCTCCTCTCTAGTTATAAAAGGTAATTTTAAAATATCTGTTGGGTCGACAGATTTTTCTTGGGCTAGTTCGTGCTCTGGATGAGTTATTAATACAAGTTCATCAGATCTAAAAATATCAACATCTAAATCCTGATTTGAAACAGGCGCCTCAACTATGCCAAGATCGATCATGGAGCTCTCAACTTTTGCAACTATACCTTCTGTATTAGCCTCACATATTCTGATACTTAAATCTGGATATTTTTCCCTAAAACCTTTTAAAAGAGAAGGTAGGGTGTATTGAGCAATAGTAGTACTTCCACCAATAGATAAAGTGCCTGAAGTATCTTCTGATAAGGCTCTCAAAGAATGTTCCATTTCAGTATTAAGCTCAAAAATTTTTTCTGCATAAAAAAACACTTTTTGCCCAGCATCTGTGAGCAATATTTTATTATGAGTTCTATCAAATAACCTAGTATTAAAATGATCTTCTAACTGTCTAACTTGAAAAGTAACGGCTGGTTGAGTCATATGCAGAGTTTCCGCAGCTTTTGTAAAACTTAATAGTTTTGCAACAGTATAAAATACTTGTAATCTCCTATCAGACATATTTCCTCACAGTTTAAAGGCACGTTCCTCTTATATTATTAAGTTATATCATATATTATGTAATCTTTATAAGGTAAAATTAAATAATAAAATGAAATACTCTAAATCAGGCATTATTACAACTAAAAATACACCAAACGACGCTGAAGTTATTAGCCACAAACTTATGATTCGCTCAGGAATGATAAAAAAATTAGCTTCTGGGCTATACACTTGGATGCCACTCGGTTTGAAAGTTTTAAAAAAAATAGAAAATATCATTAGAAAAGAAATGGATAGTATTGGAGCCCTAGAAATACTAATGCCTGCCATTCAGCCAGCAGAGTTATGGATTGAATCAGGAAGGTGGGAAAAATACGGGCCTGAACTTTTAAGGTTATCAGACAGACATGAAAGAGAATTTTGCTTTGGTCCAACTCATGAAGAAATAATTACAGATATAGCAAGAAAAGATATAAAAAGCTATAAACAGTTACCAATAATATATTATCAAATACAAACAAAGTTTAGAGATGAAATAAGACCTAGATATGGAATAATGCGTGCAAGAGAATTTTTAATGAAAGATGCATATTCATTTCATGAGAATGAAGAATGTCTTAATGAAACTTATGAAAAAATGTTTCAATCTTATAAAAATTGTTTTAATAAAATAGGATTTGATTTTAAAGTAGTTAATGCTGATAACGGACAAATTGGAGGAAGTGAATCACACGAGTTTCACGTAATTGCAGAAAATGGAGAAGATGAATTAATTTTTTCTGATACTTCAGATTATGCAATAAATGCAGAGCTTTTTTCAAAGTCTCCAAAAGAAGGGGATAAATCACCAGATGGTTCAGGTAAAGTAAAGATTAAAAGGGGAATAGAAGTTGGTCATATTTTTAAACTAGGAAAAAATTATACAGAGTCCATGAATGCAAATGTTTCAAATGAAAAAAATACTAATACTAAAATGATTATGGGTTGCTATGGTATCGGTGTTTCAAGAATTGCTGCTGCTGCTATAGAGCAATCAAACGATGAAAAAGGTATCTTATGGCCAAAGGCTATTGCGCCATTTTCCATATCAATTATATCTATTGGCTTTTCAAAAAATGAAACTATAAACAAATATTCAAAAAAGCTTTATAAAATATTAAAAGAAAAAAATATAGATGTTTTATTGGACGATAGAGATGTTAGTCCTGGGATAATGTTTTCTGATTCAGATCTAATCGGCATTCCATACAAAATAATAATTGGAAAACAATTTATAGAAAAAAAATCCATTGAGTTTAAGGATAGAAAATTAGACAAAACTACTACAATTGAAGAGAATTCAGTCGATAATCCCTCAGATAATGTAATTAAAGAAATCATTGCTTATATTGGATATCCTGAATGACAATAGAGATAAGTAAATTAATTTTCATTAATATCATAATATAATCAGATACTTATAATATATATAAACACTTGACGAGTAGCTTATTTCAAGTAAATTAGTAAGTCCCCCTATAGAAATATTTTTCTTATGTGGGGCTCAGGTAATCAGGAGGATCAGAGAGAAACTGTGTTTTGAAATAGGCCTGAGTATTAAGTAAGTAGGATGATAACAATAATAAAATTGTTCATTCTGCAGTTAACTGCAACATGAACCTCTTAAGGAGGAGTATAAATGAAAATAAAAGCAATAATTACTAGTATAGCGCTTTTAGCTTCAATGTCTTTTACAGCACCTGTTGTACAAGCTGGCGATGGTACTTTATATGTACCAATTCCTAGTTACCGTGTTGGCCCATATGCTGTGGGTGGAACAGGTTACTTTGGTGGAATATTAGACTACTACAATCTATTAAACATGCGTGATGGTGGTGTTGGTGGAATGAAGTTAGTTTGGTCAGAATGTGAAACAGAATATTCTGTAGAGCGTGGCGTTGAGTGTTACAAGCGTTTAAAAGATAAAGAAGGTGGAGCTGTTTTCTTTGACCCATTAAGTGTGGGTATCTCTACTGCGTTGATTGAAACTGGTCGTAAAGACAAAATGCCAATCATTGCTGTAAACCACGGAAAAACAGCTGGACAACGTGGTGACGTTTTCCCTTATTACTTTATGCCTGGAATCAACACATATGATGAGCATTCAATTATGATGCACTTTATAGGTGATGTATTAGAAGGTGATAGAGCAAAATTAAAAGGTAAAAAAATCGCTATGTTATTCCACGGTTCACCATACGGTCGTGAAGCTATAATGTTTATGGACATGATGTGTAAGAAGCATGGTTGTGAACATACTGCTATCGAAGTACCGCATCCTGGTAACGAACAACAATCACAATGGTTAAAAATTCGTAAGATGAAGCCTGATTATGTTCTATTAAGAGGATGGGGTGTGATGAACCCTGTAGCTATGCAAACAGCTGTTAGAACTGGTTTCTCAGTTGGAAGATTAATCGGAAACATCTGGAGTAACTCTGATGGTGACGTGATTCCTGCTGGTGACGCTGCTGAAGGATATTATGCTATTACAACTCACCCTGCTGGAAGAGTTGCTAAAGTAATTGATGATATCGTTGACACAGTTTATAAAGCAGGTAAAGGTGACTTAGCTGATAAAAGCCGTATCGGTTCTGTATATTGGAACTTAGGTGTATTAGCTGGTGTATTCCACACAGAAGCTTTAAAAACAGCTCAAGAACGTTTTGGACCAAAAGTTAACAGCGCTCAAGTACGTTGGGGCTTTGAGAACTTACGTTTAAATAAATCTGACCTTGATGCACTTGGTGCAACAGGATTAGTACCTGAAATTAATATCACTTGTATGGACCACGTTGGTGGACATCTAGCTAAATTCCAACAATGGGATGCTGGAAAACGTCAGTGGAAAGTTGCTAGTGACTGGATTGAAGGTGATGTAGCATTATCACAAGCTATTATTGACGAAGGTGCTGAAAAGTACGCTGCGGATAATGGTATTAAAAAACGTGATTGTAATAACGCCGAAGATAGAGATAACTTCGACTTATAATACATTTCGTTATTTAAGATTAAAGGCGGTATTTAATACCGCCTTTTTTTTTAACTAATCCATACAAAAGTACCAAACCTCTGAATATCCTTTGATTTTCTATATGAATAAAAAAGATCATTGTGAGTGACAGTGCAGTACTCAGAACTATATATATTTCTTATATTATTAGAATTTAATTGAAAACAAGCTATACCCTTAATATCCATATTAAATTTATTATTATTTAAACCAAAAAAAAACTTTTGGTAATTATTATCAATACTTATAAATTTCTCACGTATATTTTTATCAACCTGATAATAATTCTTGGATACTGAAGGCCCAATCCAGGCTTCATAAGTGTAGTTATACGTCGCAAGAATCTTTATAGCTTTTTCTATAATATTATACATTAATCCTTTTCTCCCAACGTGTAATATACATATTATACTTCCACAAACACTGGAAATTACAATTGGCATACAATCAGCTGTTAGAACTGATATTACATTATTTTTTTTTGTAGTAATTAAACCATCGGCTGTATAAGGATTGATATTTTTTTTATCTAAATTTATAACCTTATTTCCATGAATTTGCTTAATAAAATTGGGATTATTTGGAAGTATTGTTTCAACTAATTTTTTTCTATTTAAAAATATTTTTTTATAGTCATCATTAAGATATGAAATATTAAAATCTTTTTGTGAAAAAAAATTTCTTGTTGTAAATAATACTTTTACACAGTTCGAAACATTCCAGCCTATATCTACATAGTTATTTTTACACATCAAGCGCTTCCTCTAATTCTTTTAAATCTTTAGGAACATCTGACTTAATATTTATATCTTGGCCATTACGCGGGTGTATAAATTGAAGTTCTTCGGCGTGCAAAGCTTGTCTAGAAAATTCTTTTAGTATGTCTATTTTATTATTTTTATCTATTTTTAACCCATAAGTTTTATCACCTATAATTGGGTAGCCTAGATACTGCATATGTACTCTTATTTGATGTGTTCGTCCTGTATGAAGTTTTAATCTAACTTTACTTGCATATTTATAATTTTTTATAACCTCATAATCAGTTATTGCTTCTTTGCCTGATGGATTTACCGCCATTTTTTTTCTATCAATTCTGTGTCTAGATATTGGTTGATTAATTTGCCCATTTTTCATTAATTGTCCGTTTACAAAAGCTATATACCTCCTTTTTATTTCTTTATTCTGCATTTTTTTTATCAGTATCATATAGCTTTCAATACTTCTTGCTACTATTAACAAACCAGAAGTATCTTTATCGAGCCTATGAATTAACCCTGATCTAGGCAAATTAACTAATTCAGGGTATTTGTAAGCTAAGCCATTTGCTAAAGTTCCGCTTGTATTACCGGCTCCAGGATGTGAGACTATATTTATATCTTTATTAACTACTATTAAATCTTTATCTTCATACTCAACTTTAATAAAGATTTCTTCAGGTTTAATAAAATTGGAGTTTATATTTTCTTCGGGAATTATTGTAACTTTATCGTTTTCACTCAATATATCTTTGGGTTTAATGATTTTATTGTTAACAGTAATATTGCCTTTTTTTATCCATTTTTGCACTAAACTTCTGGAAAATTGTATATTTTCGTTAGCTATGGCTTGATCTGCCCTTAAACCTTTACATTCTTCTGATATTATATATTCTATAATATCGACATTGTTAATTTCGTCATTCATAATAAATTATATGCATAAGAATATGATAAAAATAAGTATTTATATACTTTTAATTATAACATTAAATGGCTGCGCAAGCTTTAAAGGTAAAGATGAAAATACCCAAATTGATGAACGCGGCAATATAATATATGAAGATGATTCAGAAGTATTATCAGCCGAAGAACTTTACTACAAAGCTAATGCTGCGCTAAAAAGAAAAGAATATCAAAATGCTATAGATGAATATAGAAAAATTGAAGCAAATCACCCGTTTTCAGAATTTGCCGAACAAAGTCATATTGAATTAGCTTTTGCTGAATACAAGCTTGGTCGCTGGGATAGTGCTGTCGCAATTATTGACAGATTTATTTCAATGAATAATACAAGCAAGTTATTACCTTATGCATATTATTTAAGAGGCCTTTCAAATTTTAATCGTGGTAAAGGTTTTTTTAATTTTATATTGCCACACGTTCAAGTAGATAAAGATCCAGTAAATATAAGAAACGCATACGAGGACTTTAATTATGTCTATAAATATTATAATGATTCGGAATATTCAAAAGACTCACTTAAAAGAATGATATATCTAAGAAATACACTAGCATCATATGAACTTCATGTAGCTAATTTTTATTTTAAGAGAAAAGCTTACATTGCCGTTATAAATAGGTGTAATTATTTAATTGAAAATTATCCAAATGCACCAGCAAACATAGATGCATTATTTTTCTTGAAAAAATCTTACGAATTACTTCTTATGGCTGATAACGCAAGGAATATAGATAAAATTATAAATAAAAATTACCCAGATTATAAATCAGTATACTTTGCAGATGTTCTAGAGAACAGAGTTAAAAGAAATATATTGGCTCTAAGTGATACAGCTGATGATATTGCTATTGGTCTTGGATTCGATATTGAGGATCAGCCTTTAGATGATTTTTCGGGTATTTATAAAGTTGAATATTTTACAAACGATGATTTAATTGACATAAGAAAGGATATTAAACCTGAAAAATATTCTATTATTCATAAAATTAATAATGAAAAAAGAGTAATTGAAAATAAAGAAGAGAAGAATATTTTAAATTTTTTCTTTTCAGAAGATAAATCTGATTTACAAGTTACAGACATTTTAGTTGATGAAAAAAATGAAATCACTAAAAATAGTAAAGCAGATAAAGAAGATAAAAATAGCGAAAAAAATGCGGAAGAAACAGGTATAATTAAATATGATGATTCAAATATTGAGCTAATAGAAGACTAATATTTATAACCAGAAACAATTGGAAACCTTCTGTCTCGCCCAAATGACTCAGGAGTTACTTTAACCCCCGGCGCATACTGTCTTCTTTTATATTCACTTCTGATAACCATATTTATTATGTTTGCAATTAGATTTTTATCATAACCTTTCTCACATATTTCAAATAATGATTTTTTTTCTTCGATAAATAAATTCAAGATATTATCTAAAACATCATAAGGAGGCAAGGTATCAATATCATATTGATCGTAGGATAATTCTGCAGTGGGCATTCGCTCTATAACAGCTTCTGGTATTGCCAATGATTTTTTATTTCTAAACTTTGATAATGCATATACCTCGCTTTTATATAAATCTTTCAGTGGTGCGAAACTACCACACATATCTCCATATAATGTAGAATACCCAACTGCAAGCTCACTTTTATTTCCTGTTGTTAATAATATTTTTCCCGTTTTATTTGATAGTGACATTAATATTAAGCCTCTTGCTCGTGCTTGAATATTTTCCTCTGTAATATCTTCAGACAAACCGGAAAATCTATCTCTTAAAGTATCATTAATTACTTTATAAATCTCTTTTATGCTGATTAATGAATATCTTACATTTAAAAACTCACACTGTTCTTTTGCTAATTGAATACTTAGATCAGATGTATATTTAGATGGCATCAGCACAGCCTCAATTTTATCCCTTTCAAAGATATCACTTGCAATTGCTAAGGTTAAAGCAGAATCTATACCACCAGATAAACCTAATATAACACCGTCAAGTTTGCTTTTTGTTATATAATCATATGTTCCAATCTTTATAGCTTCATATAATGCATTTGTTTCAGATAGGATATTTACGTTATCCTTAAAACCTCCATCATCAAAAAATTCATTATTTTTTATTTTAAAATTATAAATTTCTTCTGAAAAAGACATACAAGAATGAACTAAAGCTCCATTTCTATTTATTAGAAAAGAAGAACCATCAAATACTATTTCATCCTGACCACCAACTGTATTTAAATATATCAAGTTAAAGTTATATTTTTTCGCTATTTCTTTGAAATAGTCTCTTCTTTTTTCATCTTTTCCCTTTTCGTATGGTGACGCATTAATACTTACTAAAAAATCAATATCACTATTTGTTTTATCATGTAATTTTGAAAACTCCCAAGTATCTTCGCAAATTAAAATACATATTTTGTTTCCAGATATATCTAAAATTAGGTTTTCATGCCCTTTCTCAAAATATCTTTTTTCATCAAAAACACCATAGTTTGGAAGAATTTGTTTTTTATATATGCTAACAATATCTTTATTATTTATAACGTAGGCGCTATTCCATATTTTAGCTGAATCACTAGAATAAAAAGGAGATCCAAATATTATATATTCATTACTTTCAATAATTTTTTTAATTTTATTAATAGCTTCATCAATTGATTTCACAAAATCTTGGCGAAATAATAAATCTTCAGGAGAATAACCACATAAAGCAAGCTCTGGAAAAACGAAAATTTTGGTGCTGTTTAGCTCTCTATTTTTTACAATTATATCTATTATTCTCTCAGTGTTTCCGCTAATGTCGCCAACTACCGGATTAATTTGAGCAATAATAAAGTTTATCTTATCCTTCATAATATAATTTTTAAATAATAAGTTATTAATATATGATATATAACATATATTTAAACATAAGTGTGAAGGTATTTATATTGAACAAATACATAATAATTGGACCAATTGGCGCTGGTAAGTCAGAAGCAAAGATCATTTTACAGGATAATGATTATAAATGTTTTTGTGCTGACGAAGAAGTAAAAAAATTGTACAAAGATAAATCAGTTATTGAAAAAATTCATAATTTTCTTCCAAGTGCGGTAAATAATAAAGGCATAGACTTGAACATACTTAGGAATGAGCTTTTCAATAATCCTGAATTAATGGAAAAAATAGAAAATTATATTCAACCAATTGTCTACAATAATTTCATTAATATTGAAAAAGAAAATAAAAATAACATTATCTTTATTTTCCCTATAGTTAAAAATAATAAATTTATACTTGAAAATAAATATATATATATTAATTCTGACGTTAAAATAAGAAGAGATAGACTTAAAAAAAGAGCTAATTACAATGATTTATTAATATCTAAGATAATTAATTATCAAGAATCGATAGACATATACAAAAAAGATTGCGATTATCTTATAAATAATGATGGCACTATAAATGAATTAAGAAATTCATTAAAAAAAATAATAAAATGAATGAAGAAAAATATATAATTTACGAACAACCTGTAGCTGAAAATATTAGAAATTTTCTTAAATGTGAATATATTTATGAAAAATACTATTCAAGCTTTTTAAAACAAGACCTATGGGATATAAAATCTTGCTTAGCATCTATAATTGAAATATCAGACTTCACTCTAAGAATAAATCTAAAAGTTGAATTATTAAAAGAACTTGAAAAAACTATTTTATTTCTAAATTTTTTAAAAGACTCTAATCTAATCAGCTTATCTGTATTTGATGAAAATATTACAAATGTTAGAAACTCTATTAATGAATTAAATGAAATACAAAGTAATCCATCTAAGACAGTAGTCGATAATGATTTTTTAATGCTTATAAAAAGTAAACTACAATTACCAGCTGGAGATAATTTTTTTGATATGCCATCTTATTTAAATTTCTTGTCATCTCAAAAGTCTTTTATAATAAATTCTATTGAAGGATGGTTTGCTCCATTTAATTCATTATGTAATGCATCTAAAATTATATTAAAAATTAAAAGAAAAAATGCTAATTTTACGACTTTTACAAGTCAAAAATCTTATTTTGAATTGAAACTAGACAAAAATGATAAAATTGATTTATTAAGATTGAAATTAAACAACAATATTAATATTTTTCCTGATGTAAGTGTTAATCGGCAAAATATTAATATAATTTTCAAGACTGCATATGGAAATAATAGGTTATCTAAAGCAATTGATGAAAATTTAGAATTTGAACTAGCAATTTCAAAGATTATATAATTCAAAAAAATATGAAGAAGCTGCAACTCCACTACCGCCATTTTTTTTTGTTGTCTTAATATCCCTTTTGTAATTAAGACCGCCTAATGCCATAACTTTTTTTTTTGATAAATTTGCTAAATTATTAAATCTTTTCCATCCTATACCCTTTTTATTACTTGTATCCTTGATTGGAGATATTAATATCATTTTAATCAAATCTACATTATTACAAATATTAATTTCTTCTTCATTGTGACAAGATCCAAAATAATAATAATTCTTTTTTAAATTTAATTCTTCAAGATTAATTAGGTTTTTTGCTGTTAGTTGAATCCCATGACAAAATTCATTATGCTTATAATTACAATAATCATTTATAATATATAAAGCATTATATTTTTCACACATTTTATAGATTTTTTTTGAAATTTTTATATATTCATCGCTTGAAATTTTCTTTGATCTGAATTGCAAAAGCTTTATACCATTATCTAAGATATTTTCAATAATAGAAAAATACTTTCTAGAATTATTAACGTAATATTCAGGTGTAATAAAATATTTGTCTATTTTTGATATGTCATGTTCTATAGTCAGCATTAATTTTTATGTACTCATATGATAGATCTGACGTCCAAACAGTAGCATCTTTTGTTCCACTGTTATAGTTGACAATAATGTTAATATTTTTATTTTTTAGATATTTTTTTGCAGCAGATTCATTATATTTAGGGGATAATTTATTATTTTGGAATACAAGTATTTTTCCTAACTGTATTTTAATTTCTGGGAGTAATTTATTAGTAGTATCCGCCTTACCTATGGCAGCTAAAATTCTTCCCCAATTTGGATCTTCAGCAAATATTGCCGTCTTAACCAGTGGAGAATTCGCTATAGCCATTGCAATTTTTTTTGCGTCTGTAGTTGTTTTAGCATTCTTTACGTCAATTTGAATAAGTTTTGTAGCTCCCTCACCATCTTCAATAATCTTCTTAGCTAGGCCCTGGTATATTATTTTTAAATTATCAAAAAATAATTTTCTTTCTTTTAAGCTTAAACTATTATAATTTATTTTAGATTTTCCTGTTGCTATCAATATACTTGAATCGTTTGTTGATGTATCACTATCAACAGTAATCATATTGTAAGAAATATCCGTAATTTTTTTTAATAATGCATTTAGAGTTTTTTTATTTATTATCAAATCTGTTGCAACAAAAGAAAGCATTGTTGCCATATCTGGCATTATCATTCCTGAGCCTTTAGCAACTCCAGTTATAGAAATAATTTTACCTTTTAGCAAAAATTTATTTGATAAAATTTTATTTTTTTTATCCGTAGTTAATATAGATTTTGAAAAATTAACCCAATTACTAGACTTTAAATTAGATAATAATTTTGGAATAGTTTTACAAATCTTATCACTATTTATTCTTTCTCCGATCACTCCTGTTGAGCATACTAAAATTTCATTAATACTACACGATGTTAAGTCAGCCAAAACTTTACAGTATTTAATCATATCTTGATATCCTATCTTTCCAGTACCTGCGTTTGCATTGCCCGCATTGACTATAAGATATTTAGGTTTTGAATGCGTTAAATTTCTTTGACTAAAAGAAACAGCTGCAGATTTTACCTTATTTTTAGTAAACACTCCTGCAACTGATGATTTTCCATCGATTCTCATTACAGATAAATCAAGTCTTTTCTTTTTATACATACCAGAATATATGGAAGACATTTCTATTCCATCAATATTATTAATTCTTGAGTGTGCTGTTTTTTTCATTTTAATTATTTCTTTTTTCTTTTTTTTGATTTTCTTGTTCTTTTTTGAGAATGTTTACTTTTATTTACTTTATTATTCGTCTTATTAGAGATATTTTCAGATTCATTATGTATTAAATTCAAATCTTGTTTTATTTCTTTTTTTTCATATGAGGCTTTATAATCTAATCTAAATAATAAGCTTATAAAACTATAATGCATATTATTCTGCATTATTGAAAACATTTCAAATGCTTCTCTTTTATATTCTTGTTTTGGGTTTTTCTGAGCGTAACTTCTCAAACCTATACCCTGTCTTAAATAATCCATTGATTGTATATGCTCTATCCAGCTTTTATCTACAATATTAATATATATTTCTTTTATGATTTCTAAATAAATTTCATCAGGAACTGTGCTCCTACTATCATTAAAAATGGCTTTAGCCTGATCTAATAACTCTTCTATTGCTTCATTTTTTTTTGAAGATTCTTTAATAATCTTACTAGCATTAATTTGGATATTAAAATCCCTCTGCAATATGTCATCTATATCATTTGTGGTTTCAGAATTTATACTTTCTTCCATTAAATTTGCAAATACCTCTTCAATTATTTCATTAGTTATTTTTATTCTATTTGTATCTTTTAGAAAATCGTTTCTTTTATTATATATATATTTTCTTTGCTCGTTAGCCACATCATCATAATCTAATAAATGCTTTCTAATATCAAAATTATGACCTTCAACTTTTTTTTGAGCGTTGCTAATAGCCCTTGTGACCCATTTATGTTCAATGGCTTCACCCTCTTCCATTCCAATTTTTTTCATAAACATACTTACTTTGTCTGATGCGAATATTCGCATTAAATTATCTTCTAAGGATAAATAAAATCTTGAAGAACCAGGGTCGCCTTGTCTGCCTGATCTTCCTCTTAGCTGATTATCAACTCTTCTTGATTCATGCCTCTCGGTTCCAATTACATGTAATCCACCAGATTCTTTTACTTTTTCATTCGATGTTGTCCACTCGGATTTTTTCTCGTCTTTTTTCCCACCTAAAACTATATCGGTGCCTCTACCTGCCATATTAGTTGCAATTGTCACGGTTCCCTCTGAGCCTGCATTTTCGATAATCATTGACTCTTTTTCATGTTGCTTTGCATTTAGTACATTGTGAGAAATATTTTGCTTCGTCAATGATTTTGATAAATATTCAGAGGATTCAATTGAAGCAGTGCCGATTAAAACTGGCTGTTTATTTATTTGACAATTTTTTACGTCCTCTATTATTGCATCATACTTTTCTTTCATTGTTAGATAAACAAGATCGCTATAATCTTCTCTAATCATTTTCTTATGAGGTGGTATAACAACAACTTCTAATTTATAAATTTCTTGAAATTCTTGTGCCTCGGTATCTGCTGTACCTGTCATTCCTGCTAATTTTTTATATAGCCGAAAATAATTTTGAAACGTTATTGAAGCTAAGGTTTGATTTTCATTTTCAATCACTAAATTTTCTTTTGCTTCAATTGCTTGATGTAATCCATCACCCCACCTTCTTCCAGGCATTTTTCTTCCTGTAAACTCATCGATAATTATTACTTTTGAGTCTTCAACAATATAGTCTACATCTTTTATAAATAAATAATGCGCTCTTAATCCGGTTCCAATGTAATGAAGTAAATTAATATTATTTGGATCATATAAACTTTCACTAGAATTTATTATTTTATTTTTTATTAATAATTTCTCATAAGTTTCATGACCATTTTCCGTTAAATATGCTTGCCTAGACTTTTCGTCTAAGAAAAAATCACTTTGTAAATCATCTTCTTGACCTTCTTTCAAATTCTTTACTAATGCATTTATCTTTTTATAAAGTTTTGAGCTTTCGCTTGTAGCTCCAGATATTATTAATGGGGTTCTTGCTTCATCTATTAAAATAGAATCAACTTCGTCGACTATGGCATACTCAAGATGGTTTTGTGTTTTTTCTTTAAGAGAATAAACCATATTATCTCTTAAATAATCAAAGCCAAATTCATTATTTGTTCCATATATTATATCGGCCATATATGCATTCTTTTTGTCTTCAATATTTTGACCAGAAAAAACTACACCTGTACTAAGCCCAAGAAAATTATATAAACTCGACATCCAGTTGCAATCTCTTTTTGCCAGATAATCGTTAACAGTTATTATATGAACACCATTGCCTGTTAAGGAGTTTAAATATGCAGGTAAAGTTGCTACAAGAGTTTTCCCTTCGCCTGTTTTCATTTCGGCAATCTTACCTTTGTGAAGCGCAATACCACCTAAAATTTGCTCATCAAAATGTCTCATTTTTAATGATCGTTCTGATGCTTCTCTTACTAATGCAAACGCGTATGGCAAAATATCTTCTAAAGTTTTTCCATTTATATAGTCTGCTTTTAGCTTTTCAGTTATATCTTTAAAATCTTCATCTTTTATATTTCTAACTTCAGATGAAATTGCATTAACTTCTTTTAAGATTTTTTGATAATCTTTTAAAATTCTATCGTTTCTACTGCCAACAATTTTTTTTAAAAAATTCATCCTGATAACTTAATAAAGCCCCTAGTTTTTTGAAAATCTTTCTTTGTAATGTATAAATTTATTTGGATTAATATGCTTATTATTTTTCAAAACTTCTAAATGAACGTGCGGTCCTGTTGAGTGTCCAGTTGACCCCATCTTTGCAATCGTTTGCCCTTTTTTAACGTACTCCCCTACCTTAACTAGATTCCTATTATTATGTGCGTACCTTGTTTTATAACCATTAATATGGCTTATTTCAACCAAATTTCCATATCCATATTTTTTACCTGAAAAGGTTACTTTACCTGCAGCTAACGACCTTATGTCTGTTTCTGTTTTGTGAGCTATATCAACGCCTTTGTGAAAATGTTCTTCTTTTGATATTGGGTTTAATCTTGTTCCATAATCTGAAGAAATATACCCTTTATTAGATGGTAAACCTGACGGAAAGAACTGTTCTTTCATTTCAAGATTATTAATAATTTTATAAACTTCAGCTAGATCCTGTTGTTTTGAATCTAAATCAATCAGCATTTTATCTAAATAATTTTCAAATTTAGAATCATATTCGAATTCAATATTAACTTTATTTTTACCACCTATGTATTTTGGTCTTCTAAAATCAAAATCTTTTTTATCTAGTTTTGCTAATTTTGATAATTTATTACCTAAAGAATTTATATTTTCAATTTTAGATGAAATTGATATTAATTTTTGAGAAAAAAACTCCATATTTTCTTGGTTCTCTTCTTTAATACGATTTATTTCATTTTCGTAATGACTTAAGTCTTGTATTCTGTCTTCATATAACTCTTTATAACCTTTTTTATAACCATACATGTATGATGATGATGCAAACATTAATATTATAAAAGAACATAAAAATAATATAAATACGCCAAAAAATAATATATTTATTTTATATGATTTTGACTTGTTCTTATTTGATCGAAAAATTATTATTTGCATTTTATGTAAATTTTATTAAAGATGAACATTATACAACTTATTTTTAGTAAAAAATTATATATTATGAAAAAAATTTCTAAACAAATAGATATTAGTATATTAGAGAAAGCTAAAATACTAGGATCTATTAATAGATATCTATCAAAATATGAATCCATTAAAGATAAGTGCTTTGCTTGCAATATAATCAATAACACCCTTATTGTGGGTACAATCGATAGTTCAGCACTTAATTTATTGCGAAATTATCATAGAGAAATACTAAAAGATGTAAATTCAGAAATGAATGAATTACTAGGCATTAAACTGAATAAAGTTAGATTTAAAATTATTAAAAATCCTAAAATGAATTAAAAATCTGCAGTACTGTATGCATCCATATAATTAATTGGTAATTCTTCTGAGGTTTTATAACCTACTTCTTCCCAAGCATCTTGGTTTTCTATTAACTTTCTCAATAATTTATTATTTAAATCATGTCCTGATTTATATCCTTCAAAAGATCCTATTAAACTTTTGCCTAGTAGGTATAGATCACCGACTGCATCAAGTATTTTATGTTTAACAAACTCATCTTCATATCTCAAGCCATCCGCATTCAATACTCTGTGATCATCAACAACAACTGCATTATCTAAACTACCACCAAGCGCTAGATTCTTTGATCTTAATAATTCAACATCTCTCATAAAACCAAAAGTCCTTGCTCTACTTACTTCTTTAACATAAGAAACAGTAGAAAAATCCAGAACAGCTTTATGAGTTTTATCTTGAAAAACAGGATGGTCAAATCCAATTGTAAAAGCAACTTTAAAACCATCAAATGGTGCAAATTTTACCCACTTCCCAGTTTCTTCATCTTTAACTTCAATTGGTTTTAAAATTCTAATAAATTTTTTAGGTTTTTTCTGTTCTTTGATGCCAGCTGACTGAAGAAGGAATACAAATGGCCCAGCACTCCCGTCCATTATCGGAACTTCTGGCCCATCTAAATTTACAAATAAATTGTCAATACCAAGTCCTGCTATTGCTGATAATAAATGCTCAACTGTAGAAACTTTAATATTGTTCAAAATTAACGTTGTTGATAATGTTGTATCTCCAACATTCTCAGGGCAAGCTTTAATATTTATTTTATTATCTAAATCTGTTCGAGTAAAAATAATACCTGTTTCCGCAGGTGCAGGATTTAAAGATAAAGTAATCTTTTTACCTGTATGAAGTCCAATTCCAGTAGCTTTTATTGAATTCTTAATTGTTCTTTGATTTATCATTAAAATTTTTTTCTTATTTTTCTATTGTTAATTATACAGCATTTTCTTCTTTAATACGAATAAAGCCTATAACCTAATGATTATATGCATTTTTTGTGCCAATTCTATTGAAAAATAAGATTTTTTTCAATTATAAAATAATTTCTTAAGAAATTTTTTAGCAACAAAAATGAAATCCTCATTAAGTTGCTTGCTTTGAGTATTATTTTTACTTTGAGCATATAACAAAAGGCCAACACAAGTTGAATATTCCGGATTTTTTACAATTTCTTCGGAACCACCATATATAAATTGTGGCACACCTATTCTAGCTTGTTTATGAAATACCTCTTCAGCAAGATCTACTAATCCTACCGCTTTAGAGCTCCCACCTGTTAAAACAATACCTGCAGGGATAACTTCTTCAAAACCACTTTGTTGAATTTTTTCATTTACAAAATTAAAAATTTCTCTATATCTTAAACTCATAACTTCAACAAGCGTATATCTTTGAACGGATCGTGCTGGTCTATCTCCAACACCAGGAACCTCTATAATATCATCAGAAGAGAATTCATTTGCTATACAACCCTGCGTTATTTTTAAATCTTCAGCATTATATGTTGAGGTTTTTAATGCTTGAGCAAGATCATTTGTTACCTGGTCTCCTCCTAAAGATAATGAGGCTGTATATTCAATCGCTCCATTTCTAAATATTGCAATGTCTGTAGTTCCTCCGCCTATATCAACTAAACAAACACCTAAATCTTTTTCATCATTCGTAAGTACTGATAAACTTGATGCAAGTTGCTCTAAAACAACACCTTGAGGCTCTTTGCCACATTTTTTTATGCATTTTTCAATATTATCTCTAGCGTTTTTAGCGCCCGTAACTAAATGATATCTTCCGTCAATAGCAATCCCAGACATCCCTAATGGAACTTTTATTCCATCTTGCCCGTCAATCTCATAATCTTTTGCCAATACGTGAAGTATTTCCTGGTCGCTTGATAAGGTTATAGCTTTTGCAGATTCCTCTACAGACTTTAAATCTTGATCTGAAACTTCTTTATGATCAGAAATTGCTGCTCTTCCTGTAGCATTAAAACTTTGAATATGATTACCTGATATGCTCACATACATAGATTTTATTTCATGACCACACAATAATTCAGCATCTTCAATAGCTTTTTCAATTGATTGCACAGTGGCATTAATATCAATTACCACACCGCGCTTCATTCCCAGTGACTTTGATCTTCCAACGCCAAGAAAATCGATCTCGCTATCATCGTTCACTTGCCCGACTATTGTTTTTACATAAGAAGTACCTATATCTAAGCCGACAATTAAATTTTTATCATTTTTAACCATAATTTTATTTTATTTCCATCCTACCGAAAATCCATTTGAATATCTCATATCAATATACCCGATTTTATCTAAATCGCTACTATTTAGTTGATCGTATATTTTAAAAAACATATTAATTCTCTCATTGATATTTTGAGATCCAAGTTTAATAGTAATGCCGGAAGATAGTATAATTTTTAAAGATCTGATATCGTTTTCAGAAACAACCAAAACTTTACTATCAATATTATTTTTAAGTAGATTTGAATTAAAAAGATTATAATATCTATAGATAGCATAATTTCTATCATCTTGTGCAAATAATTTAGGTAAAATCTTGTCAATTTTATCTACAAAGAATTTATCTCCGTTAATATTAAGGTAACTATTATTATTAAATATAGCTTTAGGAATATACTCCTGTACATAAATTTTTATCTCATCAGGGTATACTCTTCTCACATTAGCATTTTTAATCCATTCAATTTTTTCAAGCTGTTCCTTTAAAGCATCAATTTTGAAATTAAAAAAAGATTTATGTAATAAGTAATTTTTTGCTAGGTTAAATATTTTACTTTTATTAGCATTAATAATTTTTGTTTCTATTGTAATTTTTTTTATTGGAAAAACCACCTGCATATCATTTGCTTTATAAAAGGAGTAAATTAAAAGTACTACTGCGATTATAGATATTATTATAAAAAAAATTTTTTTTGTCATAGCATTTAATTTGCGAATGATGTATCTAATATATTTAATACTAAATTATTAAAATCTATATTAATCTGTTGTGCAGCCATTGGTACTAAACTTTTTTTAGTCATACCTGGCACTGTATTTAATTCTATCACCCAAGATTTTCCACTCTTATCTATAATTAAATCTACCCTTCCCCATCCAGTGCAATTTAAAGCTTTAAAGCATTGTAATGATTGAGCTTTGACGCTATTTTCTAAAGTTTTTTCAAGTTCTGATGGACATAAATATTGTGTCTCTGATGATTTATATTTTGCATTAAAATCATAAAATTTTCCTGGTGGGATTAACTTTATAACAGGAAGTGCTCTATCGTGAAGAATACCCACTGTATATTCAATCCCATCTATATATTCTTCTATAAGAATATCATTGCTAATTAATTTGTTATCTTTAATTGCTTGATGAAAATCTTGTCTGTTTTCAACAATATTTACTCCTATACTTGATCCTTCCGAAGAGGGCTTGACAATAAAAGGGTATTTGAATATTTTTTCAAGATCTTCGATATCATCTTTATTGTCAAATTTTTTGTAAAATGGTGTAGATATATTGTTGTCTAATAAAATATCTTTTGAGATTCTTTTATTCATACATATTTTTGAAGCGTTACTCCCACTTCCTGTATATGGTATATTTAAATTATCTAAAAATAATTGAATTTCTCCATCCTCGCCACCTTTGCCGTGTAAGATAATGAAAACTCTATCAGGATTTATTTGTTTTATTTCATGAAGATTATCTTTATTTAAATCAAAACTTATAGCGTTAACACCAGATGATATTAAAGACTCCAAAACATATTTACCTGATATCAAAGATATCTCACGTTCGTTTGACCAACCACCCATTAAAACAAGAACTTTTCCATACTTTTTTTTCATTTCTTATTACCAATAAATTTTACTTCAGTTTCTAAAAAAATATTTTTCTCTTGATAGACTTTTTTTTGAATAAAATCTATTAATTTCTCAATATCATCTGACTGAGTATTTTTTTCTGATATTATAAAATTTGCATGTTTCTCTGAAATACATGCTCCACCTATTTTATAGCCTTTTAAGTCAAGTGAATCTATTAAATTTGCAGCATGTGCATTATCCGGGTTTTTAAAAACTGATCCGCAACTTGGCAGTCCAGTTGGTTGTTTAGCTCTTCTATCCTCTAAGTATTCTTTTATTTTTTCCATCGAATTTGATAATTTATTTTTTTGTAAAATAAAATTTGCACTTATAAAATAATTATTTTCTTTAATATTTACATTTCTATAGCCAATATCAAACTCTTTTTTATTTCTACAGCTAATATTTCCATTCTTATCGATTATATTTACTGTGGAAATATTTTCCCAAATATTTCCACCATAGCATCCTGCATTCATTACAAGCGCCCCACCTAATGATCCTGGTATTCCGCAAAGAAATTCTAATCCGGTAAAATTTTCTTTAGCAGTAATCTGAGCAATTTTCATGCAAGATAAGCCAGCTTCAAAAATAAACTCACCATTTTTTAATATTTTATAGTTTTTTAAAGTGTTTTTTAGACATATTACACAACCTTTAATTCCACCATCTCTTACTAGCACATTACTTCCATTGCCCAAAAAAGTAATATCTAAATCATTTTGTAATAATAAAAAATTTTGAAGATCATTGACATCAAGTGGTTCAAAAAATAATTCAGCATTTCCACCAATTTTCCAGGTATTATAACCTTTCAAAGATACATTTTTTCTTAGTTTTCCTTTTATTTTTTTTTCAATTTTTTCGATATTTTTCATGATTTTATTTGATGAAAGTTTTTATAATAATTAACAAATTTTGAGATATTCCCTGCGCCCATTGTTAATAAAATACTATCTTGTGTTATAGCTTTATTAATATACTGTATTAAATCCTCATTTTCGTTTAGCAATACAAATTCATTATTATATTTTTTTAGTTCAGTAATCAAAGCTTTAGATGTAATATTTTCAATAGGTTCTTCATTTGCGGGATAAATGTCCATTATAGCTAGATCATCAACATTCTTTAAAATTTCTATAAATTGACTAAAGTGTTCAGCTGTTCTCGAATATCTATGTGGTTGAAAGATCATAACAATTTTTTTGTTTTCCCAAACATTTTTTATAGTATTAAGAACTTCTTTCATTTCTGACGGATGGTGTCCATAATCATCTACCCAAGAAAAAACTTTATTATCTATTTCTATATTCTTAATAATTTCAAATCTTCTATTTATTCCAGGAAAATTTTTGAAAGATTTTTGAATGGTTTTTATTGGTACATTTATTTCTCTTGCTATAGCCAAAGCTGCTAAAGAATTTAAAATATTATGCTCACCTGGCATATTTAGTTGCATCTCGTATTCTTTGTTGTTCTCAGTATAGGTATATTTTGCTGAAATATCTGTGAGAACAGTTGATGATGCGATGTAATCAGCTTCTACATCTATTCCAAACGTTTTAATAGGCCTAGATATTTTATTTATCACAGATAGTGTGTTTATGTCACCTTTATTCAATAAACATAAGCCATAAAACGGCAAATTATTTATAAATTCTATAAAATTTTTTTTAAGTACATCAAAGCTATTATCATGGTTTTCTAAATGGTCTTTATCAATATTAGTTACTAAGGATATCATTGGCTGAAGATGTAAGAATGATGCATCGCTTTCATCTGCTTCTGCTACCAAATAATCACCTGAACCCAATTTTGCATTACTTAAATTTATTATTTTTCCACCTATAATATAAGTTGGATCATAATTTGCTTCACTTAAAATATGAGAAAGAATTGACGTTGTAGTTGTTTTCCCATGTGTGCCAGCAATGGCAATACCATAACTAAATTTCATTAGTTCTGCTAACATTTCAGCTCTTTTCAACACAGGTATATTTAATTCTTTCGCATATACATACTCGATGTTATCTTTTTTTATTGCGCTAGATATAACTACTACATCTTTTGATAAAATATTATCTTTATTATGTCCAATTGAAATTTTTATATCTTTTTGTATCAACGCATCGGTAGTCCTGGATGAATTCATATCCGAACCTGAAATAATATAACCCATATCATTTAGTATTGATGCAATGCCAGACATTCCACTGCCGCCTATTCCAATAAAATGAATATTTTTTACTCGCATCATTAACTTATTTTTTAGATCATTTTTCATGAGATGATTAATTTATTCCTTTAATAATAGCTTCGCATATTTTTTTTGTTGCATCACTTTTGTTAAGTTTAGATATATTTTTTGAAAGTTTTTCTTCTAATTCACTATTATTAATAAAAGACTCTAGTGTATTAGCTAAATGTACATCTGTAAAAAATTTCTGATTAATAACTATAGCAGCATCATTTTCTTCTAGATATCTACTATTTTTCATTTGATGATCATCTACAGCATATGGGTAAGGTATTATTATTGAAGGAATACCTAGATTCATTATTTCTGTAATTGTTAATGCCCCACCCCTGCATATTATAATATCGCACCATTTATATGCATCAATCATGGGATCAATAAATTCTTTTAAATCTATATTAATTTGAAATTTTTTATATTGAGAGTTGGCAACTTCATATGTTTTTCCTGTTTGGTGCATTACATTTATTTCATAGTCTAGATTTTGTTTTAGAATATATATTGCCTTTGGCACTATATCGTTAAATATTTTTGCACCTAAGCTACCACCTACAACTAAAATATTTATTTTACCTTTTATTACCTTATTTTTTTTTATATTTATTTTTTCATATCTTGATGGATTACCAAGATATATGTACTTTTTATTTTTTACCTTCATTGGAAACCCAAGAATAATTTTTTTAGATATAAATCTTAAAATATTATTAGTTAATCCAAATATTATATTTTGCTCATGTGTAATTATCGGTATTCTTAATATGTAAGATGCTATTGCACAAGGAAAGCTTATATAGCCTCCCATAGATAAGACAATATTTGGTTTATTTTTTAATAATATTTTTAAAGCTTGGATTGTTCCTACTGCTAACATCAAGGGTAACTTTATATAAGATTTCAAGCCTTTACCTCGTATACCAGAAAATTTTATATAGTTAATAGGTATTTCAGATTCACCGATTATTTTTTTTTCAATACCATGTTTTGTTCCAATCCATATTATATCTACATCTTGTTTTATCAATTCTCTTGCAATTGATAATCCTGGGTACACATGTCCACCTGTACCTGCAGCAAAAATCGCGACTTTATGTTTGTTATTCATACGTTATTTTACCTTATTGAGCTATTTATGCTTTTTTTATAAACATCTCTATATATTCTAAAAATAATAGCGATAGATATTATTGAAGCAAGATAATTACTACCACCATAGCTAAATAAAGGGAGAGACAAGCCCTTGGTTGGCGCTATACCAAGGTTAACAGACATATTCAAGAATGCTTGCATTGATATGAAAATGCCTATTCCATAGGCTAAATAACCCTGAAAAAATAATCCTACCCTAATAGCTTTGTTTCCAATAAAAAAACATTTTCTTAAAAAAAAGTAGAAAAGAAAAACTAAAAAAATTATTCCAAAAATACCTAATTCTTCAGCAAGAATAGCAAATATAAAATCAGTATGTGCTGCTGGTAAAAAAAATAATTTCGATGTGCTTGCGCCTAAACCTTTTCCAAAAATACCACCACTTCCAATAGCCATAAGGGAATAGCAAAGGTGGTATCCACTTTCTAAACCACTAGAGAAATAATTTTGACAAGGCTCAAAAATATTGAATCTTGATAACATATAAGGCTTTAGATGGACCAATATAAAACCAGAAAGCACACCAAAAAAACTAAGAATAATCAGATGTATAGTTTTAGCTTTAGAAATAAAAAGCAATATCAAAGTCATTATAAAAATAATTGCTGTTGAGCCGAAATCTGGCTGCCTATATAAAAAAAATGCTGCAAAAATACAACATATAATAGGTATAAAAAAGTATTCTAATTTTCTCATATTATTTTTATTGAAATCTAAATATGCACATAACCATATAATATATAATACCTTAAAGATTTCTGAAGGCTGAATATTTAAAAAGCCATAGCTTAGCCATCTAGTACTTCCGCCTGCTGTCTTACCAAAAAACTCAACCAAAATTAATAAAAGAAAAGAAATATATAATAAAAGTTTATAATTTTTTTTTAAAATTTCTGTAGTAAAAAAATATATGAAAAATGAGCTTAAAATTAAGCTAAAAAATAAATGTCCTATTTGTCTATACAAATAATAAAATGGTTGGTTATAATTTTGTGTTGACAGTTCTATTGAAGAAGTTGTAAGTGCCAATAAGCCAAATAATATAATTGTTATTATTAAAAAGAAGAAATTTAAATCAAAAAAAGGTTTAATAATATTATTTAAATCATTTCTTTTATCACTTTTCATGGCATTACCTATACTCGTTTAATACGCATTTTTTAAAATATACACCTCTCTCTTCATATGAGAGAAATTTATCAAAACTTGAACAAGCAGGTGATAATATAATATTTAATTCTTTAATATTAGTTTTTTTTCGAACCATTTTTTCTGCAATTTCTTTTGAAATCTTTATAGCTTCTTCTAGGCTATTCGTAACAGTTACATTCTTTACTGATGATAATTTTTCAGATAAATATTTTCTTGATTCTCCAAAAATAATAAGATTTATTACTTTCCCTGAAAGTATCGTATTTAATTGGCTGTAATTTTGTTCTTTTGCTCTACCTCCTAATAGCAATATAATTTCTTGCTTTATTGAAAGAACTGCAGATATTGTGGAGTCAACGTTTGTAGCTTTTGAATCATTGATCCAGTTTACAATGCCTTTGTGATAAAACTTTTCAAGTCTATGCTCAACCGCTTGGAAATTCTTTGCAATATTTGCAGCTTCATCAATATTTAGATTTAATGACTGTATTATTGCTAATACTGAGCATATATTTAATAAATTATGATTTCCTAATAATTTTACATCATCTTGGCATATTAATTTTCTATCTCCATAGCAAATAAAATTTTTATTATTAAATTCAACAATACTGAAACTATTATCTTGGGTTGGATCTTTACTTCCAAAAAACAATTTTTTTGGATTTGTTTGAGGAAGAATATTTTTGTCTGAATTATTTAATATAACATATTCAGAGTTTTCAAAAATTTTATGTTTTATTTTTATATAATTATCAAAAGTTTTATGCCTATCTAGATGATCAGGAGTAATATTTGTTATTAGGGCTGATTTACAAGATATTTTATTTGTCATTTCAAGTTGAAAACTTGAAAGCTCAAGAATATTATATTCATATTCTTTTTCTAAAAGTGCAAGTGCTGGATAGCCTACATTTCCACCTGCTTTAGCTTTCTTTCCAAGTTTTTTTAATATATATTCAAGTAGTAATGTAACGGTTGTCTTGCCATTTGAGCCAGTTATACAAATTACATTTTTTTTATTTTGCTCATTAAATAAATCAATATCCGATTTTATGATTTTTTTATTCTTTTTTATTTCTTTTAAAAAAATTTTATCTAGATTTATACCTGGACTAACTATAAAAACATCATGATTTTTTATAATATTTACCTCTAAATTACCTAATATAATATTTTTTTTATTTACGTATTTTTTAATTTCATCGGTGATTGGCAGATTTTTTCTTGTATCATATGCAATAAATTCTTGATTATTCTTTTTTAGGTATTTAGCAACTGAAATACCTGTGACTCCAAGTCCTAATATTGCTATTGATGAATTTCTTTTCATATATAACTTTATCTTAATTTCAATGTTGCTAAGCCGATCAATACAAGTATAAAACTTATAATCCAAAATCTTACTACTACTTTTGGTTCTGCCCACCCTTTTTGCTCAAAATGATGATGAAAGGGGGCCATTAAAAAGACTCTTTTTTTTCTATACTTAAATGACAAGACTTGAATTATTACCGATAGCGCTTCTATTACAAAAATTCCTCCCATTATTATTAAAACAATTTCTTGTCTTACAATTACAGACATTAGTCCTAGTGCTGCACCTAATGATAATGCTCCAACATCCCCCATAAATACTTGCGCAGGATAAGTATTAAACCATAAAAAACCAAGTCCTGAGCCAATTATAGCTGCAATAAATATAGTTATTTCTCCGGCATCTTTTATATATGGTATTAATAAGTATTCTGAAAAATTTATGTTCCCTGTTAAATATGCAAATATACCGAATGCTCCGCTAACCAACACTATTGGCATAATTGCTAAACCATCTAATCCATCTGTTAAATTTACAGCATTACTTGCAGATATAATTACCAGCATTGTCAAAGGAATAAAAAATATACCTAAATCAAAAAAAACATTTTTAAAGAAAGGAATTAATAATTGTTGCTCTTGCTGTGTCTCGATAAAATTAAACATAACTATAGCAATAAAGCCAGAAGCTATAATTTGTAGAAAAATTTTTGTTCTTGCTGAGATACCTTTACTATTTTTTATTTTTTTATAATCATCTATAAAACCAATAACAGCAAAAATTATTGTGGTAAAAATTAAATATAAAATATATTTGTTTTCTAAATCTGCCCATATAATTGTTGATAAAATCAAAGAAGAAATTATAAGAAGACCACCCATCGTTGGTGTGCCAGCTTTTTTATGATGTGTTTTTGGCCCATCCTCTCTAATAACCTCAGATAAATCGTTAATAGAGAATTTTTTAATTATTACCGGCCCAAGTATGAGGGATATAAATAGTGCAGTTATAATACTTAGAATAGCTCTTAACGTAATATATTCAAAAACTGCAAATCCAGTATTTAAATTTATAAGATAATCTAATATATAAATTAACACTGTTAATTACCTCTCTCTCTCTTTTTTAAAAAATTTACGTATTCTTCTAATTTTTGATTTCTTGACCCTTTTATAAGTATATACGATGATGGTTCAATATTATTATTTAAATAAGATTTTAAGCTCTCTTTATCAGTAAAATGATGACCATTTTCACCAAAAATGCTTGAGGCATACTTGCTATGATTTCCAATACTCAAAAATTTAGAAACACCATTTTTTTGGGCATATATACCTATCTCTTCGTGAAAATGTTTCGAATTTTTGCCTAATTCAGCCATATCACCCATAAGTATTATCTTATTTCCTTTTAAATCTGCTAAATATGATATTGCAGCTTTAAAAGAACTTGGATTTGCATTATAACAATCGTCAATTATAGAAATATTTTTTTTCAAATTATACAATTTTAGTCTTGAATTTACTGAATCAAAGGTTTCTATCTTATTTTTAATTTCTTCAAACTTTATATTTAATGATAATGCAATAGAGCAAGCGCACGCTGCATTAAGTATATTATGTTTACCATTTAAGTTAATTTTTATTAGTTCCTTCTTCCCCTTATATTCAATTTCAAAACAATTTTCTTCTCTTGGTGACACTGATAAAAATATTGTTTTATAAAATAAATTTTTTATAATTTTTTTAAATTTTTTTCTAAAATTAATACTATAACCAAAAAATATTTTATTTCTCAAATTAATATTATCGCAGTATTTGTCTTCTATATTTATTACAGCAAGACCATCATTTTGAATATAATCAAAAATACTGTATTTTTCTTTTGCGGTGTTATTCAATGTTTTAAAGCCTTCTATGTGTGCATAGCCAATATTAGTTACCGCAGCAATATTTGGTTTAATTAATTTTGATAAAGGTTTTATTTCACCAAGATTATTTGAACCACATTCAACTATGACAAATTCATCATCATTATTTATAGATAATAAAGTCAAGGGAACACCAATATGATTATTTAAATTGCCTTTTGTATAACTTATCTTATGATTTGATAATATATGTGCTAGCATTTCCTTAACGGTAGTTTTTCCATTTGACCCTGTAATTGCAATAAATTTTGCACTACACTTTGATCTAACATATTCACTAGCTTTTTTAAGTGCTTCTAAAGTATCTTTAACTTTAATATATGATTTTTTATTTAAGTCTATTGGATTTATTTCTCTTGAAGAAACTATGCAAGAAGATTTCTTTAAACAATCATCAATAAAATCGTGTCCATCATAATTTTCACCTTTTATACAAAAAAACACATCACCATTTTTCAAGGTTCTTGAATCAATAGAAAAACCAGATACTAGCATATCATTACCGTACAACTCACCACCCATAAATCCTGCTAATTCCTTTAAAGAATATTTACTCATTTTTTACTTAATGCTTCAAGCACCTCTTTTTTATCAGAAAAATTTAATACTTTATTTTTTAAAATCTGTGTTTTCTCATGGCCTTTACCAAAAACTAATATTACTTCATTTGAATAATCTTTTGATATAGATTTTTTTATTGCTTTACGGCGGTCTAGTATGACTTGATAATTACTTTTTTTATTTATTCCACTAATAATTTGTTTTGCAATCTCTGCAGGGTCTTCACTCCTTGGATTATCATTAGTAATAATAACTTTATTTGAAAATTTATCAGCTATTTGACCCATAATTTTTCTCTTCTTTATATCACGATCACCCCCACAACCAAAAATAGATGTGATATTTCTCTTTGGGAAATGTTTTTTAATTGAAAATAAAGATTTTTTTAAGGCATCGGGAGTATGAGCATAATCAATAAAAATTATTGGATAATTTTTTCTCCAATATTTATTTAGTCTCCCATCAACGGAAACTAACTTACAAAGTTTGCTTGTATATAAGATGAATTCTTTTTTACTTTTCGCTAATATTGCAATTGATAAAAGAATATTTGTAATAAAATATTCACCGTAGAATGACGTATTAATTTCTTTAGACCCATATTTTGAATTTATCATAAATTTTGTACCATTTTCAGTAAATGATATTTTACTTGCATAGAAATCAGCTTTATTATTTTTTAAAGATACTGATAAAGTACTTTTATTACTTTTTACTAAATTATAAATTTTCTTTCCATAATATGTATCAATACAAATAATTTTTCTTCTACTAGTATATTCTGTGAATAACTTTAATTTAGCTTGATAGTAGTTTTGCATATTTTTGTGATAATCCATATGCTCTTTTGATAAATTTGTAAAAATAACCGTATCAAAACTTAAGCCTTCTATTCTTTTTTGAGTCAATCCGTGAGATGAAACTTCTATTGCTAGATTTGTAATATTTTTTTTATTAAAATTATTCATATTTTTACATATATTAATAATATTTGGCGTGGTTAAATTTTGATTTACTATTCTAGGAAATATTCCGCTTCCAAGTGTTCCAATTACGCCACATTTTATTCCATTAAGTTTTAATAATTGTGAAATTAAATTTACAACTGAACTTTTTCCATTAGTTCCAGTTATGCCGTAAATTCTGAAGGAGCCGATATTTGTATTATAAAATTTTTTTGAAATGTTTGACATTGTGCTGCTAATATCATCTACACCATAAAACAAACATTTATTTTTAAATTTTTTTATATTTAGAGATTTATTTTTTTCATATATTATTAATATAGCACCTTTTTTTATAGCTTCAATAATATATTTTTCTTTTGAGTTTTTTGAACTTTTAAAAAAAAAAATATAATTTTTTTTTACATTTCTACTATCCTCACTTAATCCTGAGATATTAATATCATTATTCGATAAATTCTTATTATTAATAAGATCTATTAATTTCATTAAATTTTAATTTATAGATTTTATTCGTTAACTGTTCCACTTACCCATTCGGCTGCAGCTGAAATATCTCTTCCTATCCCATCGACAGTATTGCACCCAATTAGTAATGTGACACCTATAAAAATTACTCCATAATATATGATATTTTTCACTTTCAATCTCCTATTTTATAAATTTTTGTTAATCGGCTTGTTTCCTTAAAAAAGCTGGTATATCAAGAAAATCTAAATCGAGCTCACCATTACTGTTCTTTTTATGCTCAATTTTATTATCTTTTGTTTGATTATTTTCAGCCTCCTTTTCATTTTTTTCATTTCCGTATTCGTCTTCTTTAGAAAAATTTAGTAAACTTTCTTCATCAAAAGATATATCGCATTCCTCCTTGGCAACAGGGCTTGTAATTAAAGTTTCCTCTATCTCTTGTGTTTCAATTCTAGATTCTAGAGCGCTATCTTGTAAAACTATGTCAACAACTTGTTCTGGTTTTTCATTTTCTTTATAGCTATTATTCATTCCAGTAGCTACGACTGTGACTTTAATTTTATCTTCGAGCTCACTATCAATTGTTGTGCCAACAATTACATCAGCTTCATCTTCGTCAACTAAACTTCCTATGTGATCTCCAATTATTTTAAACTCGCCGTTAGTTAAACTTCCGTTTGATGTTATGTTTATCAATAGTCCTTTTGCGTTTTTTACATCTACATCTTCTAATAATGGGCTGGCTATCGCTTGTCTAATAGCGTCTTCTGCTCGATCTACACCTTCTCCTATTCCACTTCCCATCATTGTTGAACCTGCATTAGACATAACACTCTTAACATCAGCAAAATCTAAATTTATTTCACCTGGTTTTGTAATTAATTCTGCAATTCCTCCAACTGCTCTCTCTAAAACTGCATTGGATTGGTTCTTCGCTTCTGATAATGGCATATCATCGTCCGTACAAAGTTTATCATTTGGGATTACAATTAAAGAATCAACCTTATTTCTAAGTTCTTGAATTCCCATCTCCGCATTATCCATTCTTTTTTTCTTTTCATACTCCCAAGGTTTAGTTACAACTGCTACTGTGAGAATTCCTAATTCTTTTGCTAGCTCAGCTATAACTGGTGAAGCTCCGGTTCCTGTTCCACCACCCATTCCAGCAGTTATAAATAACATATCGCAGTTTTCTATAACCTCTTTTAATTTATCTCTGTCCTCTACAGCTGCTTGTCTGCCTATTTCAGGATCTGCACCAGCACCTAATCCCCTTGTAATATTTTGGCCAATATTACATTTACTGTTGTCGTTAACTGGATTATTTTTTAAATCCTGGGCATCTGTATTAACACAAATAAAATCTACACCACTAACCTTATTTTTAATCATATATTCTATAGCGTTATTTCCACAGCCACCAACACCAACAACTTTTATATCAGCTTTCTGCTCTCTGTTATCTCTTAGTTCAAAAGACATTTGCTACCTCCGGGGTTTTTAAAGAATAATTACTTATTTTTTCAATTTTATTTGAAACTTGTTTTTTATGATCCGATATATTATCTGGACTTATATTTAAAATTCTTAAAGAATCTGTTGCAATTTTTTTAAATACTGGTGCAGCCACATATCCGCCAAAATGTACTTTAGTTTTTGGCTGATTAACAATAACAACAATAGCTAATTTGGGTTTATCTAACGGGGTTATGCCGGCAAATAAAGATATATGTTCTTTATTAGAATATTTATCTTTTTTTTGGTTACCTGTGTATAACCTTGCAGTTCCAGTTTTCCCTCCTACTGTATATCCCTCGATTGCCGCTCTCTTAGCGGTTCCATCTTCAATAACTCTTTTTATTACTTTTTTAACTTGTTTAAATTCATTTTCATATTTTTTTTCTTCATGAATTTGAGTATTTTCGCTCTTAACAAATTTTGGATTTATTACCAATCCGTCGTTAGCTATGACACTATATGCTTTTGCTAACTGAAGTGGTGTGACTTTAAAAGCATAACCCATAGCTAGCGATCTAACATCAGAATTTTTCCATTCACTATAATGTTTTAAAGCTCCTTCAACTTCTGATGGAAAGTTTAAATTAACTTTTTCTCCAACACCTATATGTTCTAACAATTCGTAAAAAATTTTTTTATTAAATTTTTCTGAAATCATTATGCTTCCAAGATTGCTTGAATTAATAATTACTTCTTCAGTAGTAAGCCTTCCATAATTTTTATAATCTCTATATATCTTATTTCCAATTCTTTTATAACCAGGAGTTGTATCATAAATATCATTTAAATTTACTTTTTTAGAGTGAAGAGCTGCAGCTAATAAAAAAGGTTTTATGGTAGAAGCTGGCTCAAGAGCATCAATTATTACTCTATTTCGTGCTCCCTCATGAGTATATGTGCTTCTATTGTTTGGATCGAATGATGGATAACTTGCAGATGCTAAAATCTCACCATTTGTTGTATCTAAAATAACTACAGAGCCAGATGCCGCTTTAGAAGAAATTATTTGTTTTTTAAGTTCTCTGTATGCAACATACTGTAGTCTTGTATCTATTGTTAACTTTAATTCCTTACCTTCCTGCGGTGTTATTACTTGTTCAATTTCATCAACAATTTTACCATTTTTATCTTTTACAACTATTTTTTTACCATCTCTACCTTTTAAAATCTTATCAAATGAAAGTTCTATACACATTTGACCATTATGATCAAAGTCAGTCATACCAATTAATGAGGCTAACACCTCACCTTCTGGATAATATCTTTTATATTCCTTTATAAAAGTTATACCTGATAAATTTAAATTTCTGATTTTTTTTACTTTTTTTATTGGTATATGTCTTGCACTCCTTATATAACTAAATTTTTTATTTTCTTTATTTTTAAGTTCTTTGTAGATACTCTCAGTTTTTACGTTAAGAATTGTCGCTAATTTTTCTATAGCAACTTTATCTTGAAAAAATTCAGTTGTGTCTGTAACAATCAGGGAATTCATTGGAATACTTTCAGCTAAAATATTATTGTTTCTATCTACAATTGTACCTCTACTCGTTTTAATAATATGAGATTTAATTTCTCTATCTTCAATTAGATTTGAATATTTTTTCGTATCTTTATATTGTAAATTAATACATCTAAATAAGATAATTGTTGCAGCAATTAGCATCGCAAAAATTACTATGTCTGATCTATTTATATTTTTTAAATTAATCATCTATATATATTAATTTCCTATTTTTAGGTAAAAACATTTTTAAAGATATTTTTGCATTTTCCTCAATCTTGCTATATGAAGCGTAAATACCTTGATCAATTCTTGCCTTTTTCCATTCATTTCTTAACTCATATTTTTGATTTGAGAAATATTGCAATTGTCTATGCTGTGATCTTGTCAAATGCTCAATCAAAACTATTCCAAAAGAAAAAGCTATATTTGTAATTATTAGAAATCCTATTGTATAAATTTTAAAATTACTCATATTTTTTCAGCCACTCTTATTTTCGCGCTTCTCGCTCTAACATTTTGTAAAATTTCTTCTTTTGTTGCATGTAATGGTATTTTTATTTTTTTTAAATTTAATTTTTTTTCAAAATTAGTTATAGGTAAATTACTAGGTACATCCTTAGCAATCGATTGATTATTTATAAAATTTTTTACAATTCTGTCCTCAAGAGAGTGGAAACTAATGACAACTATACGACCACCTAATGCTATGACATCCAGGCATTGGTTTAATATCTTTTCTAGTTCTTCTAATTCTTTATTAATAAATATCCTTATAGCTTGAAAACTCTTTGTCGCAGGGTTTTTCTTATATCTCTTGCTTTTTGGATAACATTCACTAATTATTTTTGATAAATCTATTGTTGTTTTTAATAAATCATTTTCTATTGCTTTTTTAATAGATCTTGCAATCTTGTATGCATATTTTTCTTCACCATATAGTCTTAAAATATTCGCAATTGCATCCTCATTTTCTTCTTTCAACCATAATAAAGCAGTAAGTTTATTCTTTGTATCCATACGCATATCAATTGGTCCTTCTTTCATAAAACTAAATCCTCTTTTTGGATTATCTAATTGTGGTGAAGATACACCTAAGTCTAAAAGTATTCCATTTACCTTTTTTGATTCATTATACTTTTCAATAATACTTACTAAATTACTAAAACTATTTTTTTCGAATACAAACCTTTTATCTTTAGAAAAGTTATCTAACGCATATTTTCTTGCTTCTTCATCTTTATCTATAGCTATTAGCTTCCCAGTTTTTCCTATTTTTTTTAAAATATTCTTTGAATGTCCTCCTCTTCCAAAAGTACAATCAACATAAGTTCCGCCATCTTTTATATTTAAACTTTTTATCACCGTATTAAGCATTACTGGGTTATGTATTAAGTTCATACTATTAACCTATAGTTTAAGTTCATTAAGTGCATTATTATTTGAATCATCATTTTCTTTATTATTTAGCCAATTTTTCATATTTTTATTCCAAATATTTTCAGACCATAATTCAAATTTATTACCTTGACCAAGCAATATAGTTTTTTTTTGAATATTTGCGTATTCTCTTAAAGGGTTAGGTATCAAAAATCTTCCCTGGGAATCAATTTCAGATTCGGTTGCATGCCCAATTAATAATCTTTGAATAAATCTTGCTTCTTTATTATAGGATGGAAGATTAGATAATTTTTTCTCAATAGATGACCAACTAGCTAACGTATAAATTAACAAACATTTATCTTTGTCAGCAGTTATAACAAGCTTACATTTGTTCATAGAACAAAATACCGGCCTGTATCTTTGGGGCATTGACGCCCTTCCTTTAACATCAATGCTTAAATGACTAATTCCTTTAAACATTTCTATAAATCCCCACAAATTCCCACAATTAGCCACAATAATGCAACAATTGAGATTATTGTCAAGATTTTTCTTTAAGACTCAATAACTTACACATTTTTTATAATTAAAAAAGTATAGAATAAATCATATGATTATACGAGAAACTTAATAAATAACATTAAGTATGGAAAAATTAATATTAAATAAATGAGTCGACCTATAAGCTGGGTTCTGTTAAATGTAATCATTAATCTTGTATGCTTGTCACCAAGCATATCTAGCAGCCTACCCAAAAGCAGTGCGAGTAACACTATAGCTTTTCTATTTGGCCTTGCTCCGAGTGGGGTTTGCCTTGCCAATAATATTACTATTATTGCGGTGAGCTCTTACCTCTCCTTTTCACCCTTACAATTTTCATTGCGGTTTATTTTCTGCTGCACTTTCCGTAAGTTCACACTCCCCAGGTATTACCTGGCACTCTACTCTATGGAGCCCAGACTTTCCTCTTTGAATTCAAAGCGATTACACAGTCGACTCATTCTTAATTAAATAATAAAAACTAATCTTTTGCAAGATACATGTGTTTTTTGTATATCTTATTTTTATTCAAATCAAAGTACTTAGATGTAATTTGAACAGCAGATTTATAAGAAATACTATTTTGCAATAATAACTGTAAAAAATCTTCTATTTCATTATCAGAAAGAGTATTTTTTTTTTGTTCAATCCTAGGAATTATGAAAACAAATTCCCCTTTGATCTTTTCTTGGTTATTTCTATATAAATCTATCCAATTATCAATTGAGTCAATACCAATATCTTCATATATTTTTGTAATCTCCCGTGTAATTATAATCTCTTTTCCATTATAAATATTTTTTAAATCTTCAAGGGTTTTAATTACTCTTTTTGGCGACTCAAAAAAAACTAGAGAATAATTTTTATTAATATTTTTTTTTAAAAATTCAATTTTTTGATTTTGCTTCTTTGGTAAAAAACCAGTAAATTTAAAGTCTTTAGAAGCAAAGCCACTAACACTTAAAGCTGATATTACAGAAGAAGCTCCAGGAATAGGTGATACATTAATATTTTTTTTATGTGCCTTTGATACAATTATGTCACCAGGATCAGATATTCCTGGTGTTCCAGCATCAGAAATTAAAGCAATATTTTTTCCTTTTATAATTAAATCTAATATTTGGTCACACTTTTCGTACTCGTTATATTTATGGTAGCTGATTACTTTTGTATTTATACCAAAGTTAGTTAGAATTTTTCTACTATGTCTTGTATCCTCTGCCGCAATCAAATCAACCTTTGATAATATATCTATTGCTCTATATGAGATATCATTAATATTACCAATTGGTGTCGCAACAACATATAATGTACCAAATATATTTTTTTTTAATTTACTATTATGCAAAATTTTGAACCATTATTAAGGAATAAAGTATTACACTATTTTTTTATCATTTTTTTGAGCATGCCCCTTTATAGCTGCAATGCTAACTTAAATACAATTATAACAGATAACGATTATATTGAGGAAAATGACCCAAAAAGCAAGAATATTAAGACGCAAATAAATATTGATGAGCTTCTTATGCAAAAAGAGCCCATAGATCTAATAAGTATAAAAGTTATAAATAAAATAGGTATTTTACTGCCAATGACTGGTAAATTTTCTAAAATTGGAAAAGCTATTTTAGAAGGAATAGAAAATGAAATAGCAAACAATATGTCTATTAATAAACCGGAATTATTTATTTATGATACAGGTGGAGATTTTTCTATTAAAGATACTTATAGTGAAATAATATCTGAAAATATAGACTTCATTATTGGGCCACTTCAAAAAAAACAAATAACTAAAATTTTAAATTATGGAAAAAAATCTATTCCAATTTTAACCTTGAACTATTCAAGTGATCTAGATAGATCATATAAATACTTATATCAATTTGGTTTACTTCCAGAAGATGAAGCAATATGTATTGCCGAAAAAGCTATAATTGATGGAAACAATAATGCGTCATTGCTTTTCCCAAAAAATAAATGGGGGCAAAGAATTTCTAATTCTTTCTCTAAAAGATATATTGAATTAGGAGGAAATATAGTTGATGAAATTAGTTATGAAGAAGGAAGTGAAAAAATTAATAATTTAGTATTAAGTTTATTAAAAATAAAAGAAAGTATAAAAAGAAAAAATGATATTCAAAGTATTTTAAATATCAAGCTCCAATATAAGCCATATATTGCTAATGATCTTAATACAATTTTCTCTGTTGGAAATTCAGAAGATATGAGAAGAATTAAACCACAATTTAATTTTAATTTTGCTGAAAGCATACCATTTTATTCTACCTCGCATATTTATAATGGAGTTTTAGATAAAAAAACAAATGAAGATTTAAATGATATTAAGTTTTGTGATATACCTTGGCTTTATAATGACAAAGATAAAGAGCTAAAAAGAAATCTTGTTGATAATGTTTCTAAAAGGAGTTTGTTAAGATTTATCGCGCTTGGAATGGATTCAATCAAGATTTTATATAATATTGATAATTTAAAAACTCAACCTGATAGATACTTGTTGGGAAATAGCGGTTATCTTCAACTCAATAAATATAATAAAATTAGAAGAGATCCAATTATAGTTCAATTTAAGAATGGTGTTGCTAGAGAGATTCCTTTTTAAAAAATGATAGATTCTAAACATATCAAATATTTTGAAAAATTATTACCAAAAGATTTTGTTTTTTCGGAGTCTGGGGATTGTTGGGCATATGGATATGATAATAGCAAAATGCACGTTATTCCAGATTGCGTTTTATTCGCTGATAACAAAGAGCAAATAAAAAATATTATATCTTATTGTTACAAAAATAATTTACCTATAACAGCAAGAGGCAGAGGCACTGGAAACACAGGCGGATCAGTTCCCACTGATAATTCGATTGTATTATCCCTTGAAAAAATGAATCAAATCATAGAAATCAATACTAAAGATAAGCTTTCTATAGTGCAGCCAGGTGTTATAAATAAAGATTTACAAACAGAACTGCAAAAAGAAAACTTTTTTTGGGGTCCTGATCCATCTAGTCAAGAATATTCTACTATTGGGGGTAATATTGCAAATAATAGTGCTGGGCCGCGAGCAATTAAGTATGGCACTCCTAGAGATAATATTTTAGGATTAGAATTTATTTCTGGGACAGGGGAGATATATAAAACTGGCGTAAAAACTTCAAAGGGCGTTGTTGGATTAGATCTAACAAGATTATTTACAGGGTCTGAGGGAATTCTAGGAATTATGACGGAAGCAACTCTTAAAATAACACCTTTAAATAATGCAATTAGAACTATTGAAATAACTTTTAATAACATAACTGACGCCTCAGAAACAATTATAAAGCTTATGACGCAGCCTGATGTACCATATAAATTAGAATTTATAGACAGTGAGGCTATAATACTTATTAATAAAATCAAAAAAAATCATTACTCAGATGAAGCAAAGTATGCTGTTCTCTTAGAGATAGATGGAGATATTGATTATATAGAATTCACTCAGCAAAAAATTATTAAGGTGATAAAAAGTAATAAATATAATAGCATTTCAGTAGCTAGCAATAAAAAAGAAATAGAAAATTTGTGGTCTGCAAGAAAATCTTTATCTCCAGCATTAAGAGAGATTGGCAAATATAAAATTAATGAAGATATTGCAGTTCCCATTTCTAATTTAGCTAAGCTTTTAAAAGGCCTAGAAGATATATCAAAAAAATATACTATAAAAATGGTTAATTTTGGCCACGCTGGAAATGGTAATATACATGTAAACTTACTTTTTGATACCGTCAAAGAAAAAGAATCAGAAAAATCTAAAAAATGCTTAAACGATATATTTGATTTAGTATTAAATCTCGATGGAACTATAAGTGGTGAACATGGAATTGGAATAATAAAAAAAGAGTATATAGTAAAAGAAATTGATAAAAAAACTCTTGATTTAATGAAAAATATAAAAAAACAATTTGACCCTAAAAATATATTAAACCCTAATAAATCTATTTAAAAATTATTTCTAATTTCTTCTTCTTGTTCTGATAGATTTTCTATAAAAGAACCTCTTTGAAATAAACGATCAGCATACTTTAAAATTGGAGCTGCGCTTTTTGGTAACTCTATCTCATACTCAGGTAATCTCCATAATATTGGCGCCATACTGCAATCCACAATACTAAAATCATCACTTAAAAAATACTTTTTACCCTGTAAAAAGTCTAAAGATAACAATAAATTATTTTTTAAATTTTCTTTAGCAGCGGAAGATTTTTTTTCTCCACTAGATTTTATATCTTCAAGCAAACCATAAAGATCTTTTTCAATGTAGTGCAAAACCATTCTGGTTTTTGCTCTCACTACAGGATCAACAGGCATCAATGGTGGGTGCGGGAATCTCTCGTCGAGATACTCCATAATTACTCTTGACTCATATAAAACCAAATTTCTATCAACAAATGTTGGTGTTGTATTATTTGGATTTAAAGCAATAAGATCTTCATTATTTTCTCCGTGAGCAACATTCTCTACGTTAAAAACTAAATCTTTTTCCCCCAAAACAATTCTTACTCTATGAGATTGGGCGCTGCTTGGATCAGAGTATAAGGTCATAGTATGCATAGTTTTTACCTATTTATTTTTTAATGAACATCTTTCCAAAATTCTTTTTTAGTATAATACGCTAATACTCCAAAAATGAATATAAATAGAAGAACCCAAAACCCCATTGAATATCTTTTTAGTTTTGCAGGTTCTGAAACATAGACTAAAAAATTAGTGATATCGTTGGTTATTTGCTGATATTCTTCTTCGCTATTAAAACCTTCAGATATTTTTTCTAATTTTTTTGGTTTATTATTTGGATCTAAAACAAGTTTTTGCTCACCTTGGAGATTTACAAGAATATGTGGCATAGAAGTATTTGGGTATGCTAAGTTATTGTAACCAGTAATAGTTGAGCTATCGGTGTAATATGTATTAAGCAATGAATAAATATAATCTGAACCTTTTGATCTGGCAGTTAAACTTAAATCAGGTGGTATTGCTCCGAACCAATTTTCAGCATCTTTATCACTCATAGATTTAGTCATTGTTTCACCTATCTTCTTATTCGAAAAAACTAAATTCTTAATAAATATTTCTTCTTCAATACCAAGATCCTTAGCTAAAGTATTCATTCTCATGTATTTTAGAGAATGACAGCCACTACAATAATTGACAAAGTATTTTGCGCCTCTTTGAAGAGAAGCTTTATTATTAATATTTTCAATAGCTTTATAATCTAATAATATTTCAGATTTTTGACCAGCTGCCATCCCTTTGCCACAAAGAGTTGCTAAAAATATTAAGAAAATTATTTTACTTGTACGCATTTAATTAACCTGTGACCCTTTCAGGGACCTCTTTTTCTCTATTTAAAGTAGTGTATAAAGGTGAAAGTGTCATGAATAAAACAAATAAACATACTGATGATAAACCAATTAAAAGAGTTAGATAGTTATCGCTATTTATTCTTAGAATGTCATAAGCTATTATAAAGAACAGAATGATTCCAGAGAACAAGTATGAAAAAGTACTATTTCTAGCTGTACTATAAAAATACAATAAAGCAAAAAAGATGAAATACATTTCACTAAATCTCAATGCTAATGCATTGTATAGAGGTGTTGGCGCTTTGACCCCTAAATAACCTAAAATCAAAAAACCAATAACAAAAACAAAAAGATTAATTTTAAATAAAGTGCTTCTATATCTAATTGACTTTATCGGGTTCTTATCAATCCAAGGTAAAAAGAATAAAATTAAAATAGAAAGAGCCATCGCAAGTGCACCAAATGCCGGGTCTGGTATAGCTCTTAATATTGAATAAAATGGTGTGAAGTACCAAACTGGTGCGATATGTTCAGGCGTAACTAATGGATTTGCAGGAATAAAATTTGCATGTTCTAAAAAATAACCCCCCATTTCAGGAACATAAAAAACAGTTAAAGCAAACAAAAATAAAAATACTCCCATTCCTACAAAATCTTTTACTGTATAATATGGGTGGAACGGTATACCGTCTAAGGGCACGCCATTTTCATCCTTAGTGTTTTTAATTTCAACACCATCAGGATTATTTGATCCTACTGTATGCAAAGCTGATAAATGAAGAATTACTAAGAGCAAAATTACCATAGGCACTGCTACAATATGAAGAGCAAAAAATCTTGTTAGCGTAGGATCTGATATTGCGTAATCTCCTCTTATCCAAACTCCCAATTCTGGTCCAATAAAAGGTATTGTTGTAAATAAGTTAATAATCACTTGTGCTCCCCAATAAGACATTTGTCCCCAAGGAAGTAAATATCCCATAAAAGCTTCAGCCATTAACGCTAAGTAAATAAAAACGCCAAACAGCCATATTAATTCTCTAGGTTTTTTAAATGACCCATACATCAAAGCCCTAAACATATGAAGATATACAACAATAAAAAAAGCTGAGGCTCCCGTAGAATGCATATACCTAATTAACCACCCAAGATTTACATCACGCATTATAAATTCTACAGAATCAAACGCGAGCTTAGCGTCAGGCTTGTAGTGCATTGCTAAAAAGATACCAGTAAAAATTTGTAAAAATAATATTAGGAAAGCCAATGATCCAAAAAAGTACCAGAAGTTGAAGTTTTTTGGAGCATAATAATGCGTTAAGTGATCTCTGATAAAGCTTAAAATAGGAAGTCTTTCGTCTATCCAACCTATAACACCAGATGATTGATTTTTCTCGCTCATTTTTTACCCTATTTCTTCTAATTTATTTGCTGGCAATTCTCCAACAATAATTGTATTTTCATCTTCAAATCTATAAGGAGGCACCTTTAGATTTGCGCCTGCAGGACTTCCATTTGATACTTTTCCAGCAAAATCGAATTTTGATCCGTGACAAGCACAAAAAAATCCACCTTTAAAATCTTTTCCTAGACTTGTATCGGTGGTATCAGGTTTATATGCAGGATTACATCCTAAATGAGTACAAACTCCCTCTAATACAAGAATCTCAGGCTTCAAAGACCTATACTTATTTTTTGCAAAATCTGGTTGTTGTTCTGGGTTTTCTGAGAGTGGATCCTTATGTTTTGTGTCATTAGTATCAATACTTTCAAGCATATCTTGTGATCTCTTGACAACCCAAATAGGTTTTTTTCTCCATATAAGATCAATTTTCTCACCCTCTTTTAAACCACTTATATCAACTTTTACTGGTGCGCCTGCCGCTTTTGCCTTATTACTAGGCGCCATAGAGGACAAAAAAGGCCATAGAGTTGCAGCAGCACCTGTACCACCAACAAAGGTGAGACTACCCGTTAAAAATTTTCTTCTACTATTATCAGGATTGTCACTAGACATTGGTAAATTTCCTTATTTCACTACACATCAAATTTTCTGTATTCTAGCATAATGAAAAGTTTTTTTGTTGGAAATATCTTTAAATAATCGAATTTTTCAAAGATTGTATAAACAATTCATTTTCATTTTTTGTGCCAACAGTTACCCTTAAGCAATTATTAAGACTTGGTGTATTGGACATATTCTTTACAAGAATCTTTTGATTAATAAGTTTTTCAAACACATTATCTGCTGATTTATTTTCCAGTCTAAATAATACAAAATTCGTTGCACTTTGAAATACTGTTATATTATCAATCTTTAACAACTCTTTAATCAACAGCTCCTTATTTTTTAT
>CACEJE010000003.1 GCA_902559815.1 uncultured Thiothrix sp.
GACTACATGTTTTACATTTAACAACAAAGGATGAGCTCGCCTTTTTTTCCGATAACCATGTCCAAAATAAATCCATAACTGCCGAAGTATGCATTCATCATATGCTCTACTCAAAGAAAGATTACGCAACTAAAGCTGGTTTTATAAAATGTAATCCATCTATTAAAGATGAAAGTGATAAGCTAGCACTTATAGAAGCTGTAAAAAATAATAATATAGATGTAATAGCAACAGATCATGCTCCACACCTAATTTCAGAAAAAACTGGCAAGTATGAGGACATACCTGCAGGTTTGCCTGTTATACAGCATTCTCTAAGAGCTGTCTTAGAGTTTTATCATAATGGAATATTTAGTTTAGAGAAAATTATTGAAAAAATCTGTCATAACCCTGCTGTTTGTTACAATCTTAAGGACAGAGGTTATATTAGAGAAGGTTACTGGGCAGATTTAGTTATATTAGAGTTTTTAAATCAAGGGGAAATAGATGAAGCTCCTGTCTTACACAAATGTGGCTGGTCAGCTTTTTCAGATGTACCATTTAAAACTAAAATTGTTACCACAATAGTGTCTGGAAATGTCGCATTTGAATCAAGTAGTAAAATTCCAGAAATACCATATGGTATGGAACTGGAATTTAATAGTTAATTACATTTTAATATTTTCTAAAGCTTTTTGATCTTTATCCAACTCAACTGTGATATCACTCTTAAGAGAGGATTGACACGCTAATATATAACCCTCTTTCAACATGTCACCATCAAGAGTATATGCAAAATCAGTTAGTTCTTTTACCTTTCCTTCTTTTAGTATGGCTCTACAAGTTCCGCAACTACCAACTTTACAATCGCACGGCCAATCAATACCTGCATTTTTTGCGGCTTGAAGTAAATTAATCTTTCCAGTTACTTCAAAAGTTTCACCAGTATTAGCTATTGTAACTTTATGCACTTTATTTTTATCACCAAATCCAAACATAACATTCTCCTTTAATTTTTTTAAAAAAGTAGCCGGTTTCCCGGCTACAAGTAAGTGGAGCATGATGCTCCAGGGGATGTATAAAATCAAACTTATACATATAATACCACTATTTTGGCAAATGTACAGATATATCTATACAAATAATGAATTATTTAATATAAATATAACAAATACTTATACTAATACAAATATTGTACAAATAAATGTAAATAAAACTTGATTTTCATTTGTACTTCTTCTAATATTTCTATATGAATAATGAACCAAAAAAATATTATGAATGATTTAGAACAAAATTATAGGATTGGCTTAACAACCCAAATAACTGGTATAAGACCTGAAACCCTAAGAGCTTGGGAAAGAAGATATGAAGTCGTAAAACCTGTAAGAACTGACGCAGGTGATAGATTATATTCTCAAGCTGATATTGATAGATTATTATTAATCAAAAAGTTAGTTGATAATGGTGATGCGATTAGTGCAGTGGCAAATCTTAATATTGAAAATCTTGAAAAGAGAATTTCAAGCTGTAAATCTGCTATCAGTACCTCTGGAAGAAACGATTTAAATTTCATCCTATTGGGTAGAACAATATTAGATAAGAAAAGTTTAGACAGTATGAGACTTAATATGATTGATGTAGTGCAAGACCCTAAAAATATTAAATCTAATTATCACTGTAAAATTGACTTTGTTATTGCTGAAATTTCTACAATCAACCAAGGTTCGTTTAAGTTACTTCAAAAAATTTTAAAACAATCAAAAGCATCTAAGATTTTATGTGCATACGATTTTGGAAAAGAAAGTGACATTGCTTTACTGAAAACACAAGATACTGGAATTATTAAATTACCATTAATTCATTCTGAAATCACAAATTGGTGCTCTGATAATTTTTCAAATTACATGCAATCGACTTCTACAGCAAGGCTACTTACTGATAATGATATAAATAATATCATTAATTCTGGAAACACTGTTAATTGCGAATGCCCACGACACCTTGGTGATCTTATCTTTAAACTTGTTGCTTTCGAAAAATATTCATCAGAATGTGAAGTAAGAAATTCAAAAGATGCAGAAATACATAAAGATCTTGAAGAAACCTCTGCTAAAGCAAGATATATGATTGAAGAAGCTCTTATGAGACTTGCAAAAGTTGAAGGCATAAAATATTAAATAATGAGATCACTTGTATTATTTTCTAATGATCTAAGATTAAATGATAATGATGCAATTAATAACGCCGTAGAAAATCACAAAGAATTATCTTTTCTCTTTGTATTTGACAAAGATCTTTATCAAAATACTCATGGGTCAGCAAACATGTGGTGGCTAAAAGAGAGTCTTACTGAGTTGAGATCTAAATTAAAAGAAAAAGATATTGAATTACATATAGTTGAAGGTGACTACATTAAAAAAATAATTCAACTTGTAGCTAAACATAAATTCGACTCTGTTTTTCTCAATCAAAATAAGCATCCTGAATTTATTAAAAAAGAAGAAGAGTTATCTAAAGAATTAACTAAAATAAATGTTAGATTTTATAGTTATAATAAAACAAATTTACAAGATCCTAAGACAATTTTAAATAAAAGCCTTGAGCCATATAAGGTTTATTCGCCATTTTATAAACATTGTAAGTCAATTTACCATCAGAAAAATGTATTAATATTCCCAAGAAAAAAAATAAATACATATAATATTAATGAAAAAAATTTTGAAATAGATAATATATTTAATTTGCAGGATAATAAATGGGCAAATAAATTCAGCAAATATTGGAAGCCAGGAGAGACGTCAGCTCATAAGAAGCTAAAAGTATTTTATGAAAAATCTTTATCCAATTATAAAGAAATTAGGGATTTCCCAGCTACAAATGGCACCTCAAAAATATCACCTCATCTTCGTTTTGGTGAGATCACTACAAATCAAATAATTAGTAATTTTAATTTCCACGAAAACCATATTTTAAGCAAACATGAAGAGCATTATATAAAAGAATTATATTGGAGAGAGTTTTCTTATTATATTCTTAGTCATTTTCCTTATGTAGTAAATAAACCTTTTAATAAAAAATATGAAAAATTTCAATGGGAAAAAAATTATAGTGATAATCTTGCGAAGTGGAAAAATGGTCGAACAGGCATAAAAATAGTTGACGCCGCTATGAAAGAGTTATGGGAAACAGGTTGGATGCATAATAGAACAAGAATGATTACTGCATCTTTTTTAACTAAAAATTTATTAATACCTTGGCAAGAGGGTGAAAAATGGTTTAGAGATACTTTGTTAGATGCAGATATTGCCAATAATGTTATGGGTTGGCAATGGGTTTCAGGTTGTGGTACTGATGCCGCACCTTATTTCAGAATATTTAATCCACTACTTCAAGAAAAAAAATTTGACCCAGATAATGAATACACTAAAAAGTGGTTAAAAGATTTTGAATTATACGAGGACGGTGAAAATCAAGATTTATTTTGCAATCCAGATAAAATTAAACCTATCGTTGATTTAAGTACCTCAAGAAATAAAGCTCTAGAAAGATTTTCTAAAATTAAATAAAGTGCATTAATTATATTTCTTTTTAATATAGTCATTTAAAATTTTTTTAAAATCTCCAGAAATATCATTGCCCTCTAGAGTTATTTCTTTTTTTCCATCAATGTATACAGGTGCGATGGGGTTTTCTCCTCTTCCAGGTAAACTTATTCCAATATCAGCGTGTTTACTTTCACCTGGACCATTAACAACGCATCCCATAACTGAAATTTTTAAATTTTCAACACCAGGATAATTCTGTTTCCAACTCGGCATATTATCTTTAATATAATTATCTATATCAAATGCTAACTTTTGAAAATAATCACTACTTGTTCTTCCGCAGCCTGGACAGGATGTAACATCAGGTAAAAAATATCTTATTCCCAAACTTTGTAAAATTAATTTAGCCACATCTACTTCTTTTGACCTTCTTCCATTTATATCAGTTGTTAAAGAGACTCTTATCGTGTCTCCTATACCATTTAATAATAATGGTCCAAGCGCACAGGCAGAATAAACTATTCCTCTTTCGTTACTGCCTGCTTCCGTTAAACCTAAGTGAAGCGGATAGTCGCATAATTTTGATATTTTTTGATAAACATCAATTAATAAATTTACTTTACTTAATTTGCAAGAAATTATTATTTTATTTTTTTTTAGCCCAATTGATTCAGCAAATTTTGAACTTGCTAATGCAGAATCAATTACTGTCTCACAAATAACCTCATCTAAGAGTTTAGGAGTTTTCAACAAGTTATTTGCATCCAGCTTTTCGGCTAATAATTCTTGATCTAAACTACCCCAGTTTACGCCGATTCTAATAGGTTTATCTAAATCACAGGCTACTTCAATCATTGATGAAAAATTTTTATCTTTTTTATTTTGTTTTCCAACATTCCCTGGATTTATCCTAAATTTATCTAAATATTTAGCATCATTTGAATACTTTGTTAACAGAATATGGCCATTAAAATGAAAATCTCCAACGATAGGAACATTTATATCTAATTTATTTAACTTTTCTTTAATATACGGTACCGCCTTTATAGCTTCCGAGTCATTTACAGTCACTCTAATAATTTCTGAACCTGCGTTAAAAAGTTCAACGATTTGATTAGTTGTTTTATCTATCTCAGATGTATTAGTATCAGTCATTGATTGAATGACAATTGGATTATTTCCACCAACTTTAACATCACCTATACAAACTTCATTTGATTTTCTTCTATTTATATTGTTATCACTCATGTGTATTATTATCACACGAACATTTAATAATTGGGAGTATTTATGAAAGGTTTCTTTATAACTGGAACAGATACTGACGTAGGAAAAACTTGGTTTATGCTCAAATTTGGGGAACTATTAATCGAGAATAATATTAAATTTCACTATTTAAAACCAGTAGAATCAGGTTGCGAGATTATCAACAACCAACCAACTCCAAATGATGCATTACAATTCTCAAAACTAGAAAATGTTTCACTTGATAAAATATGTAAGTACAAGTTTAAAGCTTATGCATCTCCACCCAAAGCTGCTCAATTAGAAAACAGGGAAATTGAACTTAAAAACATAATAAAATTCATAGAATCAAATAAACTGACAAACTCAAAACACTATAATTTAATTGAGGGATGTGGGGGGTTTTTTTCTCCTATAGCAAAAGGTAAATTATCTTCAGACCTTGCAGTTGAGCTAAATTTACCTATTATATTAGTTGTAAAGAATATTTTAGGATGTATAAATCATACTTTAATGTCTTTAAAATCTATAGAAAACTTAAATTTGAAGACTCAATTTATTGTGCTTAATGATACTAAAGAAAACACCATCCTTGATAATTATCAAGAACTATCATCGTTTACAAATATTCCCATTATTAAATTAGGTTATAATAAAAAAATTAAACCAGTGATACTTAACTATCTTAAATAAATGCCAGAATTACCAGAAGTACAAACCACACTGAATGGTATAAAAAAATTTATTCTAAATAAAAGAATAAAGAAATGTGACGTTTATGTAAAAAAACTAAGATGGGAGCTACAAAAGGACCTAAGTACTAGAATAAATAATGCTAAAATTACAGATATAAGAAGAAAAGCGAAATATATTATTCTATGTGGAGAAAATTTTTATTTGCTTTTTCATTTAGGTATGACCGGGACATTAAGGATTGCAAAGAAAAATAATGAATTAAAAAAGCACGACCATTTTGAAATTGAAATTAATAAAAAATGCTTGTTAAGATTTAATGACCCTAGAAAATTCGGTATGATTTATTGCTCCCACAGTTGGAAATCTCTTTCTGAAAGATTCTTTTTAAATATAGGACCTGAACCTTTATCTAACAATTTTTCTTCAGAATACCTTTTTTCTATTTCACGAAATAAAAATGTAGCTATTAAAACTTTGTTGATGAATGCAAAAAACGTTGCTGGTATTGGGAATATTTATGCATCTGAAGCACTTTTTGTAGCTAAAATTCGTCCTCAAAAAAAATCTAAAAAATTATCAAAAAATAATTGCAAAAATTTAGTTAGAGCTATAAAAAGTGTTCTTAAAAAAGCAATAGAAAAAGGTGGGTCGTCAATTAATGATTATATAAATGCAGATGGTAGAAGCGGATATTTTCAGTATGACTTTAAAGTATATGGCAGAACATCTCTGCCCTGCCATATTTGTCAAAGTAACATTCTACAAATAAAAATAAATCAGAGATCTAGTTTCTATTGCAGAAATTGTCAAAAATAATTAACTATTTCTTTTGCTGCTCATAGAACATTTGATTTAATCTATGAGAGTTTGCATCAGCAGCAGATATAGCTTGTTTTGCTGTTTCTTCAACTAACTCTAATCTATCTAATAACGCTTGATCAACTCCACATCCCGAAAGAAGTAGTGCTGCAGATAGCCCTAGAAATGTTTTTATTTTTCTCATTGAAGCCTCCTTTATTATTATTTAAGCTTAAATCCCATTTGGGATTTTTCACTATAGCAAATTGTTAATTGTAATCAAAGGTAAAACAACTTATTCATCTACAAAAACTTGGGTCTAGACTGTAAAAATTTTGTCTAGACACAAGATTTATTTATAAAATAGGAGGACTTAACTAACTTTAATTAAAGAGAAAGCCATCCTTGGCTTTCAATTCTTTATAAAAAACAACTACTTACCTAAGCATTGCCTAATTAGACACATTGAGGCTACTGCCCAAACACCTAACATCAAAATAATTTCAAACATAATACCGTCCATGTAAATAATAATAATAATATATTAGAATATATTAATATAATATTATTACTTGTCAACTATTTTTTTCTAATATTTTGACTGCAGGGCTTCTTTGACATCCTTGTTAACAAAAGCTGAAATATCACCGCCAAACCTTGCAATTTCCTTTACAAGTGATGATGATAAAAAAGCATAAGATTCAGAGGGCGTTAAAAATACAGATTCAATTTTACTATTTAGTTTCTTGTTCATGCTGGACATTTGGAACTCGTATTCAAAATCAGATACTACTCTTAATCCTCTTAAAATTGCTTTGGCTTTCAATTTTTCAGCAAAATCTACTAATAAACCATCAAACCCAATAACTTCTACATTCTTTATGCCTTCTAAGGACTTTTTTGCTAAGGAAATCCTTTCGGATGCAGTAAAAATAGTTTCCTTGTTAGATTTTTCGACTACACAAACATAAACTTTCTCAAATATATTTGATACAGCTCTTTGCACTAAATCTCTATGTCCATTTGTAAATGGGTCAAATGTTCCAGGATAAACAGCAATTGTCATATTAAAGTTCCGATTATTTAAAACTCATATTATATCATAGGTTTATTAAGCTCATAAAGTAAGTAAGAAACATCACCTGATTTACTATTTTTTATTAAATTCCAATTAGCAGGAACGGTAATATCATATTCTTCATTTTTAGAAAATGGTAACTCAATATATATTTTACATTTATCTTGCATAACATTTGAGTCATCAACTTCCTTTATAATATTATCTATTGATTTATAACTAAACGGCGGATCTAAAAAGACAATATTACATTTTTCTTCTATTTTTTCTAAAAACTCAAATGCATCAACTTTATAAGTATAAATGTTTGTAGCTTTTAAACTTTTTATGCAATTCTTAATGGTATTTATAACATCAGCATTCTTATCAATCATATATACCTTGCGAGCTCCTCTTGATGCAGCTTCAAAACCTAGTGAACCACTACCTGCATATAAATCAAGACAAACAGATTGATCAATATCATTTTTTAACCAATTAAATAATGTTTCTTTAATTATATTTTTTGTTGGACGAACATCTTTATCTTCAAAAAAATCTATAATTCTTCCTTTCCAGGTTCCAGCAATTATTTTAACACGAAGATTCTTTTTTTTATTTTTTTGCTTTTTCATTACCAACTACCAAAGTAGTCATTTTATTTATATCAATTTCATTTTGAAGCGCATTAATGATGTCTTTTTTTGAAATACTTGATATTTTTTTTACAAAAGTATTTAAGTAATCTATTGGTAAGTTATAATAATTTATCATTGATAAATAGTTCAATATATCCTTATTACTATCAATTCTTAATGGGAATCCATTAATAATAGATTCTTTTGCGTGATTAATTTCTTTATCAGTTGGTCCTTTTGATACAAAATCTTTTAACATTTTATTAATTATCTCAACAGACTTTTGTGCTTGTTCGGCTTTAGTCTCAATACCAATAACAAATGGGCCTAGCTCTTTCATAGGATAAATATAACTGTAAACACCATACGTCAAGCCTCTTTTTACTCTTAGTTCTTGCATCAATCTTGCATTAAAGCCACTTCCACCAAAGATATAATTTCCGACGTACAATGGTAGTTGATTTTTTGAACCTCGTTTAATTGACAGTCCGCCTATATAAATATGTGCTTGCTGTGAATTGAATTTTTTGAAAACATACTTTTCTTTTGTTTTTTCTTTTGAGACTGTTTTGGTTTTATTAATTTTAGTCTTTTTATTAAGAGACTGTGATATTTTCTCTGATAGCTTTATAACGTCATCATCTTTTAAGGATGAAACTATAACAATCGAGGCATTTCCTGCGTTTATATAATTTTTATAAAATTCAACAATTGCTTTTCTATTAATTTTTTTTATATCTTTCTCAAAACCAATAGTTGGTGAGGCGTACGGATGGTTATTATAAATTTCTTTAAAAAAAGTATTGATAGATAATTCTCCAGGATCAGTTTTATCCTCTATTATAGATGATATTGTTCTTTGCTTATGTAAATCGATTTCTTTTTGTGGAAAATTACTATCAGATAAAATACTTAAAAACATCTTAATTGCTGGATTATAATATTTTTTTTCTGTCAAAGATCTTAATGAGATTGAGGATTGATCTTTGTTTACAGATGTAGAAAATATTGCTCCAGTGGATTCAAAGATTGAGGCTATATCTTCTGAGCTCATTTTTGCTGTTCCTTCATCTAATAAATTATGAGTTATCATTGATAACCCTTTAAAGTCACCATCTCTATTTGATCCAGCATCAAAGGTTATCTTAATATCAATCATTGGTATATTTTCTGATTTTGAATACAAAACCTTTACACCATTTGTTGTTTGATAATTATTTACTTCAACGTTAGCCTGTGTAATATTTGTGATTGTCATAATTACTATTAAATTTAAAATTTTTTTTATGTTATTCATTTATTTAATCGTTTACCGAAACAGATGTTTTTAAACTTGAAATTAAATATTTTTTTGCGACTGCGCGGACTTGTTCTGCAGTTACAGAATTAATGTTTGCGGTATAATCCTCAATTATCTTTATGTCTCCAATTGAGGTCTTAGCCATTCCCAAAATTCTTGCTTGGTAGTCTATTGAATCCTGTTGGTAAACCTCGTACGCAAGAACTTGGGCTTTAATTCTATCAAGTTCTTTGTTCGTTACTAATTTTGTTTGAAGATCAACAATTATTTTGTCTAATTCGTTTTTTACAGAACTAATTTTTTTTCCGACTATTGGGTTTACATCTATCATAAATAACGGATCATATCTTGCAAACAAAGAGTATCCAGAGTCAGCATAACTGGCAAGCTTTTTATCTCTAACTAATATCTTTTGTAATCTTGAATTTTGCCCACTACTAAGTATTCCAGATAAAACAGATAAAGCATAGCACTCCCACGAATCAATATTTTTATTATTTATACTTGGTACTTTATAACCAAGTATTAAATAAGATGGCTTGTCTTTAATTTTAATAGAAATATCTTTTTCACCAAATTGAAATGGCTCGGCTCTATCTAATCTTGTGGTGATATTTTTATTTTTTTTGTTACCATAATATTTATCTATTAATTTAAATGTTTTTTCAAAATCTATATCTCCAACAATAACTACTGTAGCATTATTTGGTGCATACCAATTTTGATACCAATCAGATATATCTTTTTCGGTCATATTATTTAAATCTTCCATCCAGCCTATTATCGGATCGTGATAAGAACTATTATTATAAGCACTAGCATATAACTGCTCATAAGCTATACCCTCTGGCTGATCATCTGTTCTTAACCTACGCTCTTCTTTTATTACCTCAATTTCTTTATTAAAATCATCCTTATTAATTACTAAATTTGACATCCTGTCAGATTCCAATCTAATTGCATCTTCTAAATAATCTGAAGGTAAAGTCTGATAATATGCTGTATAATCTTTACTGGTAAAAGCATTCTCTCTTCCACCCAACTTCGAAATAATTTCAGAAAATATACCACCAGGATTTTTTTTTGTTCCTTTAAACATCATATGTTCTAAAGCGTGAGACAACCCAGTTTTACCAGAATATTCGTCCGCAGAACCAATTTTATACCATATATGACTTGTAACAACTGGCGCTCTAGAATCTTTTTTTAAAATAATATGCATACCATTATCAAGTGTTCTTTCCATGATTTCAGACCTCGCAGCAAAGGGAATAATGAAGAAAAACAAAAATACAGTTTTTACAAAAAAATTATATTTTAAATTTTTAAAAATAAAAAAAAAGTTCATACAAAATTCCTTTTAGATTTACAAAAAATTATAGCCAAGTAATAATATGACAATATATCACAAAATAAATGTAAAAATAGTAATATATTATAAATTAATTATATATTAAGTAATTGATTTTATTACTCTTTATTCAAGTTATTGAAAATAATTAGCACTCTTGTATAATGAGTGCTAATAAAACATTTTAAAAAAATTATGGTTAAAGCGCTAGAGTACAAAAATCATACACTCCCTTCATGCACAGGGAGTATTGATATATATATTAATCACGTTATGTCTATACCTGTGTTATCTACAGAAGAAGAAGTTGCGCTTGCAAAAAATCTAAAAGAAACTAATGATTTAGAGTCAGCTAAGAAATTAATTATGCATAATTTAAGATACGTTGTGTATATAGCAAAAAGTTACAGCGGATATGGTTTAAACCTAAGCGATTTAATTCAAGAAGGAAATGTTGGTTTAATGAAGGCTGTTAAAAAATATAATCCTGAAAAAAATCTTAAACTCATTACGTTTGCTGTTTACTGGATAAAATCTGAGATTCATGAGTTTGTAATTAAAAATTGGAAAATAGTTAAAATTGCAACAACAAAAACTCAGAGAAAACTTTTTTTTAATTTAAGATCAAAAAAATCATCTCTCTCTAATTTGACTGCTAAAGAAGCTTCGTCAATTGCAAAAGATCTTTCTGTTCCTGTTAAAGATGTAATAGAAATGGAAAAAAGAATGGGTAATTATGACATTGCTATGGATGATAATGATGAAGAAAACATGACTCCATCTGATTTCTTAAAAAGTTCAGAGCTTGAGCCTGATGAAATTATAGAGAATACTGAAAAAGATTTAGTTACTAAAAAACTTTATAAAATTATTAATACCTTAGATCAAAGAAGTAAAGACATTATAGAAAGTAGATGGCTAGCTGAAGAAAAAACAACATTAGAAGATTTATCTAAGAAATATGGAATCTCTAGAGAAAGAGTTAGACAAATTGAAAATGAGTCAATCCTTAAACTTAAAAATAATTTTTAGCTTGTTAATAAAATTAAGTATCTGTCTGAAATTAAAAAACCAAATAAAGCTGACAAATATATAATTGAATAATTAAATATTTTATTAGCTAAATCATTATTTTTTGATAATTGCATTTTAATAACATAGTAAAGAAATATCATATTTAATATAAAAGCACCTACTAAATAAAATACACTTGAAAACTTTATAATAAAAGGTGTAAAACTTACAATAGTTAACATTAATGTATATAGTGTTATGTGCACTCTAGTATATTGCTCACCGTGAGTAACTGGCAGCATTGGAATTTTAGCTGCAAAATATTCCTTTTTTCTATGTAATGCTAATGCCCAAAAATGTGGTGGCGTCCACATAAAAATAATTAAAAACAAAATAATTGAAATTAAGTCAATTTGTCCGGTTACAGCGGTCCACCCTAGAAGGGGTGGTGTTGCGCCTGCCGCTCCTCCTATAACAATATTTTGTGGAGTTGCTCTTTTTAAATATAGTGTATAAACAAAAGCATACCCAACAAGAGATAAAAAAGTTAGCCAGGCTGTTAACTTATTAATATAAAAATACAAAACAAAGAATCCTATGATAGCCATTAAAGTTGAATAAATTGCAACATTTTTTGGCTCAAGTACACCTGATACTAATGGCCTACCTTTTGTTCTGGACATTATTTTATCAATTTTTTGATCTAACAATTGATTAATAGAGCCAGCAGAAAGCGACATTAATGCAATTCCAAGATTTCCTAAAATTAGTATTTTCAAATTAAGATTTAATGGATTTGCTAATAGCATTCCAATAAAAGAAGTAAAAATCATCAATAGTACAACTCTTGGTTTTGATGATTCAAGATAAGCTCTACATATACGATAACTAAACATAAAAGATTACCTTAAATATTTTTTTTAGTTGTGTAAATAAAATATAACTGTGTAACTAAACATATCAAAAGTAGTGCTGCATTACCATTATGTGCAACAGCAATATAAATAGGCAAACTCATTTTTACATTCAAAACACCTAATAATATTTGAAAAAATAATAACAAAACTAATATTAAAGAGAGAAATTTTTGATATGGAACTTTTAATAATTTATAAGATTTAAAAGCCAAAATAATAATTATTAAACCAGCGAATATAGCCCATATTCTATGTGTAAAATGAATAGCAACCCTTGCTGGACTATCAAGCCTTCCAAATTCGTAATTAAGATTAGTAGCCAATTCTACAAAAAAAGCATTATAAAAATCCATTTGCGGCCACCATGATGCATTACATTTTGGGAAATCTACACAAGCTAAAGCTGCATAGTTAGTGCTTGTCCATCCACCAAGCATGATTTGCATAATTAAAAAAAAACAGAGTTACATAAGATAGTATAGATAAACTCTTAATTTCTTTTTTTGATATTTTCGTCTTACTATAAAAACTATTTTTTTCAAAAAAACTATTTTTATTATATCTTAAGAATAAAAGCCACAGTAAAGATATGATTGTTAATCCACCAACTAGGTGAAACATAACAATTACAGGTTGAAGCTTTAAAGTAACTGTGAACATTCCAAGAGCAGCTTGAAAGATTACAAATAAAGATATAAAAAAAGAAAGCTTGAATAAACTATATGAACTTTTTTTATAAAAGATGAAAGATATAATAAAAATAAATATTCCTAAAAATCCAGCAAGATATCTATGAATCATCTCTTTCCAGGCTTTCATTATATCTACTTTTGAGCCCTCATAGATTGATTCTGCGGCTATAATTTCTAATGAGTTATCTGGAACGCCTACTAAATAACCATAACATCCAGGCCAATCTGGGCATCCTAGTCCGGCATGAGATAATCTTACATAAGCTCCCAATGTAATAACACATAAAGTTATTGTTATAACAAATAATAAATAATAGTTAATTTTATCCATACGCTATCCTATCCTTGAAATTTTTAAGATTTTTTTTATATCTTTTTTTAGACCTTTAGCGTCAAAATCTTTGTCGTAATACATAAAAAATGTTTCCTAATGGGTCAATAATATATAAATGATTTTTTTTAATCTTTTTAAAAAAATCTTTTTCAATAATTTCTAAAAATTTTATTTTATTATATTTTTCTAAAATTTCTTTATTATCACTTCCATTAAAATCTTTTTTAACAATAAGTAAATTAGAGACTCGTTGTTTTTCTCTACCAAGTGACTCTCTAACCTGCTGCATCATATACAATGTTGCTTCGCAAATTAAATCACAAGATTCATTGTCGTAAATATACATAAAAGTCCATTTTTTATTTTTAAGAATATTATTAAAATCTTCAGATTTTGTAATTGTTATAACAGGATTTATCAAATTACCAGATGATTTTGGAGGTGCAATTGGCATTAAATCACTATATTTATACATAATTGTTGCAAGCAGCAAAGGACCAACAAATGATAAAACTATTAATAAAAAATATAATCTAGTTTTAATTAAAGAAAAATAATCTGTTTTATCACTCATCTTTTTTTCTCACATAAAAAATTATTCCTAGTATAAATAATGCTATAGCCATACTAAACCACTGAAATGCATAACCTAAGTGCTTACTGCTCTTCATAAAAATAATTTGCCAATCTCTTGAAAATCCAAATATATTTTCCTTGCTTAATCTAAAAGTAACTCCTGCTACAAAAGAATCTATATTTGACAGGGTCTTTTTTATTTCATTAAAATTAATAGCTTGAATAACTCTCGGCCATTTATCATTAGTGTATATTTTACCAATAGTATAACTCTCTTCCTTTGGATAAATATACCCGTTAATTTCTTGTACATTTTCTGATATTTTTTGATCATTAAGATATTGGTAGTTTACTTCTATATCCTGTCTCTGCCCTATCATAGGGATCCAACCTCTATCTACTAAAATTATTTCATTGGTATTTAAAATTCTGAATGGACTAATAACATTAAAACCTGGTTTTTTATCTTTTATCTTATTATCAATTAAAAAAGTTTTATTAATATACTTGCCTTTTAAAATATAATTTCTATAAAAAGTTTCTTCAATATTATTTTGTAAAGAAGAATCTAATTTTACTTGAGGTAACAATTGTCTATTTTCATATAAATTAATAATATTCTCTTTTTCATTAGCGCGGTCTAGTTGCCAGAATCCTAGAAATAAAAATAGAGATATACATGAGACAAAAATGATGCTAGAAAGTAATTTAAGTTTCATAAGATAATACTTTAATGTTTAAAATAATATTTATAATTTTGTTTTCATTAATCATAATAAGTTTATTTAGCTCATTATTTTTTTTGGTAAAAGACAAGAGTAACAAAAAAAGGGTTGTTAATGCACTCAAAATAAGAATAGGGCTATCAGTTCTATTATTTATAATACTAATAATTATGTACTATAATGGACAGATTCATCCTCATGGTATAGCCCAATAACTATATCCAATATACAAATATAAATAATCCTAACCAAACAACGTCAACAAAATGCCAGTACCAAGCTACTGCTTCAAAAGCAAAATGGTTTTTTGGATTAAAATGACCGTAAATACATCTACCCAAAATTACAATTAGCATAATAGTACCAATTGTTACATGAAAGCCATGGAAGCCAGTTAACATGAAAAAAGTTGATCCGTAAATTCCACTTCCTAAATTAAGATTTAAATCATTAAACGCATGTCCGTACTCTAAACCTTGAAAATACATAAATAATATACCGAGAGCTACAGTTAAGCCTAAACCAATAATTAATTGCATTCTTTTCATTTCTTTTAGCGCATGATGTGCCCAAGTTAATGTAACGCCACTAGTTAGCAAAATTGCTGTATTAATGGCAGGTAAACCCCAAGCACCCATAACTTGGAAATCTCCTCCTATCTCTCCTGGTCCATTCGCTGTTGAAGGCCAATTAGCCTCGTATTCTGGCCATAAAAAAGTATTTGTCGCTAAACCAGCTCCTTCGCCACCTAGCCAGGGTAGTGAATATGCTCTCACATAATACAAAGCACCAAAAAAAGCTGCGAAAAACATGACCTCAGAAAAGATAAACCATATCATTCCCCATCTAAAAGACGTATCAACTTGAGTGTCATAAACTCCATTTTCGCTCTCAGATATTACTGTATTAAACCAACCAACAATCATAAATACTATTAAAGCTAAACCAATAAATAAAACATATTTACCAAAGTTATTACCATTTAATAATGTTGATCCTCCAACCATAGCAGTACATACGGCAATAGATGCAATGATTGGCCATTTACTTCCATTTGGTATGTAGTAACTTCCTGATTCTGACATTTTAATATCCCCTATTATTTAATTTTAATCTTTTTTCGATACTTTAGCAGATTCAAAAAATGAATATGACAAAGTAAGAGTTTTAATTCTATTTGGCAGTTTTTCATCAACAGCAAAATATATAGGAAGTTTTACAACTTCTCCAGGTTTAAACTGCTGTTCCTCAAAACAAAAACACTCAATTTTTTTTAAATATTTGGATGCTTCATTTGGAGAAACACTAGGTACTGCTTGTCCAGTTATTATGGATTTGGATTTATTTGTAGCAACATAATATGTGCTATATATTTTTCCAGGAACTACTTCAATCTGAAATTCTGAAGGCTTAAACTCTAAATTTTGCTTGTTAACTTCATGAGATATAAACTGAACATTTAGCTTTTCAAAATTTATATTGCTAACATTAAGATTAATGTCGCTCTTTTCTTTTAAATTAGAAGTATTACCATTTAAACCAGTGACATCACATATCACATTATAAAGTGGTATTAATGCAAAGGAGAACAAAAACATAGAAAAACAAATAAAAATAAGTTTTTTTGCTGTTTTAATATTTACTTTTTTCTCAATCATATATCTACCTGTATAACATAATTAAATAAAAGCTAACGTAAATAACCAATGCAATTACAACCAATGATATTGCTGTCACTTTTACTTTATTTTTTGTTTCCAAAAAAACCTCTTAATTTTTATTTACAATTCCTACTTTATTGCAGGTGGTGTGTTAAAGGAATGGTACGGCGGTGGAGAAGATAAAGTCCATTCTAAGCCTTCAGCGCCCTCCCAAACCTGATCTGTCGCTTTTTTACCACCTTTAATTGTTTTAATTATTAAATATAAAAATATTAGTTGAGCAAATCCAAAACCAAAAGCTCCAATACTTGCAATCATATTATAATCAGCAAACTGCAGTGAATAATCAGGTATTCTTCTTGGCATTCCAGCTAAACCAACAAAATGCATTGGAAAAAATGTTAAATTAACAAAAAAAGTTGAAAGCCAAAAATGTATCTTGCCTAACGTCTCTGGATACATATTACCTGTCCATTTTGGTAACCAAAAATAACACGCAGCCATTATTGCAAATATTGATCCTGGAACTAAAACATAATGAAAATGCGCAACTACGAAATATGTATCATGGTATTGAAAATCAGCAGGTGTTATGGCTAACATTAACCCTGAAAATCCACCAATTGTAAACATTATAATAAAACCTATTGCAAATAACATTGGGGTTTCGAAAGTCATTGCACCTTTCCACATAGTCGTTACCCAATTAAAAACTTTTACTCCTGTAGGAACAGCTATTAACATGGTTGCAAACATAAAAAATACTTCACCAGCTAATGGCATACCTACAGTAAACATATGATGTGCCCATACTATGAAAGATAAAAATGCAATTGATGCTGTAGCATAAACCATAGAGCTATAACCAAATAATGGTTTTCGTGCAAAAGTTGGGATGATAGCTGATACAACACCAAACGACGGAAGAATTAAAATATATACTTCTGGGTGTCCAAAAAACCAAAAAATATGTTGAAACATAACTGGATCACCACCACCAGCTGCGTTAAAGAAGCTAGTTCCAAAGAACTTATCTGTAAGTAACATTGTTACGCCGCCAGCTAAAACAGGCATAACTGCTATTAATAAAAACGCCGTGATCAACCAAGTCCAAACAAATAAAGGCATTTTCATTAGTGTCATACCAGGAGCTCTCATATTTAATATTGTTGCAACAACATTTATTGCTCCCATAATAGAAGAAAGTCCCATAAAGTGAATCGCAAAAATTAAAAATGGAAATGCATCACCGGTCTGTAGACTTAAAGGTGGATATAAAGTCCAACCACCTGCAGGAGCTCCTCCATCCATCCATAAAGTTGAAAGGAGCATCGAAAAAGCAAACGGTAAAATCCAGAAGCTCCAGTTATTCATTCTTGGTAGAGCCATATCCGGGCCACCAATCATAATTGGTATCATCCAATTCGCTAAACCAGTAAATGCTGGCATTACAACCCCAAATATCATGACTAAGGCATGCATTGTCGTCATAGAATTAAAAAACTGTGGATCAACAAACTGAAGACCTGGCTGAAAGAGTTCAGATCTAATTACTAATGCCATCAATCCACCAATAAAAAACATTATCATTGCAAACCAAAGATAAAGTGTTCCAATATCTTTATGGTTTGTAGTTGTAATCCATCTCATAATTCCTGATGGATGCTCTTCATGATGTGTATCGTTTACAACCGAACTCATATTTTTCTCCCTTATTTATTTACTTTAGCTACTCCAGATATTTTAGCTTCACTAGCCGTAATCCATTCTTCATATTCATCTTCATCTACTGCTTTAATAACGATAGGCATAAAACCATGATGTCTTCCACATAATTCAGCACATCTTCCTCGATAAATTCCAGGCTCATTTATAACTACTGACATTTCGTTAATATATCCAGGAATGGCATCTTTTTTTAAGGCAAGATCTGGGACCCACCACGCATGAAGTACGTCATTTGATGTTAACAAAAATCTAATTTTTTTATTTACTGGGACAATTAATTGATTATCAACTTCTTGTAAATAATTTATATTCTTTTCTTGTTTATTATATATTTCATTATATGGTGTAGAAAGTTTGCTATAAAATGAAACATTAGTATTTAAATACTCGTATTGCCACAACCATTGATAACCTGTAATTTTTATATGTATTTCCGAATCACTATGATCATACATCTTAATTAATGTCTTAGTTGCAGGAATTGCCATTCCTATTAAAATCACAAATGGAACAACAGTCCACAAGAATTCTAAACTTGTGCTTTCGTGGAATTGAGCAGGAGTTACACCTCTTGATTTTCTATGCATAAATATTGACCAGAACATAGCACCAAAGACTATTACACCAATAACAACACAAATCCAAAGTATCAGCATATGAAGATCGAAAACTTCTTGGCTAATGTCGGTAACTCCTTCAGGCATATTTAAGTCTAACCAGCCTGCATTTGCTGTATTAATTAATAGAGCCGAAGTTATAAAAAACATTAAATTTTTTATTAAAAACATTATTTAGATACTCCTTGTATTAAAATTGCTTTATATTTTCCTTTAACATTCCTGCTAATTTTATTCTTTCATCATCTGTCAACAACGCGCCAATTTCCATTTCTCTACCAGCAGAACGAAGAAGAAGCTTATGAGGATAACCCTTTAATTGTGGCTTATTTAAAATAAATTTTGCCCAATATCTATTACAATCAAAAACTTTAGTATCTCTCATTTTTATTAGCGAAACTGATACCTTTTTTTCGTCAATTTTTACTATTTCACATTGTGAATTCTTTAAATAACAATATGTAAGAGCTGACCCCAATAAAAGCATTTCTAAGCCTGTAAATGGAACAATCAACCACATTCCTGCCATTGCAAAAGATATAGCAATAAAGAAAGATACAAAAAAGAGCATGAAAAAAAATACCTTATTGCCTCGCCAAGATAATGAATTATTAGGCTTTATAATAAACTCTTTACACTCACCTTCTTTAAACTGAATCATATTGCAAAAAACTGTTAAATTCGATGGCGGTAGTATACTAAATTAGGCTTTAATAATATAGTGTACAAAACAAAAAATCTGGAAAATTGTGGATTTTTTTAGCCTTTATTTTGTATACTTTATTATATTATCCATTTTCTTCCAGGCTGAACCATATATAACTTCATACGTTGCTGGCAAGCCCCCCGATTTCATTCTAAATTTTTCATATTCCGCATACATTAATTTCATTTTTCTAATCCCTTGTAATCCAACACTTTTCTTAGGTTCTTCTAATACTTTTGACCCAATATTCTTTAAATCTTTTTGTAACTTCGTCACATTCTCATATTCAATTATTATTTTTTCAGTATCTACAACAGTATCAATAAAATTTAAATTCAACATTAGATCGCCAATATCATGCATATCATAAAAATCATTTACATGTTTTCTATTATCTACATTGTGCCAGGCAGATCTTAATTCAATCAAAGTATCAGGGCCATATGTGGAAAATAAAAAGAGGCCTCCAGGCTTTAGAACCCTATATATTTCTTTAAAACTAGCATTTATATCTAAATCCCAATGCAAAGCTGATGAAGAAAAAACAAAGTCGAATGTATCTTCATTGAAGGGTATAGATTTAAAATTTGCGCAAACTGAAAATATATCTTTCGAATTAACAACGTGATTACTTAATGAGCTAGAGCAAATATCTAACATAAAAAAATCTGTTTTTGAATATAATTTTATGAGATTTGATGTCCCTAAGCCAACACCTGAACCTACATCAAGTACTTTTCTTGGCGAGATATTAATGAAAGACAATCTTTCAATTAACCTACTCACAATTTCTTTTTGCACTATTGCGGAATTTATATATTTTGAACTTTTAAATTTTTTTTCCTTAGATTTCATAAAAACTCTTTGATAATTTTTAAAAAACATTCCTTATTTGTTAAAAAAGGTATATGTGAACTATTAGGTATTATTACTACAGAAGCATCTGGCCCTAAGTATCTTATTTTTTCCTTAATTATTGGTGGTGAAATTTCATCATTTTCACCATATATATACAAATTTTTTGATCCAATAAATTTACAGTTTAAAAAATCTTTCTTCTCTAAAATGTCTAATGCATTTAATAAGCTAGTAATATTAATTTGCATAATTGGATGTAAATTTTTTTTTATCTCTTTATATAAATTTTTTTTCGTTCTGTATTTTCCGAGAATTAGCAAATAAAAATTTTTAAAAGATTTTTTTATGTCATTTTTTAAATCAATTCTTAGTTGATTTATTGTATTTTCATTAAAACCATTTTTCCAATCTTTTGTTTTTTTAAATTTTGGGTTGTAAGAAACATATATCATTTTAAAAGATCTATTATTTCTTAACCTCTCAATTTCCTTGCCTAAAAAACAACCAAGTGACCAAGAAACTACAAGATCGATATCATCGTGTTCATTTACTATTTTTTTTGCAGCAACAGTCAAATCTCCATTTGAATTATCAATATATTTATATAGATCTATACATATACAATTACACATTGGTATATTATTTTCTATAAAATCAACCCAAACTTGATTTGTGAATCCCCAACCATGAATAAATAGAATTTTTTTATATTTTTCTTCAATTTTATCTTTATAATTGGTCATAACAAATTATAACTTTAATATATGCTGTAGAGGACAAAAATTGATGAGTATTTTCTTTTCTTTTCTTATTCTAAGTATATTAAGTTATATCTTCGGCTCAATTAATAGCTCTATATTGTTATCAAAATTTTTTAAATTACCGGATCCGAGGGGATATGGCTCAAGAAATCCAGGAGCAACTAATATTCTAAGATCGGGCAGCAAAATAATTGCTTTTATAACCTTAATGCTCGATATCCTAAAAGGCTTTATAACAACTGCTGTAGCTATATATTGGTTCGAAGATATAATTTATGCCCAAATTATAGGTTGCATTACTGTTTTTGGCCATATATACCCACTTTTTTATAAATTTAAAGGAGGTAAAGGTGTTGCAACAGCTCTTGGAGCTGTTCTTGGTTTTAATTTATTTCTAGGATTAATTTGTTTAATCACCTGGCTAATGACTGCATTATTGTTTAGGTACTCTGCTTTATCTGCTATAGTCACATTTACTTTTTTACCATTATATACATGGTTTAGTTTTGAAAGTTGGACTATAACATCTATATATCTAGCTTTAACACTTGTAGTAATATATAAGCATAAAAATAACATTAAAAATTTATTAAATAACGAAGAAACAAAGATTGGCGAAAAAAACTAAAAATATTTCAAAAAAAGATTTGGCGAATGCTATAAGAGCTTTGTCGATAGATGCTATAGATAAAGCAAATTCTGGGCATCCTGGTATGCCTCTTGGAATGGCAGATATTGCTGAAGTGTTGTGGAATGACTACTTTAACCATAACCCAAAAAATCCTAATTGGATAAATAGAGATCGTTTTATCTTGTCAAATGGTCATGGCTCTATGCTTTTATACAGCCTACTGCATTTAACTGGTTATGATCTTAGTCTTGAAGAAATCAAAAATTTTAGGCAACTTCACTCAAAAACACCTGGACATCCAGAGTCACACCTTACTGATGGAGTTGAAACAACTACCGGTCCCTTAGGTCAAGGTTTAGCTAATGCTATCGGAATGGCTATCTCAGAAAAGACTCTTGGTTCTCAATACAATAAGAAAGAAATGAGTATAATCGATCATTTTACATATGTTTTCGCAGGAGATGGCTGCTTAATGGAAGGAATTTCACATGAAGTTTGCTCTTTAGCAGGTACTTTAAATTTAAATAAATTGATAGTTTTTTATGATGATAATGGGATTTCAATTGATGGAGAGGTAGATGGCTGGTTTACCGACGATACTGCAAAGAGATTTGAATCATATAATTGGAATGTGATTAAAGATGTAAACGGTCATTCGCCACAAGAAATTATGAAGTCTATTGATAATGCGAAAAACTCTAAAGAAAAACCAACTTTAATTTGCTGTAAAACAAAGATAGGCTTTGGTTCTCCAAATAACGAGGGGAAAGAAAGTTCTCACGGAGCTCCACTTGGTAAAGAAGAAACAAATTTAACAAAAGAAAATATAGGATGGAACCATGGTTCCTTTAAAATCCCCGATCAAATATATGATTCTTGGAATCATATTCAAGAAGGGGAAAAATTGGAAAATAATTGGAACATTGCTTTTAAAAAATACAAAGAAAAGTATCCATTTGAAGCAGAAGAATTATTAAGACGTATAAATTCGAAAATGCCCGAAAACTGGAGCGAAACTGCCTTAGCGTACATTAAGTTATGTAACGAAAAAAAAGAAAGTATCGCAACAAGAAAAGCCTCTCAAAATGCTATTGAAGCTTACGCAAAAGTACTACCGGAATTTATAGGCGGTAGTGCAGATCTTGCTGCATCTAATTTAACAATGTGGTCAGGATCAAAAGAAATAAAAAATACACTTAATGGTAATTACATAAATTATGGTGTTAGAGAATTCGGTATGTCTGCAATAATGAACGGTATAAGTTCACATAAAGGCTTTATTCCATATGGTGGAACATTTTTGACCTTTTCAGATTATTCAAAAAATGCAATTCGCATGAGTGCAATTATGAAATTAAAAAACATATTTATTTTTACACATGACTCCATAGGTTTGGGAGAAGATGGCCCAACTCACCAGGCAATCGAACATATAAACGCTTTAAGAGATATGCCAAACACCACAGTAATTAGACCTTGTGATTCTCTTGAAACAGCAATTGCATGGAAATATGCTATTGAAAATAATAAAGGTCCTACTTGTTTAATTTTATCAAGGCAAACTTGTAATTTTCAAAATAGAACAAATGAACAAATTGCTTTAATAAATAAAGGAGCATACGTCTTAAAAGATTCTAATAATTTAGATATAATATTGATAGCAACAGGAAGTGAGGTTGGAATAGCTATGGAAGCAGCTGAAATTTTAGAATCAAAAAATATTGGTGTAAGAGTTGTCTCAATGCCTTCAACAGAAATTTTTGACCAGCAGAATAAAGAGTATCAAGAAGAAATATTACCTTCTAATATTTTAAATAGAATATCAATTGAGGCTGGATCAACATCATATTGGTACAAATACGTTGGTGTTAATGGAAAAACTATTGGTGTAAACACTTTTGGAGAATCAGCCCCTGGTGGTGAGTTATTAAAATATTTTGGCTTCACTCCAGAAAATATTGTTAAACACGCTGAAATAATGCTTAAAGATTAAATACTATAGGAAGAAAAAATGACAATTAATATTGGAATAAATGGCTACGGAAGGATTGGTAGAAATATTCTTAGAGCTCTGTACGAGTCAGAAAAACATAAAGATCTAAAAATTGTTGCTATAAACGATGTTGGTGATAATTCAGTAAGTGCACACCTAACAAAATACGACTCCGCACATGGTAAATTTAATTTCGATGTATCAGCTGATGAAAACTATATGTATGTTAATAATGATAAAATTAATATCACATCCGAAAGAGATCCTAGCAATATAAATTGGGCTAAATATAATGTTGATGTCGTTTATGAGTGTACAGGAAAATTTAATTCTAAAGAAGGAACTGAAATTCACTTAAAAAATGGAGCAAAAAAAGTAATTATCTCCGCACCTGGAAAAAATGTTGACGCTACCATAGTTTATGGAGTGAATGAGAAATCATTATCAAAAGATAATACAATTATTTCAAATGCATCTTGCACAACTAATTGTATTGCGCCAATCATTAAAGTTATAAATGATAGTGTAGGAATTGAGCACGGTCTAATAACTACTATTCATTCATTTACAAATGATCAAAGACTTACAGATGCTAATCATAAGGACATAAGAAGAGCTCGAGCTGCAACAATGTCAATGATACCAACAAAAACTGGAGCTGCTAAAAATGTTGGGCTTGTCATTCCTGAATTAAATGGAAAACTTGATGGCCTTGCTGTAAGGATCCCAACAGTAAATGTTTCTGTAGTTGATCTAGTTGTTAGAACAAATACAAATACTTCTATAGAAGAGATAAATAAAATAATTCTAGAAGCATCTAACAATGAAATGAAAAATATTATTGAGTATAATAATATTCCACTTGTCTCAACAGATTTTAATCATAACCCAGCTTCTTCTATATATGACTCTAATCTTACAAAAGTTATGGATCATAAAATGTTAAAAGTCTATGTATGGTACGATAATGAATGGGGTTTCTCAAACAGAATGCTTGATGTCACTTTATCTTTGATGAACGCAAAATAAAAAAATGTCTTATTACGACCTAAAAGACATAGATGTTAATAATAAAAATATACTATTGCGTGAAGACTTTAATGTTCCAGTTGAAAATAATGAGATAAAAAATGATGCCAGAATAAGAGCTGCCTTACCTACTATTAAGTACGTTCTATCAAAAGGCGGCAAAGTTGCTTTACTTTCTCATTTCGGAAGACCTAATGAAGGGGTTTTTAGCAAGGCACATAGTTTATCTATTGTTGCAAGCAGGCTCTCGGAACTTATTGGTCAAAAAGTATTTTTTGAAAAAACACCTCTTAACGAAAAATCTCCAGAATACAAAAACAAAATTACTCTTTATGAAAATACTAGATTTTTAATTGGAGAAAAATCTGGCGACGAAGTTCTTGCAAAAAACATTGCAAAAAACTGTGATGTTTTTGTCATGGATGCATTTGGTGCATCTCATAGGAAACATTGTTCAACATATACTGTTGCAAAGTATGCGCCAATATCCTGTGGTGGATTTTTGATGATGAATGAAATTTTAAATATTGAAAAAATATTTAAGAAACCAAAAAAGCCTGTATTAGCAATAATAGGTGGTTCTAAAATATCAACTAAATTAAATATATTAAATAAATTAATTAATAAAGTTGATTCAATAATAATTGGCGGAGGTATATCAAATACTTTTCTTCAAAGCCAAGATTATTTCATAGGAAAATCATTATCAGAAGAAAATATGATTAATGATGCAAAAGAAATTATGCAATTAGCAAAAAAGAAAGGTGTTCAAATACCATTACCTATTGATGCTATTTGTGATAACTCTCTAAAAGTTTCAAGGAAAGATATAATAAAAATATCAGAAAACGATGTAATTAAAGACATTGGTGAAAAAACTTGCGCATTATATGAAAAATTTATCGAAGAAGCTGGTACAATACTATGGAATGGGCCAGTTGGTATATTTGAAGACGCTTTATTTGCAAATGGAACTAGACATATTGCTAAATCAATAAGTAAAGCAAATGCGATTACTGTTGCTGGCGGAGGAGATACAATTTCTGCAATTGAAAAATTTATAAATATTGACGAAATTGATTATGTATCCACAGGTGGTGGTGCCTTCTTAGAGTTTATTGAGGGTAAAGAACTTCCAGGAATTAAAATTATAAAAAAATGACTGCAATTAACGACCATACATATAGACAAACTAAAATTATTGCAACTCTTGGGCCATCTACATCGTCCAGGAAAACAATTGAGGGTTTAATTGATGCTGGGGTCGATTTAGTAAGATTGAATTTTTCACACGGCGATAAGAATTCTCATATTGAAAGAGCAAAATTAGTTAGGCAAATAGCTGAAGAAAAACACTATCACGTTGGTATTGTTGGAGATTTACAAGGACCAAAAATTAGAATTACTAGATTCAAAGATTCAAAAGTCATTTTAAAAAATGGTTCAACTTTTACAATTGACGAATCACATCCTGAAAACGAAGGTAATGAAGAAATAATTGGAACTACTTATAAAAACTTATCAAAAGAAGTTAATTCAGATGATTTGCTATTATTAGACGATGGAAGAATTGAGCTAAAAGTAGAAAAAATAGTTAATTCCCAAATTATCACAAAAGTTATTCACGGAGGCCTACTTTATAGCTCTAAAGGTTTAAATAGACAAGGTGGTGGTCTCTCCGCATCTGCAATAAGCGATAAAGACTTAAGTGATATTGAGGTTGCCGCAAAAATTGGTGTCGATTATCTTGCAGTTTCTTTTGCCAGAGAAGCAAAAGATATTAATCGTGCAAGAGAATTATTAAGGGATGCTGGAAATAATGGTGGGATAATAGCAAAAATTGAAAGATCTGAAGCGCTAGAAAATATTGATGAAATTATTGATACCTCTGACGCAATTATGATAGCAAGAGGTGATTTGGGAGTAGAAATTGGTGATGCACAATTACCTGCTGTGCAAAAAAATCTCATCAAAAAAGCAAGAAAAAAAGATAAGGTTGTAATTACTGCTACACAAATGATGGAATCAATGATCACAAATTCTATACCGACTAGAGCAGAAGTGTTTGATGTAGCAAATGCTGTAATTGATGGTACTGACGCAGTTATGTTATCAAGCGAAACAGCGATGGGAGATCATCCAGTTGAAGCAATTGAGGCAATGAGCAGAATATGTGTCGGCTCAGAAGGTCAGAGTCCAATTTCTAGCAAAGGAATTAATTATTCTATAGAAAATATTAAAGTTGATAGGGCAATAGCTATGGCTTGTATGTTAACTGCCGATAATTTAAATGCTGTTGCTATAGCAGCACTTACAGAGTCGGGGTCAACAGCATTGTGGATGTCTAGAATAAATCATAGTGTACCAATATTTGCATTGACAACTCATACAGGTACTCTTAGGAAAGTTACTTTATATAGAGGAGTATACCCAGCAAGAATTAAAACGATAGAAACTACACACGAAACTGTTAATAAGGACGCAATTAATGTACTTACTGAACTAGGTATTGCAAAAGAAAATGATTTAGTAATAATAACAAAAGGTGATTTAGCTGGAATAGCAGGTGGTACAAATGCTATGAAGGTTGTAAAAGTTGGATATTTAGCTGAGGATTAATAATATTAAGATGAATGTAAAAAAACTTAATGAAACGGCAAAGGAAATGGTTGCAAACTGTAAAGGAATTTTAGCAATTGATGAAAGCCATGGAACCTGCAAAAAAAGATTTGAAAGTTTAAATATTCCTGTGAATGAAGAAAACAGACGCTCATATAGAGATATGCTTATCACTGCAGAATCCTTATCTAATTTTATTTCTGGAGCCATCTTATTTGATGAAACAATACAACAAAAGACATCAGATAATATATCTTTTCCAGAACACATGAAAAAAATAGGTATTATTCCAGGAATTAAAGTTGATGCTGGAGCGAAGAATTTTTCTTGTCATCCAAACGAAAAAATTACAGAAGGATTAGATGGTCTCGCTGAAAGAATGCTAAAATATAAAGAGTTAGGTGCGAGATTCGCTAAATGGAGAGCTGTAATAACAATTGATAATTCAATTCCCTCTGATGCTTGCATAATTGCAAATGCTCACGCGTTAGCTAGATACGCAAGTATTTGTCAAGAAGCTGACATTGTTCCAATTGTCGAACCTGAAGTTTTAATGGATGGGAATCATGATATTTTAAAATGTTTCGATGTTACAAATAAAACACAATCAATAGTTTTTGAAACATTAGACAAATTAGATGTAAATTTTTCTGGAATTATTTTAAAGCCAAATATGATTACCTCTGGTTCAAATTGTGAAGACCAGGCCTCAACAGAACAAATAGCTGAATTAACAATAAAATGCTTAGCAAATAATGTTCCAAAAGATGTACCAGGAATCGCATTTCTTTCAGGAGGCCAATCTGATGAAAATGCATCTAATAACCTTAATTCAATAAATATGATTAATAATAACCCGTGGAAAGTGACATTCTCATATGGGAGAGCTTTGCAGCTTGAAGCTATGAAAAAATGGAGTGGGAATAATAACAATAATCTAGAAGCGCAAAAAATTATTGCAAAGAGAGCTTATCTAAATAGTTTAGCTGCTTGTGGTAAGTATAGTTTAGAATTAGAAAATAGCTAATTTACTTAAATTTCTATTTTTATCCAATTTTCTATTCTTAATTGATCATAGTTTAAGTTTTCTTGCATATCCCAGACAGAATATCCTGTGTTTTTATTTATTACTGCATTTACAGCATCTTCAGGCGATTCAAAAGTTAAAGTTGGCATTGAATTTACCCAAAGATCCCAGAGACCTAGGGGTTCTTTTTTGATCTCAAAGATTGCAATATCTGTTTTCAATTTATACTTAAAATTAGACACTAATCATACCCTCAATTTCTATCAATAATTCTGGTCTACATATATCGCCTTTAAGTAAAGCATAATTGTTTTCTCCAAATTTTTTGTTTAGTACATTTGAAACTAATTGAATATTATTATCACTAGTGCTTGACATATATACCCTTGCAATATTTGATAAATTTTTTTTATCGTCAAAAAAAGTATTATAATTTTCTAAAGTTTCATCAAGTTGTCGAAGAATATTTTTACTGTGCATTGACTCATAACCCTTAATACTTGCTGTGCCAGAAACCAAAATCCTATTTGTCATTGAATTATTTGGTATAAAACTAACTGCTCTTGAGAACATTGGTTTTTCTAAAAAAATGTTCATTGGATAATTATATGAACTCACTTGTCTAGTATTTTCTATAGCTTTATATTTCTCACAAACCGCTGAGAAAAAATAGATCAAAATATTTTCACCTTTTATACCTATTACAGTCGCTGCAGGGTAATTGCATTTTGTGTATATTGATTTATAAACAGATTCTCTTGCTTCACAAAGTAAGGAATAATTTGTTTTTTTATTATCATAATCATCAAGTAATTTTGGAAGATAATGCCAAATCTTTAAAACTTTCATTTTTTTTTGTTTAGAGACTTCAAAAAAGTCATTATACTGTTTAGCAATATTTATTTTTATTTCTTCATACGACCCTATTTTTTTAATTACTGAAAAACCAAACATATAATTATCGCTTTGAGATATTTGAATATCATTAAATTTCTCTATATTTACTTTTTCGTTTACCTTCCATATCTCATGTAAATTTTGACTATTTAGAGATAATAAACCTGTATTTATAATATTATTATTATAGTTAACCTCATCTTGAAAAGAAATTATAGACAAAATATTACTTTTATCTTCAGGAATACTATTTGACAAAAAAACGTTTATTGACACAAATGATCTCTTTCTATAATTTACAGGTAATATTTAGATATATTAATTTCACATTTTTTAAATATAAAATTTAATCTACATTATAAATTAAAAAAAGTTATAATAGTAAAAATTTATTAACTGGGAGTTGCGTGTCATGAAGATTAAAGTTATTTTTTCATTAATGGTATTTTTATTGGTTTCTGGCTGTTCAACTGTAGGCGAGGTATATGACTGGGCTTTTGATAAGGACGATAAAGTAGAAACTGTTATTACTGATGAGAATAAATCTCAATTTGAATATGTTACTGTAAATATCAAAGATAAAATTGCTGTTAAAGTTGCTGACCCATTAGGTCCACGAGCGACTGGAGTTGGATGCGCTATGTGGAAAAGTAAAAATGGAGAAAGCGGGAGATGTGCTTGGAATGCAAAAGGACAATGTTTTTGTCCAGCACCTGAGTAGGTATGAATAGATATTTATTTACTTAATTTTTGATTCTTTATAAATTACGTGCTTCCTAATTACTGGATCAAATTTTTTAATTTCAATTTTATCAGGGGTATTCTTTTTATTTTTGGTTGTTGTGTAGTAATGCCCTGTTTTAGCAGAAGAAACTAATTTTATTTTCTCTCTCATATTCTTTTAATATCCTTCAAAACGGCCTCAATGCCCTTTTTTTCAATAATTCGTAGACCTTTTCTGGAAACTCTCAATGATATCCAACGACTTTGAGCTTCTAACCAAAATCTATGTATTTGTAGATTTGGCAAAAAACGCCTTCTAGTTCTGTTTTTAGCGTGGGAAACGTTGTTTCCTGACATAGGCTTTTTACCAGTTACTTCACATATTCTTGACATGTTTACATCCAAAAGTTAAATCGAAGGAAAAAAGATAGCAAAAATTAAGCATCTATACAACATAAAATTCAATAATACTCTATAATTGCCAATATTATGGACAAAATATTCTTAAAAGATTTAAAGATAAAAACAAGGATTGGTATATTTGACTGGGAAAAACAAATAGACCAAATTATTAATATTAATATAGAAGTTGGAACAGATATCAAAAAAGCTGCTAAAACAGAAGACGTTAAATATTCGTTAGACTACAAAGCCCTATCAAATAAAGTAAAGGAATATGTTGCAAATAATCATCACGATCTAATAGAAACCCTAATCGAAAACATAGCCGAAATGATTCTACTAGAATTTAAAGTCGAATATGTAACCATATCAATTAGTAAACCAGGCGCAATAAGAGATTCACAAGATGTTGGTATCATTATTACTAGAAATAAAACTTAATTTCCTAAACTTCTGCCACCATCAACCTTAATAATTTGACCTGTTATATAATTTGCATTGTTTATTAAAAAAATACAAGAATCTGCAATATCATCCGTTTCCCCTTGTCTTTTAAGTAAAGTACTATTAATTATCGCTTGATGTTCTTTCTCATACTCTTTAATTTCAGGCCATAATATAGATCCCGGAGAAATTCCGTTTACTCTTATTTCTGGACCAAACTCAACTGCAAGGGATTTAGTCAACATCTTTAAACCTGCTTTAGCAACAGTGTAAATAGAAAATCCCTCTAGCGGCTTATCAGCGTGAATATCAATAATATTTATTATACTTCCATTATTCTTTTTTAATTCACCATAAAAAAGCTTAGAAAGAAAAAATGGAGATTTTAAATTAACGTCATGTAAGTCATTCCATTCATCTAGTGTAGCATTAGGTATTTCAGTAGGATAAAAAGTTGAAGCATTGTTAATAAGTACATCAATATTTGACCATTTTTCTCCTAATTTTGTTTTAATATCAACATAGTTCTCAAAGTCTCTTAAGTCATATTTCAATGATATTGCTGATTTTTTTCTTTTGTTATTCATTTCTAGAACAAGATCATCAGCATCTTTTGAAGAATTGTTGCAGTGAACTATAATATCCATGTCATAAGAATGTAGTTTTAAAGCAGTAGCATTTCCTAATCTTCTAGCTGCTCCTGTAATAAATACAATTTTTCTTACTTTTTCATTATTTTGATTCATAAAATCATTATACTAGATAATTAATATATGTTGAGACTATAAAATAGGATACTACGTGAGTTTATTAAAAAAAATACATGCAAAAGCTGAACAAGACGGATTCATAACATTCGATCAGTATATGGATCTTTGCTTATATTACCCAAATCACGGATATTATGATAATAAAAACATATCATTTGAAAAAAACAAGTCAGATTTTATAACCGCGCCAGAATTATCATCAGTATATGCAGAATCAATAATAGAATTTTATTTGAATTGTAAAAAATTTAAAAATATCAATAATATAGTTGAGTTTGGTGCTGGCAGTGGAGAGCTAGCTTGTAACTTTTTAAAAAATATTGATAGAAATTTTATACCAAAAAAATATTTCATTATTGAAAAAAGCTTACACCTTCGCAAACAACAAAAAGAAAAAATAAATAAAATACTGAAAGATGAAAGAAACGTTGTAGAGTGGATAGATGATATTGCCAAAATAAATGATGTATTTATTATAGCTAATGAAGTTTTTGACGCTATTCCCTCAAAAATTTTCATAAAAGATAATAATAATTTTTATGAAAGAGTAATTAAAATTAAAAACAATACGCTTTATTTTTCAAAAATAGCTTGTAATAAAAATGTAAAAAATCTTATCAAAAAAATTGAAGAAAGAATTAATATGAAATTTCCAAATAATTATATGTTTGAAATTAATTTTCAGTATGAAAAATTTTTAGAGGATATTTTTAATGGGGTAAATAATTTTATTTTTTTTATTGCCGATTACGGATATGGAGAGAAAGAATTATTTCACAAAGATAGAAATTTTGGTACTTTACAATTTTATAAAAATCACGAAAAGATAAAAAATTGTTTTAATAATCCAGGCTCCTTTGATATTTCTATAAGTGTAGATTTTTCTAACCTAGCTAGAATAATAAAAAAACATAATATTGCTTTATTGTCTTACACCACTCAAACAGAATTCTTAATAAACACAAAAATTGTAGAAAATTCTATAAAGTATAGTAAAGATATTGATGAAATTAATGCTCTTAAAACACTTCTTTTCCCTACCGATATGGGAGAAAATTTTAAAATAATGTTATTGTGTGACAATATGAATAGTGAATTTAATATCCCATTTAAAGATTACAGACATAAATTATGATTGAATTTCAGCAAATTATTTTTTTATCTATTGTACAAGGTATTACAGAATTTTTGCCTATATCAAGTTCAGCTCATTTAATTTTTATTCCAAAAATCTTTAATTGGAATGATCAAGGTATTTTATTTGACATAGCTATGCATTTTGGGTCATTACTTGCGATTTTGTTTTATTATATAAAGCACCAAAAAGACTTTATAGATTCTAATACATCTAAAAATTATCTTAGTGTTAATAAACTTATTATTGGATCGATACCAGTCCTATTATTTGGTTTCATTTTTTATGACTATATAAAAATTAATTTAAGATCTGTTGAAGTAATTGGAATCACGACAATTATTTTTGCAATTTTATTGATAGTAATTGAATATAATTCAAAAAGAATAAAAATTTTAAAAAATATAACATATGTTGACATAATAATAATTGGTCTGTTTCAGTCCATAGCTCTTATCCCAGGAACCTCAAGGTCAGCCATAATTATTATAGCCAGTTTATTACTTGGCTATGATAAAAAAAGTTCAATAATTATTGCAATTATGCTTTCATTTCCTGTAATTTTAGCGGCAATGATTCATGAAATTATTTTTATAAACTTTAGTGATTTAAGTATACAATTAACTTTTCAAATAATAATTTCAATAGTTGTAACCGCAATTACTGCATATATATTAATCAAATATTTTATAATTTATATTAGCAAAATAGGATTTTATCCATTTATGATATACCGCATTATTCTTGGATCTATATTATTATTACTTTTTGTTTAAAATGGAATCAATAATATTCAAGTTAATCCTTGAAATTCTGTCCTTTATTTGGTTAACACTTAAATTTGCCATATCACCATAATCAATTTTATTTTCTATTTGATTTAAAATATCATAAAAAATATCAATTTTTTTATCCTCATTCATTTTATGATATTTTGTAAATAGATTTATTTGTTCTAAAAAAATTTTTAATCTTGCTGGCCTTCTGAAAGCATCTAGAGAATTTAAAAATAATAATATTAAATCTTTATTTATTTCTAATGATATAAATTTTGCCCCAAATTCATTAAAAATAAAATACAAATCTAATATCTTTTTCGGAAAACCAAAAAATTCAACAATATTTAGTGATAATCCACATATTGATAAGTACATATCTTTATCTATATTTAAGTTTGAAAAATATATTAGTTTTTCTTTAATTAAATCACTTTCTAAAATTTCTGGAAAATATTTTTCAGCCACTTTTGACTTTATTAAAACATCAAAAAAAGCCCAAGGATTTTTTGTATTAAGTGCCCTTGATAACTCTCCCCAAAGTCTCTCTTTTGAAAGAGTTTCAATTTCTCCAGATTTAGAAATTTCTTGCATAACTTCATAAGTTGATTCGTGAACATTAAAATCATACTCACGAAATCTCGCATAAAATCTCGCTACCCTAAAAACTCTTAAGGGATCCTCAGTAAAAGCTTTAGAAACATGTCTAAGGGTTCTATCTTCTATATCTTTTATCCCATTATATGGATCTATTACATTTCCATCTTCGTCTTCTGCAATTGCATTTATTGTCAAATCTCTTCTTGAAAGGTCCTCTTCAAGAGTTACTTCATTACTAGTATTGAATTCAAAACCCTTATGTCCCTCTTTTATTTTCTTTTCAATTCTTGCTAAAGCGTATTCTTCTGAAGTCACTGGGTGTAAAAAAACAGGAAAGTTCTTACCAACTTGCTTATAACCTAGCTTTATTAGTTCTTGAGAACTACCATTTACCACAACCCAATCTCTTTCCTTAGGTTTAATACCTAAAATTTTGTCACGCACTGCTCCGCCTACAAGATATATTTTCATATTATTTGGAATTAATATATGTCGGTATTATAGTTTCTAAATCAGAGTAAAATTCATAATCTGAATCACAAATACTATCAATTTGACACGAATTAAAATTATCAATTGAAAAAGGTTTTCCAGGAATAAATTCCATTAAGTTAGCTTGGGCCTTAGAAAAACTCTTTGATAAGGGAATAACTTTTGTACTTATATTTTTTATTTTTATAATTAATTCAACAATATCTTTTAAAGAATAAACTTTTGGCCCACATAAATTATATTGCTTATTAAAACTTTTTGTATCAGGTATTGTATTTATAATAAAATCTGCTAATTCGTCTACATATACTGGAGCAAATTTTGAATCGTGACAAGCTAAAGGAAAAAAATAAGGAACATAATCAAGTAATTTACTAAATCTTAAAATGAAACTATCGTTTTCTCCAAAAATAACTGATGGTTTGAAGATTGTTACATTTGCAAATCTTTTGCCATATGTCATCAAGTAACTTTCTGCTTCACCTTTTGTTCTTAGGTAATGACTAGGTCCTTTTGAATCAGCATTTAACGCACTCATTTGTAAAATTCTATTAATACTATTTTCTTTTGATATATTTAAAATTACTCTTGCTAAATCACTATGTGCTTTTCTAAAGCCTTTTCCTGAATGACCTCTCTCGTTTAAAATACCAATTAGATTAATAAGAACATCTGTTTTTTTTGTATGCTGAATTAAATCATCATTATTATAAACATCTGCCTGAATTAATTTTATATTTGGATAAACTAATAATTTCTTATTTTTTTCTCTGTTACGAGTTATTATAGTTATTTTGTTATCAGTTTTAGCAAAGGAGTTAAGCAGGCTTAAACCTACAAAACCTGTTCCTCCAAGTATGGTTATATTCATAAAAATACCTTACATCCGAGATTTATTGTAATATCAACTCTTTATCATATAATGTTATGTTATATAATTATTATAATACATTAACTATACTAAATATTAAATGCGCATAAAAACACTAATTATTTTTTATATACTGAGTCTTTCCAGTGGTCTGGTCCAAGCAGATAATTTGTCTGAAAAGTTTAATGAAGCGAATACTTTAATTTTAGCGAAAGACTATTCCAAAGCTAAAAAAATTTTAGAAACACTACTTACAAAAAATCCAGATAACGTTGAGGTAATAAATAATCTTGCTTTTATTGAAGCGAAAACCGGTAAGATAGATGAAGCTATTAAAATACTTAGAGGCTCTATTTCAAAAAATAAAAATATAGATACAATTTATAAAAATTTAACAAATCTTTATGCATTTCAAGCAAATATTTTATATGAAGAAGCATTATCAATTAAAGAAAGTGACAACGAAATAAGCTTATCTCTAATTACAAATTCTTCATTTAAATCGTCAGACGCAAAAGTAGTTCAAAGCAAAAAGAAACTTGATATTAATGAGAAGCCATTATTTAAAGTTAATGAAAATAATATAAAAAATTTTATAATTGAATGGGCAGGTTTCTGGCAAAATAAAAATTATCAAGAGTACTTTAATAGTTATGCATCAAACTATTTCCCTGAAAAATTCAAATCACGAGAATCTTGGCAAAAAGATAGGAAAGCAAAAATTCAAAATAAAAAGAATATAAATATTAAAGTTTCTAATGTTAAAATTATTACAAACGACGAAAAAAATATACTCGTACAGTTTACTCAAGCTTATAATTCAGACTCATTCTCCGATGTTGTTAAGAAACACACAACTATTAGTATTGAAAAAAATAGTTTCAAAATAACTGGGGAATACATAATTAAATAATGCATAATTTTTTTAGTGTAATAATATTTTCAATATTTTTGTTAGTGAGTAATATTTCTTATTCTAAAGAAACTTCTTTACCTAATGAACAAGCTGAAATTCAACTTCTCCAAGTTCTGGATTATATGAGAAATGGAGATAATGAGAATGCATTAATAATAGCCGAACAATTAAGTAAAAATTACCCAAATTTTAAATTAGGCAAGATAATATATGCTGATCTAATGTCATCTTATTTACAGAAAAAACCTCTTTTAGGGAGTAACTCAAGAGATAAAGAACTAAATGACTTAAAAAGTGAAGCTAAAGCTAGGATTAACTTTAACTCTATATATAAAAAACAAGACTTATTGCCAAGATCAATAATAAAACTTGCTGAAAATATAGAATTTGCGTTTTTAATTGAATTATCAAAATCTCGTTTATACGTTGTTAGAAATAATAATGATAAACCTGAAATTATTGCCGATTTTTATGTTTCAATAGGTAAAGCCGGATTTAATAAAAATACGTCTGGAGATAATAAAACTCCTGTAGGGGTATACAAAATAACCTCGTATCTAATAGATGAAGACCTTCCGGAACTTTATGGTGATGGAGCATATCCTATTAATTATCCAAACGCTTGGGATAAAAGAAATAACAAAACTGGTTACGGAATATGGATTCACGGAGTTCCTAGAGATGTTTATAGTCGCCCTCCTTTGACAAGCGAAGGTTGCGTTGTAACAAGTAACCATACTTTAAAAAAGCTAAAAAAGTATACATCTATTGGTAATACACCGGTTATTTTAGTAGAAAAAGTTAATTGGATAAAAAGAAATACTTGGCACGAAAATAATAACGAAGCAATAGACATTATAAAGAACTGGGAAGAGAGTTGGGAGGGGCTTGATCCACATGAGTTCATATCTCAGCATTCCATTAATTTTAAAAGTAAAAAACATAACTTTGAAAAAAGAGTTACACATATTTTAAGGATAATAAAGAACAAGAAATTTATTGAGATAGATATTAAAAATTTAAGTTTATTTTATTACCCGCAAACAAAAAATTTAATTTATGCTGATTTTAAACAGCAATATAAAAGTAATAATTTCGAAACTACAACGAATAAAAAATTATTTTGGGTAAAAGAAGAAGATGGTAAATGGAGAATTTTGCACGAAGATACTTAATTTTAATAAAATTACTTGATTTCGTGAAATTATCTGTATAATAAAAAAACTAAAAAATAATTTAAGGATTAAATATGTCAAACACAGTAGTAAAAGTTACAGATTCGGAGTTTGAAAATCTAGTTTTAAAATCAGAAAAACCATTTTTACTTGATTTTTGGGCAGAATGGTGTGGCCCTTGTAAGATGATTGCTCCAGTTTTAGAGCAAATTGCCGAAGAGAAGTCAGATGTAATAATAATAGGCAAGATTAATGTTGACGAAAACTCTCAAACTGCTACAAAATTTGGTATTCGTGGCATCCCAACATTAATGCTATTTAAAAATGGTGAGGCTATTGGGACACAAGTTGGTGCATTAAGCAAAAATGATTTAGAAAAATTTATTGCAGATAACATATAAAAAAAAGTAGACGCAAGTTAAAATTAATGTTAACTTTTAATCTCAAAGCAGATTTAGCACTTCAAAATTTAAAAAATTCAAGCTTAAAGCAAATGTAAAAGCATTTTCTAGTCTGCAAAATCCATAGGTAAAACAATATATTATGAACTTAACAGAGTTAAAAACAAAAAGCCCTTCAGATTTAATGACAATGGCGTCTGATATGGGTATTGAAAATATTGCAAGAGCAAGAAAGCAAGAGGTAATTTTTTCTATATTAAAATCCCATGCAAAAAATGGGGAAGATATTTTTGGTGATGGAGTGTTAGAAATACTACAAGATGGGTTTGGTTTTCTTAGGTCATCAAATAGTTCATATTTAGCAGGCCCTGATGATATATATGTTTCACCAAGTCAAATTAGGAAATTTGGTTTAAGAACAGGCGATACAGTTTCTGGAAAAATAAGACCCCCAAAAGATACTGAAAGATATTTTGCTATGTTAAAAGTTGACCAGATCAATTATGAATCACCAGAAAATGCCAAACGAAAAATATTATTTGAAAACTTAACACCTTTACACGCAGAAAAAAGAATAAAACTTGAAAGAGGTAATGGAAGTAGCGAAGATATTACAGCTCGAATTATTGATATATGCTCTCCAATAGGAAAAGGTCAAAGAGGATTAGTTGTATCACCACCTAAAGCTGGTAAAACAATAATGCTTCAGAATATTGCTCAAAGTATTACAACTAATAATCCTGAATGTCATTTAATAGTTCTACTAATTGATGAAAGACCAGAAGAAGTTACTGAAATGGCAAGAATGGTTGATGGAGAAGTAGTTTCAAGCACATTTGATGAGCCGGCAACTAGACACGTTCAAGTTGCAGAAATGGTAATTGAAAAAGCTAAAAGGCTTGTAGAACATAAACAAGATGTGGTCATTCTACTAGATTCGATTACAAGGCTTGCTAGAGCTTATAATACTGTTTCCCCATCCTCAGGAAAAGTTTTAACGGGTGGAGTCGATGCTAATGCCTTACATAGACCAAAAAGATTCTTTGGTGCAGCAAGAAATATAGAGGAAGGTGGTTCACTTACAATTCTTGCAACAGCATTAGTTGATACAGGATCAAAAATGGATGAAGTAATCTTTGAAGAATTTAAAGGAACAGGTAATAGTGAAATACATCTTGATAGAAGAATAGCAGAAAAAAGAGTATATCCAGCAATTGGTATTAATAAATCTGGCACAAGAAGAGAAGAGTTACTTACAACTCCTGAAGAACTCCAAAGAATGTGGATATTAAGAAAATTTATGCATTCAATGGATGAAATTGAAGCAGTTGAATTTTTACTTGATAAATTAAAGACTACAAAAACAAATAATGAATTTTTTGAGTCTATGAAAAGATAAATTTATTATTAATTTCTTTATCGGCAATATCGTGCCTTTTAATCTTTCCTTCCCAAGAAATCTGATTACATCTATCATATGCCTTTGCTTGAGCAACTTGTAAATTTACCCCAAGAGCAGTTACTGCTAATACTCTTCCCCCATTTGTTACAAATTGATCATTAATAATTTTTGTGCCAGAGTGGAAAATTTTTACATTATCTACTTTATGATCAAGGCCAGTAATGATTTTATTTTTTTCATATTTGCCTGGGTAACCTTGTGATGCCAAAACAATAGTACAAGCACTCTCCGTTTTCCATTTAATTTTAATATTCTTCAAATTATTATTTATTGTGGCTAAAAAGATTTCAATAATATCGCTATCTAACCTCATTAGAATGGCCTGTGCTTCTGGGTCACCTAATCTACAATTATACTCTAATACATATGCTTTTTTATTTTGATCAATCATTAATCCTGCATATAAAAACCCTTGGTATTCAATACCAAGTTTTTTTAGCTCATTCAATGTTGGCTTTATTACTTCATTAATTACATTTTTAGATAAATCATCATTTATTAGTTTTGTTGGTGAATAAGCACCCATTCCGCCAGTATTTGGGCCTGTATCTCCATTATTAAGTTTTTTATGGTCTTTTGAGGAAGCAAGAGGTACTACTTGATCACCTGAAACTAAGCATATAAAACTAGCTTCTTCGCCTTTTATAAAATCTTCAACGATAATTAGTAATTGTTTTTTATGACGAACTTCTTTAGAAAATAAATCTTGTATTAAATCCTTGGCTTCTTGATGGTTTTGAACAATAAAAACACCTTTACCAGCCGCAAGGCCATCTAGTTTTATAACCAATGGCATTTGTTGGTTATCAATATATGAGATTGCATCTTTTGGGTCTGTAAAAGATTCATGTTTTGCTGTTAAAACATTACCAGAATTTAATATTTTTTTACAAAAATCTTTACTGCCTTCAAGCTTGGAAGCTAGTTTATTAGGACCAAAAATTAATAATTTATGTTTTTTAAATTCGTCAACAATGCCATCAACTAAAGGGGCTTCAGGACCGACAACAGTAAGATCAATTTTTTTATTTTTTGCTATTTTTATATAATCTTCAATATCAGGATCTTTTATATTAATAACTTCAATTTTATTTTCTTTTGCGATACCAGGATTTCCTGGTACTACATAAATATTTTTTATTTTTTCAGATTGTGAAGCTTTCCACGCTATAGCGTGCTCTCTTCCTCCCCCACCAATAATAAGTAAATTCATATTTAATGCCTAAAGTGTCTAATACCAGTAAAAACTAAACTTATACCTAACTCGTCGGCTGTCTTTATAACTTCATCGTCTCTTTGTGAACCACCAGGTTGAATGATACAAGATATACCAAGCTCAGAGGCTTTTTTTACATTATCTGAAAAAGGGAAAAAAGCATCCGAAGCCATAACAGCTCCTTGTAAATTTAAATTTTGCTGCTCTGCTTTAATGCCAGCAATTAATGTAGAGTCAATTCGACTCATCTGACCAGCACCAATTCCAAAAGTTGTTTTATTTTTAGCAAAAACAATAGCGTTTGATTTTACATATTTTGCAACAACCCATGAAAAATATAAATCAACAAATTCTTTCTTGGTTGGTATTTTTTTTGATACAACTTTATAATTTTTACTATGATCTAAATCAGAATAATCTTCATCTTGAATTAAAAATCCATCATTAATACCCTTTATTTGATGCTTGCAATTTTTATTTTCAAAACTTTGATATTGAATTACCCGAACATTTTCTTTTATCTTTGACAACTCAATAGACTTTTTTGAAAATGATGGTGCAATTATTAGCTCTACGAATTGTTTATTTAAAATTTCTTCCATTAAAAACTCGTCAACTTTCCTATTAAATGCTATAACACCCCCGAATGCAGAAATTGGATCTGTATTATAAGCATTTATATATGCTTGATTAATATTTTCATTAGAGGCAACACCGCAGGGATTAGCATGCTTTACTATTACACAAGTAGGATCGTTAAAACTTAAAGCACAAGATAATGCAGAATCTCCGTCAACTATATTATTATAAGATAAATCTTTGCCTTGTATTTTTTTTGAATTAATTAAACCTGGTCTTTTTGTATTTGGCTCTTGATATAAGGTAGCACTTTGGTGAGGATTTTCTCCGTATCTTAAATCATTTATTTTATTTAATGAGATAAATTTGGAAAATTTCTCATTATTGATTGTCTTATCTAAATAATTCGCTATGCATATATCATAATGAGCTACAGCCTGAAAAGCCTTAAGTGACATTTTTTTATTAAAAATATCTTGGGATTTTTTATTTAGTTTAAAGTTTTTAATATACTCACTATAATCTTCTGGAGAAGTCAAAACACAACAATTCAAATAATTTTTTGCTGCTGCTCTAACCATAGCAGGACCACCAATATCGATATTTTCAATAGCATCTTCATAATTTGAATCTTCCTTATTGATTATTTCTTCAAAAGGGTAAAAATTAACAACTAATAGATTTATTCTGTCAATTTTAAGATCTGAAAGCACTTTATCATCTTGTTCTCTTGCTAATAAACCAGAATGAATATTTGGATGAAGCGTCTTAACTCTACCATCCATTATTTCAGGAAATTGAGTTATTTCTGACACTGCTTTTACAGGAATTTTTTCTGCTTTAAGTGCATTGTATGTGCCTCCAGTGGAGACAATCTGAAAGTTATTTTTTATTAGAAAGCTTGAAATATCTAATAAATTTTTTTTATCAGAAACACTAATTAAAGCAATTTTTTTATTTCCGCTCAAAATTTAGACCTATATCATTTAATATTATATTGTTTCATTTTTTTTCTTAAAGTACCTCTACTTAAGCCTAGCATTTCAGATGCTTTTGTTTGGTTACCCTTACAATAATCAATTGTTTCCTCTATGAGAGGCTTTTCTACTTCACCTATTACCAAATTGTAAACTTTATCTATTGGATAGCCATCAATTTTATTAAAATATTCCCGAACTGTTTTTCTGACAAATTCTCTTAGAAGCTTTTTAGACTCATTATTATTAACTTTCATTTTTAAACTTGTTTTCTAAATAATTTATACTGAATTGACCTTTTTGAAATTCATTATCTAATATTAATTTTTTTTGAAGATTTATATTAGTTTGAATACCATCAATTACTATCTCATTAAGTGCGTTACTCATTCTTCTAATTGCAGCATTTCTATTATTTCCAAAAGAAATTAATTTTCCAATCATTGAATCATAATTCGGTGGTACTTTATATCCATTATAAATATGTGTATCCATTCTAACACCAGGGCCTCCTGGCGCATGAAATTGATTAATAGTTCCTGGACAAGGAACAAAAGTTTCAGAATTCTCAGCATTTATTCTACATTCAATAGCATGTCCCCTAAGTTTTACTTGGTCTTGTGTATAACCAACTTTTTCTCCTGAAGCTATTAATAATTGTTGTCTTACAATATCTATGCCCGTGATCATTTCCGTTACTGGATGCTCTACCTGAATTCTTGTATTCATTTCAATAAAATAAAATTCATCGTCCTGATATAAAAACTCAAAGGTTCCAGCGCCAATATAGTTTATTTTTTTACAAGCATTGACAACAAGTTCACTCATTTTTTTTCTAGTTTCATCTGAGATGCCTATAGCGGGCGCTTCTTCTATAACTTTTTGGTGTTTTCTTTGCATAGAACAATCTCTTTCTCCCAAGCAGATTGCATTTCCAAAATTATCACATAAAACTTGAAATTCGATGTGTCTAGGGCGTTGAAGAAATTTTTCAATAAAGACTGTTTCATTTCCAAATGCAAGCTTCGCCTCATTTTTAGTTAAATTTATTGATTCTTCTAGGTCTTCTTCTTTTTCAACAATCCTCATACCCCTGCCGCCGCCGCCATGTGCAGCTTTAACTAATACTGGATATCCAATATCTTTTGCGATTTTTTTGTTTTCTGAAATTTCTTTAGAAACCTCGCCCTTAGAACCTGGAATACCCATAATACCAACATCATTCATTGCTTTTTTTGCAAGAATTTTATCGCCCATTAATCTAATTGTTTCAGATTTGGGTCCTACAAAAATAAAGTCAGATTTTGTGACTTGCTCAGCAAAATCAGCGTTTTCTGACAAAAAACCAAATCCAGGGTGTATTGCATCTGCGTTTGTTATCTCTGCCGCACTAATAATAGAAGATGGCAGTAAATAACTTTCTCTTGAGTCGGCAGGACCTATACATACAGATTCGTCAGCTAATCTAACGTGCATTAAATCCCTATCAACAACTGAATGAACTGCAACTGTTTTTATTCCTAAGTCTTTGCAAGCTCTTAAAATACGTAATGCAATTTCTCCTCTATTTGCTATCAATAATTTTTTAATCATTTTCTACTCTACTATGAATAAAACTTGATCAAATTCTACAGGTTGTTCATTTTCGACTAAAATAGCCTTAACTATACCGGACTTATCAGATTCAATTTGATTTAACATTTTCATGGCTTCAATGATACAAAGCGTATCACCAACTTTTACAGTATCACCAACAGTAACAAAAGGTTTTGCGCCCGGAGATGGAGCCTCGTAAAATGTTCCAACCATTGGAGATTTAATTTCATAACCCGTAATATTGGAAGAAGTATCATTATTTTGATCTTCTTTTACAGCATTAGTTATTTTTTCTTGGTTTACAATATTTTTTACATTACTTGACGGCAAAGCTACATTATTTTCAAGCATGACAGATGAAGATTTGCTAAGTCTAATTGACTCTTCTCCCTCAATTATTTCCATCTCAGAAAGTGAAGATTCCTCTAACATTTCCATTAACTTTTTTACTTTTCTTATGTCCACAACTATTTTCCTTTGTTAATAATATTAAAAGCTGACATTAAAGCTAGCTCATAACCAAAAATACCATGTCCTGATATGACTCCTACGGCAATATCTGAAAGAAAAGATTTCTTTCGAAAATCTTCTCTAGCAAAAACATTTGATATATGTATTTCTATAAATGGAATAGAAACACCTAACAGTGCGTCTCTTAAAGCAATACTTGTATGCGTAAATGCCCCAGGATTAAAAATTATAAAATTCATTTTTTCTTTTTTTGCATTATGGATTTCATCAATTAATTCAGCTTCAGAATTAAATTGTTGATGACTAAGTTCTACCTTAATTTCTTTTGCTACCTCATCTAAACCTGCAGAAATATCCTCAAGAGACTCGTAACCATAAATCTCAGGCTCTCTTTCTCCTAAAAGATTCAAATTTGGCCCGTTAAGTATAAGAATTTTATTCATATTTTTCTTTAAAATCTTCTATATTCTTTGAATGTCACCAAAATAGCACTTAATTTCGTCAAAATCAATATTTTTTCAACTCACCTAAATGCTCTAAAAACTCCTCAGGTGGCATATACCCTTGGATATTAAACCCTTTAATTTCTTCACCGCTCTCACTATAAAATTTATATGCTGGAGGGCCGATAACATTCAAATATTTTAAAAGCTCAATATCTTGAGCATTATTTTTTGTTACATCAATTTTTATTAACTTAAATTCATTGAGAATTTTTTCTACACTTTTATTCTTAAATGTTTTTTGTTCCATCAATTTACATTCTATACACCAATCAGCATAAATATCTAAGAAAGCTATATTACCATCATTTGAAGACAAAAACTTCTTAAGTTCAGAGACATTTTCAATTCTTTGAAAATTTAAATTTGATTCTTGATGATTTATGTTAATTATTGGAATTAATCTGTCTAAAAAAGTTAAAGCAACTATAAGTAATAAAATTCCAAAGAAGTAATTTATATATTGCATCCACTTACCTGTTTTTTGGTATGTATTTACCCATAAATGTTCCATACAAAAGAAGAGGAATACTCATTCCCAAAGATAAGCTTAAAAATAAAAGTGCTGTAATAAATGCGCCAGGATTTTCTGAGCTAACATACATAAAAATTCCTGCTAAAGGAGGAGCAATGCAAGGTCCGACTATTAATGCTGAAAAAAATCCCATTAAAAAAGAAGTACTGTAGTTACTGTTATTTTTATTTATACTTAAACTGTTAACCCAAGTTTGAACAGAATTTGGCATCTTTATTTCGTACAATCCAAACATCGATAATGCTAAGAAAGTTAAAATCATTATAAAAAGGATTAAAAATATTGGATCTTGAAAAGCACTCTGAATATTATAAGTTTCTGTTGTATAACCAACAAATAAACCAACGAGAAAGTATAAAACACAAAGTCCAATTACGTAATTCAATGATAAAAAAAATGGTTTTACTTTTTTACTTTTATTTGAGTTTATTATTATACCTGAAAGAATAGGAACCATTGGAAGAACGCACGGTGTAAATGATAAAAGTAAGCCAAAAACTATAAAGAAAAAAATATTTACAAAAATATTATTTGATAATAATTTTTTGTATATCTTTTCGGTCTCAGATATCTTCATGTAAGATTCTTCAGTTGAAACGCTTAGTAAATTAAAATTGAATTTTTTTGTAATAGGCGGATAACATAAGCCTTTATCCGCACAACCTTGATAACCAACTTCGATAAAATTATTTTCTTCTTTTACTTTTACTTTTAAAAAAAAATCTTTCTTGTAAATTTTACTTTCACCAAAAAACTCATCATTTATTGTTATTGACTTGGGAAAATTAAAATCTTTTAATTCTTTTCCATTTAATATAATTTTTATTTTATCTTTATATAGATAATAACCTTGAGCTATCTTGAAACTAACTGTATAAAAATTATCATTTATTTCTTTTTTTACAGAAATTTTAAACGCATCATCAACTTTTAAAAAAGTATTTTTATTACCATTCAGGATTTCATTTGCATTACAAGCCCCAATAAAGAAGCAAAACCAAATAAATATTACTGAAAAATTTTTAATCATGATATTTAATATACTAGCTTTATTAAACTTCCAGGAACTGGCTCACCAGTTGGATACATATTGTTAATTACTCTTAATCTATTCTCTGCATGTGTGCTGAATGCTGTTTCTTTTGAAAGTTTGTAAAAAGTATCTCCTTTTTTAGCTTTGTATATTATTATTCTCCTGGGTGATCCCATTTCAATCTCGTTTGGTTTAAGTTTTCTCAAACTGCTAATTGTCTTATCAAATAAATTTATGTTTTTTGAAAAATCTGATTCAGATTTTGATGTTGCAATTATCTGAAAAGCTTCTTTTTTATTTTTATACAAAATAGCCACTCTACATTTATGCGCTTGACCAAAACTTGTGTCTAATTCAACTGTAGCTGCATAACCTTTATATTCAGAAACACTTATTTCTTTGCCATCTTCAAAGTCTTTTTGATACAATCTCTCGATAAGTTCTCTCGCCGAAATTTTTCTGTTTAAGTCTCTCATTGTTAATTCAATTAAAACTTCTCTGTCTTTTGAGGTCCCAAGCACTGAAGTTGGCAAATTTTCAATCTTCCAACCTTTTGGAAATTCAATTTTAAAATCTAGTTCTGTATGATAAAAAGATGAACCTCTAGCTGAACCCTGACCTTCCCCAGGGCCAAAAGGTATGCCGGAAATAATATCTAAATATTTTTCTTTATTTTCATCTAGCCTTTTTGGATTAATATTAACTTTTGCTGCGTTTATAACTTCCTGAAGTCTCTTATCATTATCAGGATGGGTAGCAAAAACACCGTGATAAGCATACGGTTCTCTATTCTCTTCTTTTGCTAAAACTTTATCAAACTCCTCTTGATTCTTAAGAACACCAATAACTTTTTGTAATGCGTATGGGTCATATCCAAGTTTTGCAATATATTCAGCTCCAACTCTATCAGCTTCTAATTCTGCTTCTCTACCAAAACCTCTTAAAATTGCTGTAGACGCTATTTGGCTTAAATTAGCTAACTGTCTATTACCAACTAATATTCCAAAAACGGTTGTTAATATTCCACTAACTTGGTTTTTTGAATATTGTTTTACACCATGCCTTGCAGTAATATGACCCAACTCGTGACCTAATACGCCACATAATTCAGCTTCGCTACCAAGATAAGCTAACATTCCTCGAGTGACATAAACATACCCTCCAGGAATTGCAAATGCATTTACCTGAGGACTATCTAGCACAGTAAAATGATAAATTAATTCATTTCTATGGCTAACTGCTGCTAATTTTTCTCCAAGCTCTGTTACATAATTCAGAAGATCTGGATTTTGATAGGCATTATAAGACTTCATTATTTCTTTATGAGAATTCCTACCAAGCTCGGTTTCTTCATCTTCAGAGAGTAAAACTAAGTCTTGCTCTCCTGTAACTGGATTTGTGGCACAAGAAGGCAAGGTACCTGCTAATGAGAATAAAGCTGACGCTTTTAAAAATGATCTTCTATCCATTATCTAATATTGCCCAAAAAGAAGTCTAATATAAAGAGGTATTAAATAAATTTTATGATTTTGTATATCTTTTTTTGAACTTATCAACTTGACCAGCTGTATCCAGAATTTTTTGCTTACCAGTATAAAAGGGGTGGCACTTTGAACATACATCCACAGATAATGTAGAGTCTTTATAGGTAGATTTTGTAGTAAATTTATTACCACAACTACAAATTACTTGAATTTCATTGTAACTAGGATGAATATCTTTCTGCATAATATTATATATATATAAAAAAATTAGAGTAGGAATGATACCGAAAGTCGTATACCCCTACAAGTAATATTATTATGCAAATAGAATATAATAAAAAAATAATATAATAATAAAATCTAGGTTAATTTAAGGGCATATTTACTAAAAAATTTTAATAAATATATATAAATTATTGTTTTTTTGAGGTATTTTTTATATCCACAAAAATTGTGGATAAGTCTGTGTAAAAGAGCAAAAAATTTAATAAAAATTCATACATAGTTTAAGAGCTATTAGATTGTTCAAATATTGAACAATATAAGTAATTGTTTTTATTGAATTAAATTTGCAAATTTTACAATTATTTTTTTTTTAATAAATTTGTAAAAATTCTTGACATAATTATTATCTGTGAATAAATGAGGCAAATTAGCCTAGATTTTACAAAAAAAACAAAAAAATCAAGATAAATTTCATAATAAAATTTTTTTTTATATTATATCTTTATAATTTTATCTAAATCTTGTGAAAATAGTCTCAAAGCCTTACCTCTATGGCTAATGGCATTTTTTTTTGCCTCAGGGAGCTCTGCTGCGGTACATTTTAACTCTGGTAAGTAAAATAGAGGATCATACCCAAAACCTTTATGTCCTTCCTCTTGAAGGCCAATTTTACCCTCCCAAGTTGAATTAAATACCCTTGGTGCTGACGAATTAAAGTTTGGCAAAAAAACTATACAACAATGATATCTAGCCGTTCTTTGATTAATAGGCACGCCGTTTAATTCTTCCAGTAATAACTTATTATTTAAATTATCGTCACATTCTAATCCTGCATATCTTGCAGAAAATACTCCTGGTCTCCCACCCAAAGCATCAACTTCTATTCCTGAATCATCTGATAATGCTGGTAAACCAGATAGAAGCGAGGCATTTCTTGCTTTTATAATCGCATTTTCTATAAATGTTGATCCCGTTTCTTCAGCTTCAGGAATATTAAGTTTTGCCTGTGGGATTAACTCAATATTTTCTTTTGACAAAATGCTCTTAAATTCTCTAATTTTATGTGCATTATTTGAAGCTAAAACAACTTTTTCAATCATAACTATTTAAAACTTTCTTTTGAATTTCTATAATTGACTTAATTCCCTCAGATGCTAGATCTATCATCTGATCTAATTCTTTTCTTGTGAATGAATCCTCTTCTGCAGTGCCTTGCATTTCAACAAAATGACCTTGATCATTCATTACAAAATTCATATCCGTCTGAGCACCAGAATCCTCTTCATAATCAAGATCCAATAAAATTTCTCCATTTACTTTTCCAAGTGACACTGAGCCAGTAAACGATTTTATCGCGTCTGATGAGCTAAAGTTATCATTTTTCTCTGCATTCCTTAAAGCAAGACAAACTGCCACAAAACCTCCAGTTATCGAAGCCGTTCTTGTTCCGCCGTCAGCTTGAATAACATCACAGTCAACAGTTATAGATTTTTCCCCAATTTTATCAAGATGAATTGCAGATCTTAAAGATCTTCCAATCAATCTCTGGATTTCCATTGTCCTACCGCCTTGTTTACTTTTTGCTTCCCTCCGCATTCTCTCATTTGTAGATCTTGGCAGCATTCCATACTCTGCAGTAACCCAGCCCATATTTTGACCTTTTAGAAATCTAGGCACATTATTTTCAATTGTTGCATTACAGATAACTTTAGTATTTCCATATTCAATTAATACAGAACCCTCGGGGTGAGTAACATAGTTTTTTGATATTCTTATATCCCTTAATTCATTAGATTTTCTGCCGTTTTTTCTCATATATAAATTCTCAAAATTTTGATAAATAAAATAAATTTGCTTATTTCTTATTTTTATGAAGAATTACTAATTCGACAATAATAACATAGTAATAATTGTATTGGAGATAAAGTAACCATGAAAATAGCAATACTCACTACAGGCGGTACATTTGATAAAGTCTACTTTGATGCAAACAGTGAATTTAGTATAGGTGAACCTTGTATACCTTCAATCTTAGATGAAGGCAATGTAACAACAGAATATCGTGTTCAGTCAATCTTAAAAAAAGATAGTCTTGATATTACTCAAAATGAAAGAGAAATTATAAAAAAGGCCGTTGAGGACTGTGAAGAAGATAGAATTTTAATAACACACGGAACGGATACTATGGTTGAAACAGCAAAATTCTTAGAAGATATAGAAAATAAAACAATTATTCTTACAGGGTCAATGCAACCAGCAAGATTTAAAAAAACGGATGCTATTTTTAATGCAGGTTTTGCTTTTGCGGCCGCTTTAAATCTTGATAGTGGAGTTTACATAGCAATGAGTGGTAGAATATTTAAATCTGATAATGTAAGAAAAAATCTAGACCTAGGAAAATTTGAAAATAAAAGTTAAATCATAAAATGAATATATATAAAAAAATTATCCTTTTTTTGTTTTTGTTAGTTTCAACAACATCATTTTCCAATCAAACAAAATTATTTAGCGCGGGTGTACCTTCTTTAGCTCCAATGCTAGAAAACGTAACCCCTGCAGTAGTTAATATCTATACTATCAGTGAAACTGAAGAACGAAGCCAATATATTGATGACCCGTTTTTAAGAAAATTTTTTAATATCCCAGGCCAACAAAAAACTAAAAAAAGAAACAGATCCGGCCTTGGATCAGGAGTAATTATTAATAGTAAAAAAGGATATATCATTACTAATAATCACGTTATAGCTAAAGCTAAAGATATAAAAGTTCGTTTAAGTGATGGTAGAGAATTTAAAGCTACATTAGTCGGCGCTGACCCTGCTTCTGATATTGCGGTCATAAAAATTACCCCAAAAAAACTAACATCATTAAAATTTGCAAATTCCGAAAAATTAAGAGTTGGAGATTTTGTAGTAGCGATTGGTAATCCTTTCGGGATTGGTCAAACAGTAACATCTGGGATTGTTAGTGCTCTTGGAAGGTCAGGTCTAGGTATAGAGGCATATGAAGATTTTATCCAAACAGATGCATCGATTAATCCTGGTAATTCTGGCGGTGCCCTTGTTAATCTTAAAGGGGAACTTGTAGGTATAAATACAGCAATTATTGGCTCTAAAGGAGTATCTGGAAGTGTTGGCATAGGTTTAGCTATTCCGGTAAATATGGCACTTGACATAACTGATCAACTTATAAAGTACGGCAAAGTTCAAAGAGGTTATTTAGGAGTGTCTGCGCAAGATTTGACTGAAGACCTGTCAAAAGCATTTGGAATAAAATCAAATAATGGAGCCATAATCACAAATGTACAAAAAGATTCTCCTGCTGATAATGCTGGCATTAAAGTAGGAGATGTAGTGATAAAAATAAATAGTAAGCTAATAAAAAATGCATTCGCAATGAGAAATGCAATTGGATTACTTAAACTTGGAAGTGTTATTTCCATGGAAATAAATAGAAAAGGAAAAGTTTTTTCTACAAATGTAAAAATTATTGCACCTAAAGTAACCCAAAGAAGTGAAATCAAAATAAATCCAAGATTAGAAGGAATAGTATTTGGAGAAATTACTAATAACATGCCGGAATATGGCAAAGTAAATGGTCTAAAAATAATAAAAATTAATAAGAATAGTTTAGCTTTTTCTGTTGGAATTAGAATAAATGATATTATTTTATCTGTAAATAATATTCCAGTACAAAAAATTACTGATTTAGAAATTGTTGCAGGAAGAAATGATTCAGAAATTGTTGTTCATGTTCAAAGAGGTAATAGAACGGCATTTATACTTTTAAAATAATTCTACCCACCAGTTATAGTTGGGAAAAAAGCTATTTCATCGCCATCATATATATTTTCATTAAAATCAGAATGTTCATAATTTTTTGCTGAATATATTTTATACTGAAATTTTTTTAAATTTAATTGCACGAATAAATCTTGAATGGATAATGATGATTCTAGCTCTATATACTCCTCTTTTTTTCCAAGATCTTCTGCGAGTCTGGCTAAGTAAATTACTTTTATTTTCATATTTTGTTACACTATAGAATAAAAAAACCACATATAATTATGAAGAAAAATCTAACTCATTTCACAAAAGCTGGTGATGCACAAATGGTTGATATTCGTAAAAAGGATATCACAGATAGAATGGCTGTTGCTAGTGGCAAAATCTTCATGTCAAACACTTCATTAAGAATGATTAAGTCTGGAAGCCATAAAAAAGGTGATGTTCTTGGAATTGCTAGAATTGCAGCTATAATGGCATCAAAAAAAACTTCTGATTTAGTACCGCTTTGTCATAATATTAATATAAACTCGGTTCTTATAAATTTCAAAATCAATACATCAAAAAAGTTTATATTCTGTGAATCTACAGTTTCAACAAAAGGACAAACTGGTGTTGAAATGGAAGCCCTTACAGCAGTTCAAATAGCTTTACTCACAATATATGATATGTGTAAATCTATTGATAGAAGTATGATTATTTCAGATATTCAACTAGAATCAAAAAAGGGCGGGGCTTCAGGTGAATGGAAAAGAACCAAATAAAGGATCTTTATCAAAAAAAGTACTATCTTGGCACAAATTAAACGGAAGACATAATTTACCTTGGCAAAAAAATATTAATCCATATAAAGTTTGGATTTCAGAAATAATGTTACAGCAAACACAAGTATCAACTGTTTTGCCATATTTCAAATTATTTATAAAAAAATACCCAAATATAAAATCTTTGGCAAATGCAAAACTTGAGGATATTTTAGAGTTGTGGACAGGCTTGGGATATTACAGGAGAGCAGAAAATATATACAAAACAGCTCAAATCTTAAAAGAAAATTATCAATTTAAATTTCCAAAAAATTATGAAGATATTATTAATTTACCTGGTATTGGAAAATCAACTGCAGGTGCAATATTATCAATAGCATATAAAAAAAAATATCCAATTCTAGATGGTAACGTTAAAAGAGTAATAAAAAGATTGTTTGCCATACAAGGCAGCGCAAATAATGATTCAAATCTATGGACTTTATCAGAATCTATTTTACCAAATAAAAATAATGATATTTTTTCTCAGGCAATGATGGATGTTGGCTCTTTAGTATGCACAATTAATAATCCAACTTGTAGTATGTGTCCTTTAATAAAAGACTGTAAGTCTTATAAATTAAAATTAACAAAAATTATACCAGAAAAGAAAAAAAGTAATTTAATAAAAAAAAAGAAAATATATCTTTTATTAATACAAGATTATAAAAAAGATAATTTTATCTTGATGAAAAAAAACAATAAGGAAGGTTTGTGGGCAAATTTATGGAATTTGCCAAGTTTTTCTTTAAAAAAAGAATTAAATAATTTCGTTCTCAAGAATAAAATTAAAGGCAAAGTTAAAGTATTTAAAAACTTTAGCCATAATCTAACTCACTATAAACTTGATATTTCGGTATTTCATATAAAATTATCAAATAAACTTATAATTAAAAATTATAACTGGAAAAACATTTATGATAAGATTGCAATATCAAAACCTATATTAATAACCTTTGAAAAACTTATAAAGGAGATAGAAAATGCGAATGGTAATGTGCGCTAAATTAAAAAAGGAATTAGAAGGGCTTGATAGACCAACTTATCCTGGAGAACTTGGAAGTAAAATATTTGAAACAGTTTCAAAAGAAGCTTGGGCTTTGTGGCTAAAACATATGACTATGCTCATAAACGAATATAGGCTTACACCAGTTGAACCAAAAGCTAGAAAATTTCTTGAGGAAGAGATGGATAAATTTTTCTTTGGTGAAGGGTCAGAACTCCCAAAAGATTTTAAACCTGAATAACTAGACTACTTTTTTTAAGCTAATTAAATTAAAAATTATATGCGGTAATGTAAGACAGGCTAGAGCAATAAAAATGTATTTTACTACCAAAACTTCTAAGGATTGATTATACAAGTTAGAAATCAGATAGATAGATAATAAAGAAAAAATAAAAGACGAAGCAACTATTAAAATTAAAAAACTTTTAATAGAAAAGTTTTTTGGCACATGATTCAAAACAAAAATTGATTCTAAAAAATGCCTTATAGAATGCAATAAACAAAAATAAAGTATAAATGATATTAATGGCGGTAATACAACAAAATTTAAAAAATATACACCGCTTTCAATTTTTGAAATTAAGTTTTGTTTCTTAAAAAATAAAAAATAAAATAACGAAAATAGTAAAAAATAAATTTTTTCATTATAACTAAAACTTATATGGTCAATATTTTTTTCAATTAGTATAGAAAAAAAATAACTTACTTCATTAAAATGAAAAATTATCGGAGCTGTGATAATTATAGATCCATCTATCAAAATCTGAATATTTATAAAATTTTTATTATTTTTATAGTAATTGTAATCTTCATATCCAAAATGATATAGTGAAATTAATAAAAAAAATATTAATGATAAAAATGGAAAAAAATACCAAAAAGAACCATATGCAAGTATTATAAAAATATAGGAAAAAGAAAAATACATAATCCAATTTTTTTTTGTATTTTTAAAAATATTTTTACCTATAGAAAAATCGAAAAATCCATGTGGAATACCAATAAGAGAAACAAAAATTAATAATAGAAAAACTTGGGTTTGATTATCATTTAATAAATATGAATTATAGTAAATAAAAATACTTAGAAAACTTAAAAGTATAAATATAACTGAATGGATAATTTTAAATTTATTTATCATTTTTATTGAAGAAATTTTGTTTTTGGTAAATATATTATTATTTTGATAATATCTAGAATATTTGGTATATCTGATAAAAATTTAATTTGTGATTTGTGTGATTTTTTATTAAATAATGAATATAGCGCATTTTTCATATACTCAGGATTATCCTCTATCAATCTTAAAAATATTTCGTCCATTTTTCTCAATACAAAGGAATGAAAATATTTTTTTCCTTTATATTTTCCTTTATATATCTCATCAATAGATGAAAATATTTTGTCTGTCTGTTTTTGAATGTTTATAAATGTGTAGCCAGTGCTAGCACGTGTTGCACCTGAATATGATCCGATTTTAGTAATATAGCTATTACAGCTGCCTGAAATTAAAGTATCCATAGGTATTCGCCCTGCCTCTGTCTTTTCAATCTTAATGTTCGATAAATTATAATTTTCTTTAAGAAAATCTTTAATATATTTCTCGTCTAAATATTTTTTTTCTATTTCACTAGAAAAATATGTGGATTCAAAAAGTGCATATTTACTTGAAAATGGCAAAACATACATAAAATGAAACTTATTTTTTGTATCCAAAAAATCCATAAAAATTGGTTTATTTTCATCAAATACATCTTCGTCTGAGCGAATATAAGCCCCAAAAAACTGCTGCCACATTTTAATATTTCTTTTTATTGGCCTACTATCAAAAACATGATTACATTCATAATTATTATCTTTTGTATAAACTAAAACTTTGTTAGAGTGATATTTTAAATCAACTACTTCTGAGTTACATTGAATCTCTATATTATTGCAAGTCCTAATTTTTTCTAATATGAAATTAGTAAATTTATGTGAATCAATTGACTGATATTTATAATTTTCACAATCAATTTCTATATATTTATTATTTTTCTTTACAATCATTTTATCCCATTTTTTTTCAGATAAATGACTAAAAGGATTTTTGTAGGTATCCCAAAAAGACCATAACTTATTTTTTTCAAGTAAATTTTTTTGTGACTCTAATATACATACTTTATATTCTTTTTTTATCATTCTATATGCTAAGCTTAAGCCAGCGCAACCAGAGCCTATAATTATAAAATCATATTTTTTTAAAATTGACATCCGGTAACCCTTTTAAAAATTTATGTAAGTTAGAATTATGTTTTTTAGAATATGTGGGTAATATGAAAAAAATTATAAATTCAAATATACAATTAATTAAGATTAACAACTTTTCAAAAACTGTTATATAAATATTTTCTTCTAAAAATTCTATATTCGTTTTTTTTATTTTTTTCCCAATTGATTGATACATTCTTAATGCAATTAATATTGATAACCTTGATCTAATCGGTATATATCTAAGGCCGTTTAAAGCGCTGTTATAATATATATCTGATTTTATTAATAAATTGTGAATAACTTTTTTTAATTTTATTTTATCAGAATAATTTAGATTACAAACATCTTCGTCTAATATACCAGTATCTTTTGGCAAATAAATTCTTTGTTTCTTATAATCTTGAATAACATCTCTCGATATATTTGTAAGTTGCATAGCAATTCCTAGATCTATTGCATAATATTTTGCATCATTATTGTTGATATTAAGCGCTTTAGTCATCATAAGACCAACTACTCCTGCAACTTTATAACAATATCTAATAAGTTCTTCGGTATTTTTAAATCTTTGGAAATTCTTATCGGAATATATTCCATCTATTAGTTGTTGAATTATTTCTTGGCTTACACCATATGATTGAATAATATCTTTAAGATCTTGCATCTTTTCTGATTCTGTTATTTCTTTACCCTCATCAACTATATCATCGTGAAGGCGACAATAAGAATATATATTTATAACCTTCCCTAATACATCACGTGGTAAGAATCTGCTTGCCCAAAAGAAAGATTTACTATGCTGAGAGATTATTTTTTTATTATTTATTATGTCCATAATCTTTTAAAATCAATTTTTCAGTTACTTTAGCTGTAGATAGCACTCCTGGTACCCCTGCTCCAGGATGCGTACTTGCTCCAACAAAATATAATCCATCAGAAGAATGGCATTTATTTCCATACCGAAAATAAGCAGATTGTGTAAAAACTGGTTGAATACCAAAACCACTGCCAGCGTAAGTATTAAGATCATTTTCAAAATAATTTGGAGTAACAAAAAATTTATTTACAATATTACTAGACAATTCGGGCATAATTTTTTCCTCTAATATACTTATAATTATTGAAGAAAATTCTTTTCCTCTATTTTCCCAATTAATATTACTTAAATTATTTGGAACTGGAGCTAACACATAAAATGTATCGTTGTTATTTTGAATCATTGATTTATCTGTAGCACTTGGCCTATGCAAATAAAGGCTTGGGTCAGTTATAAAAACTTTTTTATTAAATATGTCGTTCAAAAGCTCTTGATGTCTTTTACTAAATATAATTGTGTGGTGTTTTACAGAAGTGTATATTTTTTTTGTTGCAAAATATAGCACGAATAAACTCATAGAATGTTTTAAGTTCAATCTATTTGTTATTTTTTTTGGTTTAATATTTAATAATTTTTGATATGTATATGTTGGATCAGAGTTACAAACTACTGCATCACAATTTATTATTCCTTCACTAGTTTCAACACCTACTACTTTTTTTCCTTTTAGAATTATCTTATGAGCTTCTGTGCTTTTTTTTATCTCGACATCCTTTTTATTTAGTAATTTTTCTAAAGCATCTACAATTTTACCAGTGCCTCCCTGAGCGTAATAAACACCCCATTTCCATTCTAGGTACTGTATTAAAAGGTATATTGATGTAGTGCTATATGGGTTTCCGCCGACAAGCAATGGATGCATACTTAATGCTTTATTTAAGTTTTTGTCTCCTAAATATTTATCAACAGTTTGGTATACAGATCTATCAAATCTAATATTTATGAGATCTGGCAAATGCTTTACCATGCTTAATATTGATTCAAATGGTTCTTCGGATAATTCTATGAATGCTTTGTTAAAAATTTTCTTCGAGTGTTTTAGTAATTTTAAATAACTTTTAGAATTTTGATATCCATATTTTGATTTAATTTCTCTAACTGTTGTACTTAGTTTGTCTCCATAATCCAAATATTCTCCATTTTCAAAGAGAAAACGATACCAAGGTTTTACTGGCAATAAATTCACATAATCTTGTAAATTTTCAGAATGCAGTGTAAACAATTCATTAATTAAATATGGTGCTGTTATAACAGTTGGGCCTGCATCATATTTATAACCATTGTTATAAAAAGTTCTTGCGCGCCCCCCCAAGTCAGATTGTTTTTCAATTAATGTAGTATTAAAGCCTTTGCTACTTAATCGAGATGCAATTGAAAGACCTCCAAATCCTGATCCAATAACAACAATTTTTTTCATAATTTTGCCAAAATAAAAAAAGGCTCACTTTTTACAGCGAGCCTTTTAAAAGTTTAAAATCTACTTATGCAGATTCTTTAACAGCTGCTGCCCAAATAATCACACCAAATGCGATTTTATTAATAAAGTCAGCTAAGTTATAAACTATGTTTACTGTTGCTGGATCTGTTCCACCTGCTAGATAACCTAAGAAGTATCCTAGTGGGTAAATTGCCCAACCAACTGTAACAATTAAACGCATAGCACCGAAAGCTGTTTGACATGCCTCGCTACCACTAGCTGCGTTTGCTTTACTTGCTTCACCAGCAAAAATTTCATAAAGAATGTATAGCCAACCGATCATCCCTATAATGAAACCTGTCATTGCAGACATCATTCCTGCTTCTCCTGCAAATCCACCAATAAGCATTACTAAAGTACCTATTAATAGTCTCCAGAATATACCAGCTGAAACAACTGATACAGCTGCTAGAATCAAGTAGAATTCAATCATTTGTAGAGGTACAGTTAATAACCAATCAATATATCTTAAAACTGTTGGTGAATCACCTGTAGACACCCAAACTTCTCTCATGTAGAAGTAGTGAACTGCAGCAATCAATGTAACTAAACCTACAACTGTTAATGATGTTTTCCATTTGGCACTCACTCTATCTCTTTCAATAAGAAAGAATACAGTAGATGCAACCATCGCAATGGAAATTATCCAGAAAGTAACTCCAACCGTGTCATCAGGGCTTAAACCACTGCTGTGACCACCTGCTAAAGCAATTGTTGGTAAGGAGATTACTACTAGAAGAGTTGCAAAAAGTTTTTTGCTAAAATCTAATAATTTAATCATATCGTTATTCCTCGAGTTATTATAAATATGTTTAACCCTAAACATTCTAGACAAATATTTTAAAAAATAAACCCTTAATTATTAGCAAAACCTATACATTTTTTAAAACATAAGTCATTGAAAATAAATATAATTTTTATTTAGTTAATAAGAATTTTTATTGATTTAAATATTATAATACACTAATATTTTTAAAAATTTGGTCATTTTTATTTATGATTTCTTTTAAATTTTTCTCAGTTAAATTGAGCACATTGGTGTATACTCACTTTTTTTCTTAGCAAATTATAAATAAAGTTTGGCTTGGTAGCTCAGTTGGTAGAGCAGTGGACTGAAAATCCTCGTGTCGGCAGTTCGATTCTGCCCCAAGCCACCATTTATAAAAAAATTCTCTTTTAAGATAAATCTATTGCATACTTTTTCAACAAATTAATATCAATAACTTCTAAAGCTAGAATATTTGTGCTCTTCACTAATACAGGAGGAGCAACATCATCATTTACAGCTTCAAGCCATCTCATTGCGCAAACACACCACTTATCACCTTCCTTTAAACCTGGAAATTCAAATTCCGGTCTTGGTGTGATCAAATCATTTCCTTTTCTTTTTGAATATTTCAAAAACTCATCTGTAACTATTGCACAAACAGTATGACTACCTACATCATCATCTAATGTTTCACAAGACCCATTTCTTAAATAGCCTGTCATAGTCTCATTACTACAAGTTTCTATAGTTTCACCAAATACATTCTTATTAAATTTTTTATCCATATTTACGAATTGTTAATATTAATATTAGCGTTGACAAGATCATGCAAAACGAAACAAAAATGAAACCAGTCTCAATGTTAAATAAACTTGTAACAACACCTAATGTTATAGCACCTGTTGCATATCCTGTGTCTCTCCAGAATCTATATATACCAATTGCAGATGCTCTCCAACTATCATCACAATTATCATTTACTGCTGAACTTATTGAGGGATATAATAATGCCATACCTAAACCCATAAAAAAACTACAAACGAGCCACCAACTTGTTTCTAAACTTAGCAGGCAAATTGGAAGAGTTATAGCACAAATTAACATCCCTAATACTATTAAAATATTTCTTCCAACAAAATCAGAATAAAGACCAGAAAAAATTTGTAGCACACCCCAGCTTACTGCATATGTTCCTACAATATAACTTATATCCATAAGAGTGATACCATTATTAAATAAATATATTGGAAAGAAAATCCATATACAGGTGTCTAAAAATTTTTCAATATGCCCTGCTTGTGAATATGCAAAGAGCTTTTTATTTTTCCAAGAAACATAAGAAAAAATATTTTCTGGATTTTCACTTTGATTTATATTTGCATATTTTTTTGTATCTTCAATTAAAAAAATACAATAAAAAATTGAAATTAAAATAAATACAGCGCTAAATGAGAATAGTGCAATTCTTATTGGTAGCAATGAAGTCATATAACTTACTAAAATTCCCCCAATAGCAACCCCAAAATAACCAGAAAACTCATTCAATCCTACAGCAAATCCTCTTTTATCATTCTTTGTTATATCAACGCTAGAAATTTGAGTTACTGACCAAGTCAAACCTTGATTAATTCCTAATATAAATGTAGCAGCAATAATATAATACCAATTTGCTGCAAAATAAATTATAAAAGGTACCGGTATGACAACTAGCCAACCTAATAAAAGCACACTTTTTCTACTATAAGTATCTGCAAAAATTCCTGCATAATAATTTGAGATACCTTTAATTAATCCAAAAGCAACTATAAAAGTTGATAGAAAAATAAAAGAATCCTTAGGTACGTTAAAAATACTTTCTGAAAGTGCCGGAATAGCAGTTCTAAAGAGGCCAAGTAAAATACCAACGAACATAACCTGCAGTAACAAGTTTACTAATAATATATATTTTTTTTCTGATATCATATATTTAAATTTTAACCATAATATTAATATAGATTAGATGAAATGGAACTCAATAGAAACTTTTTTTTTAGACATGGATGGAACATTGCTTGATTTAGCTTACGATAACTACTTTTGGCACGAACATGTTCCTCTTATTTTTTCAAAAAAGAATAATATTCCTTTCAATGAAGCAAAAATTTTATTAAAAAAAATGTATGCTGAAAACAAAAATTCATTAAATTGGTATTCATCTAATTATTGGAGTGAAAGAATAGAGATTAACTTATATTTAGAAATAAAAAGAACAAGAAATAAAATTAAAGTTTTTCCTGGTGTAAAAAGATTATTATCAAAGATAAAAGCCGAAGGAAGAGTTAAAATTATATTATTGACAAACTGTCCTAGAGAAATGCTTCACATTAAGTTAGATCAAACTAAATTATGGAGATATTTTGATAAGATAATATCTTCAGAGGATTATGGATATCCAAAAGAATCAAAAAAATTTTGGAAAATATTAGAAAATAAATTAAAGTATAATAAAAATAAAACAGCTTTTATAGACGATAATGTTGACGTGCTAAAGTATGCCGAATCAAGCGGCATAAAATATTTATTTTCAGTCAGTATACCTGATTCAAAGAAACAAAAAAAAATTATTAAAGATTATGAGTCCCTAGAAAATATCGGGTTTTTTGAAAATAAGTTTATTGATTAGCTTTTGTACAATTATTTGCTAGTCTTAATAAATATGTTCGAAGTTTTTTCCAGTCATTTTCTGTAACTATAAAACCAACACATTTTTTTGAACCACACTTACAAACATGGTCCCGAAAATCCTCATTATCAAAAGCGAAACCATAGTCGTAAGTTAACTCAGCTCCTTTTCTTATATCTTTGAAAGATCTAATCCAAATTTTACCATCAATAATATCAGTGTCACAATTTGGATTACAAGAGTGATTCATTAACCTGGCTTTATTATATGATACATTCCCATTGATATCGTACTTGTCGTCAAGAGTGAATATATAAACTTGGCCTTCTTCTCTGTTTTTTTGAGCTTTTTTTAGCTGCACTTCAGCGATTTTATCTGACTGCGCTTTAGTAATTTTCTCTCCAACATATTCAACAATATTTGTACCTGCTTTGATATAACAATTTGCAAATAAGCCCTTCCCATGTAACTTAGAATTTTTAATTGTGTAAAGTTTTTTCATATTTTTTATACTGATGCATTCCATGCGAATGTACAATCAAGCTCCGATCGAACTTTTGATAGACCATTCACTCCTTCGTTAATAATTACTTCTAATGGGGTTAAGTTTTCAAATCTTCTATGCTTTGTCTTCAACCATTTTTCAGCCATGTTAATATTTCTAGGAAAAGTTGTTCTGAGTGCATCTGAAATTCCCATAATATGGCTAAGTCTAAGTGTTAAAGAGCTGTTATATGGAAAAGCTTTTAAAGTTCTATATTTATCTAACTCTCGTTTACGGGTTTGCTTTGAAAGCCCTAGTATTTGAACAGTCTGTTCTGTTGTCAAATTCCAAGAGTCTAAAACCTTCATAACTGTTTTAGTAATGTACATAAACTCTTCTTCTGTATAATCGTTCATAATGTTCTTTTGAAATTTATGTTACTTTATATGGTAATAATAAAATTATCAATATTATAATATAATATTTATTTGGCAAAATTTAACAATTTAGATAATTATATTAAGAGGTTATATGTTTAAAAAGATTAAAGGCTTATTTAAAAAAAAATCAGATGAATTAGATAACTTAATTGATGATCAATTAGCATCAGCTATTTTATTAATTGAAGTTTCTTATTCTGATTTTAAAATTGACAAAATAGAAGTTAATACGATTATAAATTTTTTTGAAAAAGAATTTTCATTGTCAAACAATAAAGCAAGATGGCTAAGTAATAAAGCATTAAACCTTCACAAAGATGAAAATTGTTTAAGAAAATATATAAAATTCATAAATGAAAATTATAATAAAGAAAAAAAAATAAAACTTATAAATATGGCTTGGAAAGTTGCAAAAGCTGATAATGTTATTGATAAATACGAAGAACATAGGATTAGAAAACTATCTGAACTACTTTATATAAATCATACAGAATTTATAAAAGCCAAAATTAATTCTAGTTAACTAATCTTTCTTAAATCTATAAAGCGCAATTTCTCCAAATAAATTTGGGAAAATTTTTAATAAGAAATTACTAGCATATTTATTATTTAAAACTTTTTTATCTAATATTGAAATATCCAAATTCCTACACAATTCTTCAAAATCATTAAAAGTGCATAAATGAATGTTTGGAGTATCAAACCAGTTATTTGGTAAAGATTTTGATATTGGCATACGCCCTAAAAGTCCAAGTTGAAATCTATTTTTCCAAAAACCCATATTTGGAAAGGTGACAATACCTTCTTTTGCTATCCTTAACATTTCTAATAATATCTTATCAGGATTTTTATTTTCCTGTAATGCTTGTGTCATAATTGCATAATCAAAGAAATTTTCACTAAAATATTCTACAAGACCTTTATTAAAATCTAGCTGAATTACATTGATATTTTTTTTAAGTGATTCTTGAACCTCATCAATATTTTTTTCAAAACCATAGCCTGATATTTTTTTATTTTTTATTAAAAAATCTAACAGCGTAGAGTCACCGCATCCTAAATCTAGAACCGAAGAATTTGTTTTTATCCACTTTGATATTATTTGAAAATCTTTTCTATCCATTTTTAGTCCCCAACCTCAATATTTTTCATAAAATTTTTAAGAACTCCCAAATAATCAGGTATAGGCATTAAAAAAGCATCATGACCTTGATTAGCCTCTATTTCTGCATATGATACGTTTTTCCTTGCTTTGATTAAAGATTTCACAATCTCATGAGATTTTGAAGACGAAAATCTCCAGTCGCTTGTAAAAGATACAACTAAAAATTTTGCGTTAGTTTTCTCAAATGCACTTTCTAGATTGCCATTGAACTCACTTGCAGGATCAAAATAATCTAATGCTTTTGTCATAAGCAAATAAGTATTAGCATCAAATCTCTCTACAAAAGCTTGAGCCTGATATCGTAAATAACTTTCAACTTGGAAATCTACATCATATCCAAAATGAAGTTTTCCTTCTCTAAGGTCTCTCCCAAATTTTTGCCTCATCGAATCATCTGATAAATACGTTATATGACCTAACATTCTTGCAATGCTAAGCCCTCTTTTAGGAACCACACCGAAATTATTATAATGTCCATCGTGGAAGTCAGGATCGGTAATAATAGCTTGTCTAGCTACTTCATTAAAAGCAATATTTTGTGCAGATAATTTTGCAGCAGCAGCAATTATTATTGAATTTTTTATTTTACTAGGGTAGCTAATTGCCCATTGCAAAGCTTGCATACCTCCAAGGCTTCCGCCTATTACACAAGCCCACTTATCTATATCTAAATAATCTGCAAGAAATTTTTGACTATTAACCCAATCTTTAACAGTTACAATTGGAAATTCTGGCCCATATTCTTTTCCAGTTTTAGTATTTATAGTATTAGGGCCAGAAGAACCCTTGCAGCCTCCAATATTATTTAATGAAACAATATAAAACTTATTCGTATCAAATGGTTTTCCTGGGCCAATACAAGAATCCCACCATCCTGGTTTTTTATCGTTTTTATTATGGTATCCAGCCGCATGATGGTCACCAGATAGTGCGTGACAAATTAGCACAGCATTATCTTTACTTTTATTTAATTTGCCATACGTTTCATAAACTAGTTTAAAACCGTCTAAAGTTTTTCCGCAATCAAGATCTAATTTATTTTTAAGATCTATGCTATTCGGTTTTACTAATCCAACTGAATTTTTATTAAATGCATTTTCCATATTTAAGCCCAAAATAATTTTGATCAAAAATCATTTGCAAGTAATATTAGGAAATTTAGGCTAGATTAAATTCTTTATTCGCTTTAGCTGTATTTTCCCACCCGCAAGCTGACTTCAAATCGGTGTTTGATTCAATATATACGAAATTATAGAAATTTACAAATTTGATTAGATAATAATATTTAAAAAATTCTGTAAAAAATGAATTAAAACTAGTGCAATTATAACCGAGAAATCAATTACACCAACTGATGTAGGTATGATTCTTTTTATATAATATAAGATTGGGTTTGATATTTGATATACAAGATCAATTGCTGGATTCTTATTCGAATATGAAGATTGTATAAACCAACTTGAAATTGCCAAAATAATAAAAATAATTGTTAATGCATTAAGTAAACTAAATATTGCGCTTTTAAATGAAAGAATAATTAGCTTTTCAAGAATTACATCACTGCCTATAAAAACATTTTGCATATATATATTTATAAAATGACATATTGCTATCAATATAAAACTTGATAATTCAAATTTTCCAATATTTGGTATGAAAAAAAATATTGATCTAAATGGTCTAGAAATCATTATAATGGACTGCGTTATAGGATTTTGTGCGTTTGCATTAGTTAGTGCTAATAAAATTCTTAAAGTGAACACAAGTACAATAAAAGATAAGAGTAAATCTACTAAAAAAAAGCCTAATTCTGGGAATGTATTTGACATAATTTTCCTTATTTAGATAAGTCTAAAGATTTTTTTGCGGCATTTTCAACTGCTTCTTTAATAGTTTTAGAAAGTTTTTTATTTTCAAAAATTTTTATTGCTGCTTCAGTGGTTCCACCTTTAGAAGTTACTTGTGACCTTAAATATTTAATATCTTCAGATACAAAAAGCATTTTAGAAGTACTATTCAATAAATGTAAAATCAAGATACTCTTATCTTCTTCTTTTATATTTTTAAAATTACCAGAATTAATAAGTGATTCTATAAAATACATTATATAAGCAGGACCACTACCAAATATAGCAGTAAACAAATGCATTTCATCTTCATCTATTTCACGAATATGCCCAACACTATTAAAAATATTTTTTATAAATTCTTTTTTAGTATTATCAATTAATTCATCAAAAAAAAGACCAGTAATACTTTCACTAAATATAGCACATAAATTTGGCATTGCTCTAACTACAAATATTTTTTTTTGAATAAAGTTTTTAATATTTTTTGATGATAGTCCAGCAGCAATAGAAACTATCACTTGGTTGTCGTTAAAAATTTTTGAGTTTTCATTTATAGATTTTTCTATGTCTTTAGGTTTAGTACACAAAAAAATAATATCAAAATCTACTTCAACAGATTCTCCTGACTTTTTAAAAATACATCTTTCTCTTTGAAAACTTTTTTCATTTTTATTGTGAAATACATAGATATTTGTATCTAGTAGTTTTTTTTCAGACGCAAGAATACCATTAAGTAATGCACTTCCCATGTTTCCATAACCAATAAACGCTATATTCATTTTTCTCTTTTACCAAAAATTGATGTGCCAATTCTCACAATGGATGAGCCTGCTGCTATTGCAGCTTCATAATCTGAGCTCATGCCTATAGACAAAGTATCTAACTTATATCCTTTTATTACAAGACTATCAAATAACTTTTTTATCTTCATAAAAGTCTTGTATTGATTTTCGTAGACAGGATCATACTTTGGTATTGCCATTAATCCTCTAATATTAATATTTTTAAATATGCTAGCCTCGTTCAAAAAATTTTCAACATCGTCAAGTTGAATGCCTGATTTTGTATTTTCCTGATCAATATTTACTTGTATACATACATTTATTTTGATATCTAGATTTTCTCTAAATTTATTAATTTTCTTTAAAGTAGAGATCTTATCAATGCTATGAACCCAATTATAATTTTCAGCAATAAGTTTTGATTTATTACTTTGAACATGCCCGATAAAATGCCAAGTAATAGGGAAATCCTTAAGCTTTGAAATTTTTTCTATAGACTCCTGTAAATAATTCTCGCCAAAGTCCTGCTGCCCAGAATTATAAGCCTCCTTAATATTGTCAATACTTTGTGTTTTACTTACAGCTAATAATTTAACGCTATTTTTTTCTAATTTTAGATTTTCTTCAATTTTTTTTATATTGTTTTTAATGTTCTTAATATTTTCTTTAATATCACTCATATAGATTTGATAAATTAATTACTACTATAAATAATCTTACCATTGCAAATGGTTTTCTCTACTTTGGTTGTAAATTTTTTTTCAATAAATGGTGTATTCTTCCCAGCGCTCAATATTTTAGATTTTTCGAAAGTCCAATCTTGCTTTTTGAATATACATATATCAGCTGGGTAACCTTTTTTAATTATACCAGTGTCAATTCCTAAAATTTTTGCAGGGTTACTGGTTACACTTGAAATTGCTGTGTTTATATCAATTAAGCCTAAATCTACTAATTCCATAAGAAGAGGCAAGAGAATTTCAATTGATGATATACCGTGCTGAGTATTTGAAAATGGTGCTTGTTTTGCATCTTCATTATGAGGCTGATGATCAGAACAAATTGTAGCTACAGTCTTATTTGCAATAGCTTCCTGTAATTTTATTAAATCTTCAGCTGATCTAAAAGGTGGCATTACATGGTAATTACTATCAAAATTATTTATTGAATTTTCATCAAAGAATAACTGATGAATTGCAATATCAGCTGTGAGAGGAAGATCTAAGTCTTGAGCTTGTTTGATTAGCATTATTGATTCTGCACAAGAAATTCTACATAAGTGTAATTTTACTCCAGTCAATTTCATTAACAAAATTGCTTCAGCTACTGCGACAGATTCTGCAGCAGAAGGAATACCTGGTAAGCCAAGTTTATTTGATATTTTCCCTTCATGAACACATCCTTCGTTTGTTAAGTATTCATTTTGTGGTTGATAAAAAACTGTAATATTTTGCCCTGATGCATATTCCATAGCTCTTCGAAGTACTAAAGAGTTTTTTATAGGATTAAGACAATTAGTTAACCCTTTTGCTCCAGCTTGTTTTAGCTCATTCATAGAGCTTAATCTTGTTCCATCCAAATTTTTAGTTAATGCTGCCAAAACATTTACCTTACATAAATCAACATTTTTAAAGATTTCTTCAACTAATTTTATTTGCGCCGGTGTATCAATGACTGGTTGTGTGTCCGGCATATAGCAAACGGTAGTAACTCCACCTGAGGCAGCAGCTTTTGATTCACTCATAATTGTTGCTTCTTTTTCTAGACCCGGCTCTCTAAATCTAACAGATAGATCAATTAAACCGGGGCATACATAGTGGTTTTCTGCGTCAATTATTATTGGTGAATTTAATTTTCTTGTATCTTCGTCAATTCCAATTATTTCTCCTTCCTTAATATAAATATCGTGAATACCAGAATGTTCCCCCTCGGGGTTCACTAAATTTGCTGATTTTATTATTAAGTCATTCATTTGTTTAATTAAGGTTGCATTGATAAAGATAAAATTGCCATTCTAACTGCTATGCCATTAGAAACTTGTTGTAATATTACTGACCTATCACCATCAGCAACCTCGGAACTAATTTCTACGCCTCGATTTACTGGACCAGGGTGCATTACCTTACCATTTTTCGAAATAAGATCTAACCTATTTGGTGTAAAACCATATAAATTATAGTATTCATTTTCATCAGGTATAAAACTAGAATTCATTCTCTCATTTTGAAGTCTTAACATTATTACAACATCACAATTTTTTATACCTTCATCCATGTCAACATATGGTGTTACACCCATATGCTGTACTCCGTTAGGTAAAAGAGTTTTTGGGCCTATAACCCTTATATCTGGAACTTCAAGAATTCTAAAGGCGTGCATCAAAGATCTAGCGACTCTTGAATGAAGGATATCCCCAACAATTGCAATTTTAAGTTTCTTAAAGTCAGAGAAATATTTTCGAATTGTAAAAACATCTAGCATAGCTTGGGTTGGGTGAGCATGCCTACCATCTCCAGCATTTATTACACTAATATTCTGCGAAACATTTTTTGAAATAAATTCTGCAGCTCCTGAAGAAGGGTGTCTTACAATAAACATATCACAATGCATAGCTTCTAAATTCCTTAAAGTATCAAGTAAAGTTTCGCCTTTTTTTGTTGCGCTATAATCTATATTAATATTAAGAAAATCAGCAGACAATCTCTTAGCTGCTAATTCGAAGGTAGTTCTCGTTCTTGTACTTGCTTCGAAAAATAAGTTAACTATAGTTTTTCCTCTAAGGAGAGGTACTTTTTTTACAGGTTGTCCTGATACACCCGCAAATGATTCTGCTAGATCGAGAATATCTAATATTAATGATTGCGATAGATTTTCAATATCTAAAAAGTGACGTAAGTCTTTTTGTGAAACAATATTTTTATTTACTGGATCTTTAATCATAAAATCTTCTCGTTGCTTCTTTTAAATTAATAACCCTGTACCCCTTCATCTTTATCTATTATTTCAAGTATCAAAGGTTCAGGACCACATAACTTTACATTTTTGTTATTTTCTAAAAATAATTTTTCTCCAACAATATCTGCTGAAATTGGTAATTCCTTACCATTTCTCTCAATAAGAACAACCAATGTAACTGAAAGAGGCCTGCCAAAATCAAATATTTCGTTGATTGCAGCTCTAGTTGTGCGTCCAGTAAAAAGAACGTCATCAACAAGAATTACGTGCTTATCATCAATAGATACTGGCATCTCAGTAGGTTCTACTTTAGGATTAACTCCAACTTTACTAAAATCATCTCTATAAAAACTGATATTTAATGCTGCTGCCTTTCCTTCTAAACTCATGGTTTTTTGAAGCCAATCAGCTATCCAGGCCCCGCCTGTATGCACTCCTATAATTATTGGATCTGTAATACCGTTTTTTAAAAGATATGCCCTAAGAGAATTCTCAATTTTTAGAAGTAAGTCATTTGTTTGATCTTTTGAATATTTCATTTTCAAAATAAGATTGTAATATTAATGAAGCTGCAATTCTATCTATTTCTTCCTTATTAATCTTTTTTTTTCTGCCTGTCTGCATTTGCAGCTTTAGCTCAGCTTGAGCATAATTTGAGGAATAATCCTCATTATAAAATACTACGTCTAAATTTAATGAGTTATTTAGCATTTTACCAAAATTCTTAATTTTCTTATTAATTGCTTGATTTGAATTTATTTCAGGAATACCAATTACTATGGTTGAAATTTTCCATTCATTCACTACATTAGAAATCTCAATGCAAGATTTTTCATAATCAATATTTTTAATTGTTTTTAAGGGTGTTGTTATACTGCTTTCTGTATCACCAATAGCCAAACCAATTCTTTTTTCACCAAAATCTAAACCTAATACTTTAGAATATTTCATTCTAATTCATCCCAAAATATATTTGCTAAGTTAATGCCATGAAATCTATTAATTTCTGCAATACAGGTTGGGGAGGTGATATTAATTTCCGTTATTTTATGGCCAATCATGTCTATTCCAGCAAAAAATATATCTTCTTTTTTTAAAAAATTAGAAATTTTTTGACATACTTCGAATTCACTGTCTTTTAAATAATATTTTTCTATAGACCCTCCTGCTGCAATATTAGCCCTATGATCTTTTTTATTTGAAGTACGAATCACCGCTTCTCTAAAAACTTTACCATTAATAACTATTACTCTTTTATCACCTTCTTTAACATCCTCAATATATTCTTGAGCAAGAATATAATTCTTGCCCATATTAGTCATATCTTCAAATATGACATTTAAATTTTTATCTTGTTTATCTAAAAAATATATTGACCTACCACCCATTAAATTTAATGGTTTTAAAATAATTTTTTTATATTTTTTTTTGAAAAGTGCAATATCATCTCTATTTTTTGTGAGAATTGTATCTGGGATGTCATCTTTAAAAAAAAGAGTTAGTAGCTTTTCATTATAGTTTCTTAAAGCGTAACTTGAATTTAAAACTCTGACATTTTTTTCTTTTAAAATATCTAGAATATAAGTTATATAAATATAATCATTATTAACAGGCGGGTCTTTTCGCATTAAAACATAATCAAAAGAAGATAATTTATGTTCTTTTACTTCTGCATCATTAAAAAATGGTAACTCATCTAATTTTATGTAAATTTTAACGGCTTTGCCTATAGGCTCTAGCGATTTTATCGAGAGTGTATTAGGTATTAAATAATAAATTTCATGTCCTGCCTTTTGAGCAGAATGCATCAATTGAAAAGTTGTATCTTTAGAAATATCTATATTTTCTATGGGATCCATTATAAATAAGACTTTTTTATTCATTATTTGCTATGTTCTCAATTTTATATATGAAAATGCTGCTATTACAGCAGTCTCTACCCTAAGAATATTATCACCTAAACTAGCAGGTGAAAAATTTAACTTTTTCGCGATATTATATTCTTCTTTTGTAAAATCACCTTCTGGACCTATTAATATTGAACAAGAACTTTGATTTTTTTTATAAACTCGTGATAACATTTTTTCTGCTTCTGTATCTAATATGATCTTTTGATCATAAGAACAGTTTTTTATATAATCATCAAATGAAATTATAGGTTTAATTAAAGGTAAATAACTTCTTTCTGATTGCTCACAAGCACTTATTGATATTTTTTTCCAATGACTATTTTTTTTTTCCTTATCTAGTTTTTTATTATTAAAAATTGAATTTTCTGATATTAATGGTTGAATTTTATCAATACCAAGTTCTGTAAGCTTTTGAACTATTAAATCAGAGCAAGGATTTTTACATACACTAAATGCAACTTCAAAATTAGATTTAGTGTTTTCAAAAAAAATTTTCTTTTCAATAAAAACTTCAAAAGTATTTTTTGTAATATTTTTAATATGACCGTAGAAATCATATCCTGTATTATTAAATAATACTATTTTTTGGCTTTCCTTTGCTTTTAATACATTATTAAGATAGTGATATATTTGATCTTTAAGGACTATAACATTACTGACATTTAAAGTTTCATTTGTATATATTCTAATTTGTCGCACAACTTAATATCTGTATGTGTCATTTTTAAAAGGACCTTTCTGGTCAACACTAATATAATCTGCCTGCTCGCTTGTTAATTCTGTAAGTTTTGCTCCAACTTTGTCCAAATGAAGTCTTGCAACTTCCTCATCAAGTATTTTCGGAAGTACGTATACTTTATTTTCATAATTTTTTGAATTTTTCCATAATTCTATCTGAGCTAAAACTTGATTCGTGAATGATGCAGACATTACATAACTTGGATGACCTGTTGCACAACCTAGATTAATTAATCGACCCTCAGCTAACAAAATAATCTTCTTACCATCTGGGAACTCTATATGATCAACCTGAGGTTTAATATTATCCCATTTACATTTTTTTATTGACTCAACATCAATTTCATTATCAAAATGGCCTATATTACAAACAATTGCTTGATCTTTCATATTGCTCATATGCTCGTATGTAATTATTGAAGCATTACCAGTTGCGGTTACAAATATATCAACTTCTTTCACTACTGATTCAACTGTTACCACCTTAAATCCTTCCATAGCTGCTTGTAATGCACATATAGGATCAATTTCTGTAATCCAAACAATCGCACCAGCATTTCTCAAAGATTGAGCAGAGCCTTTTCCGACATCCCCAAAACCACATACCAAGGCTGTTTTTCCAG
>CACEJE010000004.1 GCA_902559815.1 uncultured Thiothrix sp.
AAATGAAAAAGGTGTTGATAAAGAAATAATTTTTAATGCTATAGAAATTGCATTAGCGACAGCAACAAGAAAAAAATATACAAAAGATGTAGATGTTAGGGTATCTATTGATAGATTAACTGGTGACTATAAGACATACAGAAGATGGACAGTACTTTCTGATGATGATCCGGAGTTTACATCTCCTGACGCACAAATTCTTCACGCTTATGCTACTAAGGAGCATGATGAAATCGAAATTGGAGATTCTATTGAGGAAGAGATTGAATCTGTTCCATTTGGAAGAATTGCAGCTCATACAGCTAAACAAGTAATTGTTCAGAAAGTACGTGAAGCAGAACGTTTGAGAATAGTTGAATCTTTTGAAAATAAAGTTGGTGAACTTATTATGGGTATCGTAAAAAGAGTTGAACATAATGGTGTACTTATAGATTTAGGAAATAATACAGAAGGTTTCATTGAAAAAGATGATTTAATTCCCAGAGAAGCAATAAGAAACGGCGATAGAATTAGAGCATATTTAAAAGAAGTTCGTGCGGAGTCAAAAGGCCCACAATTATTTTTATCTAGAACACATCCAGATTTTTTAATAAATTTATTTAGTTTAGAAGTTCCAGAGGTTGGCCAAGATCTAATAGAAATATTAAGTGCAGCAAGAGATCCAGGCATAAGAGCAAAAATTGCCGTCAAATCAAATGATCCAAGACTAGATCCAGTTGGCGCTTGTGTTGGCATGAGAGGTTCGAGAGTACAGTCAGTATCTAATGAAATAGCAGGAGAAAGAATAGATATTATTTTGTGGGATGAAAATCCAGCTCAATTTGTTATTAATGCAATGTCACCTGCTACAGTATTATCAATAGTTATGGATGAAGAATCAAAAAGCATGGATATAGCTGTTGAAGAAGAAAAATTATCCCAAGCTATTGGTAGAGGTGGGCAAAATGTTAAATTAGCAAGTCAATTAACTGGGTGGGATTTAAATGTAATGACCGAAGGACAGGTTGATGAAAAAAGTGAAGTTGAAACACAAATGATAAGCGAAAATTTTGTTAAATATTTAGATATTAAGCCTGATATAGCGCTAATTTTAGCTCAAGAGGGTTTTTCTAGTGTTGATGAAATTGCATATGCCCCACCAAAAGATATGACAGAGATAGATAACCTTGATGAAAATATTGTTGAAGATATTAGAAATAAAGCAAGAGACTATTTGTTAAAACAAGCTATAAATCCAGAGTCTTTAAATATGGATGCAGAGCCTTCAAAAGCATTATTGGAAATGGAAGGCATGACAAATGATTTAGCTTTTGAACTTGCATGTAGAGGAATTATAACAATTGATGACTTAGCAGACCAATCTGTAGATGAATTAATGCCGATAAATAATATGACAGAAGATCTTGCTGGTAAACTAATTATGACGGCAAGAGCACCAATGTTTGAGGATTAAAATAAAAAAATGTCTAATATCACAGTTAAAGAATTTTCAAAAACAATAGGATTATCATCTGTAAGACTAATTGAGCAATTACAGTTAGCTGGTATTGAAAAAAAAAGTGAAGATGACTTAATTAGTGATGAAGAGAAAATGCAGTTATTAGAGTTCTTTAGAAATGAGCCGGCTAAAAACAAAACGATAAAAAAGGATATTGAGAAATCAGAAGACTCTATTGATGAAAAGCAAAAAACAAAGACAGTTATAAGAAAAAAAAGAGTTTTTTCTAAAGTTAATAACCAAGTAACAAAAAAAATAGAAGCTGATACTAGCGAAAAACATGATGAGGATTTGAGTAAAATCGATGAAGATGAAAATAATTTATCGAGTGAAGAATTTGTTGAGACACAGGACATAAGTGCGCAAGATATTAAAAATGAAACACCTTTATCTGAAACAAAAACTTTTGAAAATAATGAATCAAACGATAATAGTAAAAAAAGAAGAAAAAAATCCAAGACAAAATATATTAATGAAGAAAAGAATAACGTTGTTATAAAGTCAAAAAATCGTAGGCAAAAGATTCAAATTTCAGATGAGAATCGCATTGTAAGAAAAAAGTCTAGTAAGAAAAACAAAGATAATAGTAAAGTTGAAGATAAGCATCAGTTTGAAAAACCTACGGAACCAGTTGTTTACACCGTAGAGTTGGGTGAATTTATTTCTGTGGCTGAATTAGCATCAGCAATTTCAGTGAAGTCAGCTGAAGTTATAAAGGCGCTTATGAAAATGGGTGTAATGGCAACTATAAACGAGACCTTGGACCAAGATACAGCAACTATTGTTATAGAAGAAATGGGGCACAAAGTTACAACAATTGATTACGAAAATTTAGAAAAGAATTTATTAACAATTGAGCCAGAGGATAAATATGAATTGGAATCCAGACCGCCTGCGATCACAATTATGGGGCACGTTGACCATGGAAAGACCTCATTATTAGATTATATTAGGTCAAGTAGAGTAGCATCTGGTGAAGCTGGAGGAATAACTCAACACATTGGCGCATATCAAGTAAATACAAAACAAGGTGTTTTAACTTTCTTGGATACTCCTGGGCACGCGGCATTTACATCAATGAGAGCGCGAGGAGCAAATTGTACTGATATAGTTATTCTCGTTGTTGCTGCTGACGACGGAGTAAAACCTCAAACTATAGAAGCCATAAAGCATTCAAAAGCAGCTGAAGTACCGATAATTGTTGCTGTAAATAAAATAGATAAAGAAGGTGCTAACGTAGAGGCTATAAAAACAGAGCTTACAAAACATGAGGTTGTTCCTGAAGAATGGGGCGGAGAAAATATATTTGTAGAGGTTTCGGCAAAAGAGGGTACCGGTATAGATAATCTACTTGAATCAATTTCTTTGCTTGCAGAAGTTTTAGAGTTAAAAGCAATATCAAAAGGCTCTGCTACTGGTATTGTTTTAGAGTCTGCTTTAGATAAAGGAAAAGGTGCAACGGCAACTGTTCTTGTTCAAAAAGGTTGTATGAATACTGGTGATAATATTTTATGCGGTAAAGAATTTGGAAGAATTAGAGCAATGATTGATCAGGATGGTAAAAGAGTTGATAAAGCAACACCATCAACACCTGTAGTTGTCCTTGGATTATCAGGAGCTCCTGAAGTAGGTGATGAAGTTTTATCAGCAGTTAACGATAAGAAAATCAGAGACATTGCTGAATATAGAAAAACAAAGATTAGAGATACTAAGTTTGCATCTCAATATCAAGCGCCAACTTTAGATAATATGTTTAGTAATTTAAAAAAAGGTGAAATTCCAACATTTAATATACTTTTAAAGACAGATGTTCAAGGAAGTTCACAAGCAATATGTGAATCATTAGTTAAATTAAATAACGATGAAGTAATGGTTAAAATTATAAGTTCTTCAGCAGGTGCTATAAATGAATCTGATATTGCTTTAGCTGAGGCGTCAAATGCTATGATAATAGGGTTTAATGTAAGAGCTGACAGCCAAGCAAAAAAAACTGTTACAGAAAAAAATATTGATTTAAGGTATTACAGTATTATATATGATTTGATAGATGACGTTAAAGCGGGTTTAAGTGGTCTGCTTGCACCAGAGACAAAAGAGGAAATAATAGGTTTGGCAGAAGTTAAAGATGTTTTTAAATCGTCTGCAATGGGTGCAGTCGCAGGGTGTCAAGTTATAGAGGGATCTGTAAAAAAAGGCAACCCAATAAGAGTATTAAGAGATAATATTGTAATATATGAAGGGGAACTTGAGTCATTAAGAAGACATAAAGATGATGTAAAAGAAGTAAAGCTTGGTACAGAATGTGGTATAGCAGTTAAAAATTATAATGATGTAAAGCCTGGAGATAATATAGAAGTCTTTCAAAGGATTGAAGTTGCTAGGAAGATAGAATAATGAAATATGATTCTGATAATCAAAGAATACATAGAATTGGCTCAGTCATTAGAAAAGAAATCGCACAAATTATTAGAAACGATATTAACGATCCGAGAATAAAAGACGTAGTAATTACCGAAGTAGATATGTCGAAAGATTTAAAAAATGCTAAAATATTTTTTATAATATTTAACAACAAAGATAGATTGGTTTCAGAGATTGAAGAAATTACTAATGCGATAAACTCTTCAAAACAGTTTTTTAAGAAAAAATTATCAGAAAACTCTAACTTGAGATCTGTTCCAAGGTTGAAATTTATTTATGATGACACAGAATCAAAAGCTTTTGAATTAGAAGAACTTATAAACAAAAGCTTAAATTAATGAATAATTATAGACAAAGTTGTTTATTATTAAATAAACCCTCTGGTATATCTTCAAATGAGGTTTTAACGAAGGTAAAGAAAAAAATAAATCAAAAAAAAGCTGGCTTTTCGGGAACATTAGATCCGTTAGCAAGTGGTTTATTAATAATATTTTTTAATAAAGCCACAAAGCTCTGTTCATTTTTTTTAAATTCTAGTAAAAGTTATGAGGCTGTTATTAAACTTGGCCTTACGTCATCTACAGGTGACTTAGATGGTAAAATTAAAACAACGAATATTACACCCAATCTTAAAAATTTGAACACAATAGAAAAAAAATATTTAGGTGAAGTTTTTCAAGTGCCTCCAATGTATTCTGCTCTTAAGTATAAAGGTGTTCGTTTATACGAATACGCTAGAAAAGGAATTAGTATTGATAGAAAGCCCAGAAAAATTGTAATACATGATTTAAAGTTATCAGTACTTAATGATAAAGAATTATTTTTACAAGTTAAATGCTCAAAAGGTACATACATAAGAACTTTAGCAGAACAAATTGGCAAAGATCTTGGTTCGGGTGGGACTGTAGCAAAACTAACACGAACAAGTATAAACGATGTAAGTTTAGATAATTCTATTGAATTAGAAAAATTTTTAAATAGTTCAGAAGAAGAAATATTTCATAAATATATGATTAATGTAGATCAATTATTAATTGATACAAAATCGTATTATTTGTCTGATTACGATGTGCCAAAGATACTAAATGGAAATTCAATAAAAACTGAGGAAAAACCATTAAATATTGTAAAAATGTATGATAAGAACAATGTATTTCTTGGTATCGGCGAAATTAATGAAAATTATGAGCTTTTACCTAGAAAAATCTTAATTTAAAAGTTAATGTTTGTATGATTAATATATCGTGATAGAATGCGGCCTTGTAAATAAGAAACTAAGTGAAGAAAATATGGCATTATCTACTGAAGAAAAAAGTAAAGTTATAAAGGAATATCAAAAAGGAGATACAGATACTGGGTCTCCTGAAATTCAAATAGCATTATTATCAAAAAGGATTGATTTTCTTAGTGAGCATTTTAGTGTTCATAAAAAGGACCATCATTCAAGACATGGCTTGTTAAAGATGGTGAATACTAGAAGAAAACTTCTTGATTATTTAAAGAAAAAAAGCGCAGAAAGATATCAAACAATAATCTCTTCTTTAGGATTAAGAAGATAAACTAAGAGAAAAAAATGAAACCAATAAAAAGAAATTTCCAGTATGGAAAACACGAAGTAATAATTGAAACAGGAAAGATTGCAAGACAGGCTAATGCGGCGGTTATCGTAAACATAGAAGGAACTGTTGTATTAACAACAGTAGTTGCTAAAAATGACGGACAGGCAAGAGATTTTTTTCCTCTAACAGTAAATTATCAAGAAAAAACATATGCTGCAGGAAAAATTCCAGGAGGATATTTTAAAAGAGAAGGAAGACCTGCAGAAAAAGAAACTCTAATATCAAGATTAATTGATAGACCTCTTAGACCATTATTTCCAAAAGAGTTCACTCATGAAGTTCAGGTTATATGTACCGTTATGAGTCTTAATAGTGAGATTGACGCAGATGTTGCGTCTTTAATTGGAGCATCAGCAGCATTAACAATTTCTGGTGTACCTTTTCAAGGCCCATTAGGAGCAGCTAGAGTTGGATATAAAGATGGTTCTTATATTTTAAATCCAACAAAAGCTGAATTATTAACTTCAGAATTAGATTTAATGGTTGCCGGAACAAAAGACGGTGTCCTTATGGTTGAATCAGAAGCAAAAATGTTAAGTGAAGATATTATGCTCGGTGCTGTTTCATTTGGGCATAGTGAAATGCAAACTTTAATTGATGAAATTAATAACTTTGCAAATGAATTCGGTGTTAAAAATTATGAATGGGAAAAACCTATAAATGAAAATGAAAATCTAGAAACAGAAATTTCAAAAAAATATACCGATATTATAACAGAAGCATATTTAATCTCTGATAAAGCAGAGAGAAATATAAAGCTATCAGAAATTAAGAATAGTGCTATTGAATCATTTGATGATGAACAAGACTCAAAGAAAGATTGTATAGAAAATACTATATATAAGTTACAAAAAGAAATTGTAAGAAAAAATATTATCTCAGGAAAACCGAGGATTGATGGAAGAGATAATAAAACGGTTAGAGACATAAGTATTGAAATTGGTATTTTACCTAAAACCCATGGAAGTGCGTTGTTTACAAGAGGCGAAACACAAGCAATAGTTGTTGCAACCCTTGGAACAGATAGAGATGGTCAAATTATAGATGCAATTGACGGGAAATATGAAGATAAATTTATGCTGCATTATAATTTCCCTCCTTACTCAGTTGGAGAGACAGGTTTTGTTGGCTCGCCAAAACGAAGAGAAATTGGTCATGGAAAGCTTGCTAAAAGAGCAATTGCTCCTGTCTTGCCATCAACAGATGATTTTCCTTATGTTATTAGAGTTGTTTCTGAAATTACAGAATCTAATGGTTCAAGCTCTATGGCAAGTGTTTGTGGATCCAGTTTATCACTTATGGATGCTGGTGTTCCAATTGCAAACCCAGTTGCTGGAATTGCAATGGGATTAATCAAAGAAGACAAAGACTATGTGGTTCTCTCTGACATACTTGGAGATGAGGATCATTTGGGTGATATGGATTTTAAAGTTGCTGGAACAAGCGATGGAGTAACTGCACTTCAAATGGATATTAAAATTAATGGTATAACTGAAGAAATAATGAAAATTGCATTAGCGCAAGCAAGAGATGGAAGGATACATATTTTAGGTGAAATGGCAAAAGTTATTGAATCTTCAAGAGAAGAAGTGTCTATTAATGCACCAAGATTTATTACTATTCAAGTAAAATCTGATAAGGTTAGAGACGTTATAGGAAAAGGTGGGGCGACAATTAGGGCGTTAACAGAAGAAACAGGAGCAATGATAGATATAGATGATAGCGGCTTAATAAAAATTTCTTCAGTTGATAAAGCTGCTGCAGAATTAGCAAAATCAAAGATAGAAAATCTTACCGCAGATGTTGAGGTTGATAAAATTTATGAGGGAAAAGTTGCAAAGATTATGGACTTTGGTGCTTTTGTAACGGTTTTACCGGGCAAAGATGGACTAGTGCATATCTCACAAATTTGTGAAGAAAGAGTAGAGAATGTTTCTGATAAAGTTAATGAAGGAGATATAGTTAAAGTCAAGGTGCTTGAAATTGATAAGCAAGGACGCATTAAATTAACCATGAAAGGAATAGAGTAGTATAGTCATTTTTATGGGAGATGATTGGAAAAAATTGTTAACTGATGAAGAGTTTATAGTATGTAGAAAAAAGGGTACTGAACAGCCCTTTACTGGAAAATATAATAAGTTTTACGAAAAAGGTACATACTTGTGCAAGTGCTGCGAAACAATTCTTTTTAACTCTGACACAAAATTTGATTCAGGTTCTGGCTGGCCAAGTTTTACTGAATCAGCACAAGAAAAAAATATCAAGTATATTCAAGATAATACACTGGGCATGAGCAGGATAGAAGTTCAATGCTCAAACTGTAACAGTCATTTAGGCCATGTTTTTAATGATGGCCCTGCACCAACATACAAAAGATATTGTATTAATTCATTAAGTTTGACCTTTAAAAAACTCTAATTCTAGAACAATATATTCTCCTATAAAGACTTTGCAGTGGTAGGTTTTTTGGGTAAAATAGGGGACGAAGATTAAATATGAGGAGAAAGATATGAAAGTATCATGGGATGAAAGTGTATGTATACACGCAGGTAAATGTGTACAAGGAGCACCAGAAGTATTTAAAATTGAGGATGGTAAATTTGTTATTGATACATCAGCTGCCTCTGAAGATAAGATTGCAGATGTAGTAGCAGAATGCCCATCTGGAGCTTTAAAAATAGAATAATAATTTAAAAAATTCTCTTAGGAGGGAAGTATGATCGGTGATAAGTTAGCATCGGCGATGCAATTATATGGTAATCCAAGCTGTATAAATACAGCTAAAGCATTACAAACTGCTGCTGAAAAAGGTGTAGATATTGAAGCGCATAAAATTAATAGTGGTGACGAAGTCACAGATATCTCACCACTTGGAAGTGCTCCAGTCTTAAAAGATTTAGATAATATTGTGTACGGACCAAACGCAATTATCTCGTATCTTGATGACAAAGGATTTGGTCCATCATTAGTCCCAAGAAATGGAGTTATCAGAGCAATCATGTATCAATATGCTCACATTGCTTCCGATTATGTTCAAATGGAAGCATACGGTATGTTAACTGGTTCTGGTGGTAATATGGATATTGTAAATAAAGCTTTTGATATATTAGAAAATATACTTACAAATCCACCTGATCCAAAACTAAAAAAAGATGTTTATATATGTGGTGAGTTTTCATTAGCAGACATTCATTGGATGTCTTGCGTTAACGCGTTAGAAATATCTGGAAATGATGTAGTATCATCTAGATCTAAAGTAAGTGAGTGGTGTGATGCAGTAAAAAAACATCCATCAACAAGTAAAGAAAACATTGTGCCTTATACATGTTTACCAACAAAAGAGGATGTAGATTCAGGAACATTAAGAAATGTTGGTATTAATGTAGTATAGGTTTTGCGTACTGGAAAATTTTATATTGTTTAACTAAGTTAGTGTTTTAACACAAGGACTATCTATTTATATGTTTGGATTTGGCAAAAAAAAACCACAAGAAGTTACATTGAACTCTGATCAATACAAATTTGAAGTAGAGCCTGAACAAAATATTCTTGATGCTGCATTAAAAGCGGGAGTGCCATTTCCACATGATTGTCGAGTTGGAAGTTGCGGAACTTGTGCCTGCAAGTTAACTTCAGGAAAGATTAAACCGACAGCTGATTTTAGTTATGTTTTAGATGGTGAGCAGCTTAAAGACGGCATGATATTGGCTTGTCAATCAAGAGCTAAAACACCAGTTGCAATTGATGTCTCAATAGATAGTGATGCTAAAGCAAGTGCAACAAAATCTTACGAGGGTGTTGTTAAAAAAGTTAAATCATTGACACACGATATTGTTGAATTGACTATAGGAATTGATAACTTAGAACATTCTGGAATGGCTGGGCAATACTCAGAGGTTTTGGTTAAACAGGTTGGAAATTCAAGATCCTATTCATTTGCTAAAGCTCCTGAAAACGAAAATCCTGGGGAGTTATCATTCTTTATACGAAATGTTCCTAAGGGAAGATTTAGTAAATGGCTTTTTGATGGTGACCCAACAGGGCAAAAATTAGAAGTAAATACACCATTTGGATCATTTTATTATAGAGATGGAAAAGGAACTATGGTTTGTATAGCTGGAGGAAGCGGAATGAGCGCTGTCAAGGCAATTTTAGAGAAAGCTGCTATAGACCAGGTTGAAAGAGACGCTGTTTTCTTGTTTGGAGCAAGAACACAACAAGATATATATGGTAAAGAAGAACTTGAAGAAATTAAGAAAAAGTGGAACCCAAATTATAAATTTGAATATACGTATGTTCTGAATATGGAGCCTGAAGACTCTAATTGGAACGGAGCTAGAGGAATGGTTACAGATTATCTTAAATCCGACTACATTGAAAAAAATAAACTTGAAATGAAAGATTGCCAAGGGTATTTATGTGGGCCGCCTCCAATGATTGATGCCGCTATAAAAGAATTTACCTCTGAAGGAATGCCTAATAATGAGATATATTTTGATAAATTTTTAGACTCGGGTTCAAAATAAAAAAAATTGGAAATTTGTGCTATTATTTGTAAAATAATGAAAAAAATATAAAGGGGAAATAAAGTGAGAGAATATATTGCAGCAGTAGTAATGATAGCATTTACATCAATATGTTTCTGGGGAATGAATGCGTTTGGATTTCAAAATAATCCGCATGACGTACTTTGGACTTTAGGAGCTGCACTAGCATTATTAATAATTATGATAGTAAATGTATATATATATTTTGCGATCTGCAAAGAATCACCTTGGGTTTGGAAAAAAGAAGATTAATTTTTCTTAATCTTAGAAATATTTGAAAGAACACTACCATTGTAGAATTTAATTTTAAGTTCGTTGCCAACTTTCAACTTTCTTGTATCGCTTACAAGCTTATTATTGGCAAATACCAATGAATAACCCTTATTTAAGATATTTAGTGGGCTAATATTTTCGATAGTATTATTTTTAATATAAATTATATTTCTCTTTTTTGAAATATAACTATCGAAAACATTTTGAAGATATTTTCTTTGATTCTTTATTTTTAATTCAAGTTGGTTAAGCTTTTGAAGTGGATTATGATTTTTTAATTTCTCTTGTATCTTATTCGTTCTATTTTTTTCATTTATAATCTTAGATAATAGTTTTGTTTTAAGTGTTACTAAGACTCTGTCAGCTGTTTGACTGTAGCTATTAATTTTATTATGCGGATTATTTTTTTCTATATTATATTTTATTTCTTTTAATATATTCATTTTACTGTTTAAGAGTGTAGAAAGGTTGTTTGATAGTTGATTTTTAAAATCATTTGCATTGTAAAGCAAATCATTTACAGATATTTTCGTAGCTATTTCTGCTGCCTCAGAAGGTGTCGCAGCTCTTACATCAGATACAAGATCTGCAATTGTTGTATCTGTCTCGTGGCCAATAGCTGATATGATTGGTATACTGGAGTTATATATTTGCCTTGCTAAAAATTCGTCATTATATTCTATTAAATCTTCTAGTGACCCACCACCTCTCGCTATAATAATTATATCCGCCACATTTTTTTTATTTATAGTAATTAGTTGACTAATAATACTTGAAGCGCACCCTTCACCTTGAACTTTACAGGAATATACTTCGACTTGTAACGTTGGCATTCTTCTTTTAAGTATTTTTAGAATATCTTGTATTACGGAACCTGTTAATGAAGTTATAACGGATATATTTTTTGGATAAACAGGTAAATTTTTTTTAAATTTTATATCGAATAAGCCTTCTTTTTTTAATTTTTGTTTTAATTTTTCAAATAATTCATGAAATTTTCCAATACTTACTGATGATACACCTAAAATATCAAGCTGATATGAACCAGTTTTTTCATAAAAAGTAACATTACATTTTATAATCACTTTTAATCCAATTTCTGGATATATTTCTAATTTAGGGACTCTTGAACTCCATAAAGTGCATCTAGCTGATGATTTTTCATCTTTAATAACAATATATATATGACCTAGTTGACTTTTTTGAACCTGTGAGATTTCGCCTTCAACATATATATATTTCTCAAAAGAACTATCAATAATCTGTTTTACATGATTATTTATCTCACTAACACTTAATATATTATCTTTTGGGATATTCATGGTATTTATATTACAATAATAGGAATACTTTTGTTTACTTTTCTAAAATAAAACCTATAATACCGTTTTGTAGAGAGGTTTATATGTTAAAAGTTATTCAAGAAGCTCTAACATTTGATGACGTTCTACTTGTGCCTAATCGATCTGCAATCTTACCTACTGATGCATCTCTTAAAACATCATTAACTGCAAAGATTGAACTCAATATTCCTTTAGTATCAGCTGCTATGGATACGGTAACAGAAGCAAAGCTTGCTATATCTATTGCTCAAGAGGGCGGAATCGGAATAATACACAAAAATTTATCAGCAGAAGAACAGGCTCACGAAGTTTCTAAAGTTAAAAAACATGAAAGTGGTGTAATTACAGATCCTGTTGTGACTTCTCCTGACTGCTCCATAAAAGAAGTTATTGATCTAACCTCAAAACATAAGATTTCAGGTGTACCTGTAGTTCAGGGAAAAAACTTAGTTGGTATAGTTACAGCTAGAGACCTAAGATTTGTAAATAAAGTTAGCCCAAAAGTTTCCACAATAATGACACCCAAAGAGCGCCTAGTTACAGTTCAAGAAGGCGCTTCAAAAGATAAAGTTAAATCTTTATTGCATAAAAATAGAATAGAAAAAGTTCTTGTGGTTAATAATAAGTTTCATTTAAAAGGCATGATTACTGTAAAAGACATTCAGAAATCCAAAGATTTTCCTAATGCTTGCAAAGATAATTTACAAAGACTAAGAGTTGGCGCAGCAATTGGTGTTGGTTTAGATATGGAGGACAGAATAAAAAAATTAATTCAATCTGAAGTAGATGTATTAGTTATAGATACTGCTCACGGTCATTCAAAGATGGTTATCGATGCAGTTAAGTTAATTAGAAAAAAGCATCCAAAAATACAACTTATAGCAGGTAATATTGCAACAAAAGAAGCTGCAAAAGAATTAATTAAAGCTGGGGTAGATGCCGTTAAAGTTGGTATTGGACCAGGCTCAATATGTACAACTAGAATTGTAGCAGGTGTTGGTGTTCCCCAGATAACAGCTATTAGTGATGTTGCAAGTGCAACTAAAGGAACAACTGTTAAAGTAATTGCAGACGGTGGTATTAGATTTTCTGGTGATATTTCAAAAGCACTTGCAGCAGGAGCTGATTCAGTAATGCTAGGTAGTTTGTTTGCAGGGACAGAAGAAGCTCCCGGTGAAATTGAATTGTACCAGGGCAGAACCTATAAAAGTTATAGAGGTATGGGGTCAATAGGAGCAATGAAAAAAGGATCAAGCGAGAGATATTTTCAAGAACATGAAAATTCTTCAGATAAATTTGTCCCTGAAGGAATAGAGGGAAGAGTACCATTTAAGGGAAGTATGACAAATATACTTCATCAATTATTGGGTGGTATCAGATCAAGCATGGGTTATTTAGGATGTTTAGGAGTAAAAGAATTACATGCTAAAGCAAAATTTGTAAAAATTACAAACGCAGGCATGAAAGAAAGTCATGTACATGATGTAATGATTACTAAAGAAGCTCCAAATTACCAAATAGACAAATAATGCAAGACCAGAAAATATTAGTAGTAGATTACGGTTCTCAATATACTCAGTTAATCGCAAGAAGAATTAGAGAAAATAAAACTTTTTGTGAAGTAGTACAGCCGAGTTTCCTTCAAAACAAAATAGATTTAGAAAATATTATAGGGATTATACTTTCAGGAGGTCCAAATTCAGTAACTACAGACAATAATTACGATTTACCAGATTTTATATTTGAAGAGGATATACCAGTACTAGGCATATGTTTTGGCATGCAATTAATTTGCAAAAATTTTAACGCAAAAATAGAAAAATCAACCTCTAGAGAATATGGAAAAGCAAATCTCCAAATTCTTAAAGATGATTTAATATTTAATGACGTGAATAAAAGCATAGAAGTATGGATGTCACACGGTGACAGTGTAATTGATGTTCCAAAAAATTTCATCAAAATTGCATCGACAAATAAAAAAAGTTTATCAGCAATAAAACTTATTGATAAAAATATATATGGGTTTCAATTTCATCCTGAAGTGACTCACACACTTGATAGCGGGAAAATAATTTATAATTTTGTTGTTAAAATATGTAAATCGAAGGAAATGTGGACAACAAAAAATATTATAACTAATCAAATAGCTTTAATTAAAGAAAAAGTAAAAAATGATAATGTGATATTAGGATTATCAGGTGGTGTTGATTCTTCAGTATCAGCAGCCATTCTTCACAAAGCAATTGGTAGTCGTTTAACTTGTATTTTTATAGATAACGGGCTCTTAAGATTAAATGAAAAAATTCAAGTTGAAAAAAGTTTTAAAGATTTTAAGGGAATTAAAATAATTTATATCGACGCATCTGATTTTTTCTTAAAAAGATTAAATGGAATTATTGATCCAGAAGAAAAAAGAAAAATAATTGGAAAAACTTTTATTGATGTCTTCCAAGATGAAGCTAAAAAAATTAATAATGCTCAATGGTTAGCTCAAGGCACAATATATCCAGATGTTATAGAGTCTGCAGCTTCGTCAGAAAATGCGCATTTAATTAAATCTCATCATAATGTTGGCGGTTTGCCAGAAAATATGAATTTAAAACTTGTAGAACCACTAAGGGAGCTATTTAAAGACGAGGTTAGAAAATTAGGTATAGAGTTAGGTATAGATAAAAAACTTATAAATAGACACCCTTTTCCTGGACCAGGTTTAGCTGTAAGAATCCTTGGCGAAGTTAAAAAAGAATATGCTGATATCTTAAGGGAAGCTGATAATATCTTTATAGAGATGCTTCATGAAAAAAATCTATATAACAATATTTCACAAGCTTTTACAGTTTTTATGCCAGTAAAATCAGTTGGTGTAACTGGCGATGGAAGAGCATATGGAAATGTTGTTTCATTAAGAGCGGTAAAGACAATTGATTTTATGACGGCAAAGCCTTTTGATTTTCCTTTTGATTTTTTAGAGGAAGTCTCAACTAAAATTATAAATGAGATACCAAGTATTTCTAGAGTTTGTTTAGATATTTCATCCAAACCGCCAGCAACTATTGAGTGGGAATAAAAATGTTAAATAAAGAATCGGTTTCAATGTTCGGCTTAATATTCGGCATTTTTATTTTTTCTTTATTCATTATTACAGAACCTCCACTTGCATTAAATAATATAGCTTGGGTGACTGCTGGAATAGGGCTATTAATGACAATATGGTGGGTTACTGAAGCAATACCCATTTATGCAACTGGATTAATACCTCTTATATTATTTCCTATATTTGATATATATGATTTAAAGTCTATCTCTGTAGCTTACGCACATCCTCTTGTTTTACTTTTTTTAGGTGGTTTTATAATAGCTGCAGCTATGGAGTCGTGTGGTTTACATAAAAGAATAGCTCTAAATATTCTATCGCTATCTGGACTGAGTCCAAGCAAGATTATAGCTGGCTTTATGTTAACGACCGCATCTATTAGCATGTGGGTAAGTAATACAGCTTCAACAATAATGATGCTACCTATTGCATTATCAGTGATTACAATTTTTTCTAAAGAAACAAATGCAAAAAATGAAGAATTAGCAATCCCACTTTTACTTGCAATAGCATATTCTGCATCTGTTGGTGGAGCTTCTACTTTGATAGGAACCCCAACAAATATAATGTTAGCTGGAATTTTAAGTGATACTTATAATTACGAGATAAGTTTTATTGATTGGTTACTAATTGGTTTACCTATTTTAATTTTTTTATTACCAATTATTTGGTTTTTTTTGACAAACATAAGCTTCAAAGTGTCAAACAAAACTTCTGATGCATTAGAGAAAACAATCACAAACATGAATAAAGAAATAGGAAAACCTTCTTTTGCAGAAAAGGTTGTTGCAGCTGTATTTTTTTTAACAGCTTTTTTATGGATACTTAGAAGAACTTTAAACGAAATTTTCAATTTGAACTTAAACGATACCTCAATTAGTTTATTTGGTGCTTTACTTTTATTTTTAATACCAACAGGAAAAAATATAAGAGCTTGTAATTGGCAGGTTGCCAATAAGATACCATGGGGAGTATTACTCTTAGTCGGTGGCGGTATTGCTTTATCTAAAGCTTTTAATTCTTCAGGCCTAGCTACTTGGATTGGAAGTTTTTCACATTTTTTTATTAATTATGAATTTTATATTTTAATTATCCTTGCAGTTGGATTAATAATATTTTTAACTGAATTAAATTCGAATACTGCAACAATTGCAACTTTTGCTCCAATTTTAATTATCTTTGCTATAGGTATCAATCACAATCCTTTATTTTATGTAATTCCAGCTACTATTGCAGCGAGTTGTGCTTTTATGCTTCCTATTGCCACACCACCAAATGCAGTTATTTTTGGAAGCGGTAAAATAAAAATTAGTGATATGTTACGCGCAGGATTTTTATTAAATATTATTTCAATTTTTGCAATATCAATTGCTAGCTCTTTTTTAATTAAACTTGTCTTTGATATAGATATTCACTCATTGCCTAATTGGATAAAATAATATTTTTAATATACAAAATTTAGATTTTACCATCTATTCCCATTTGAAAATATTTATGAACTATTTTTTCTTGGTTATCTAACAACCAATCTATACTCGGTTCATTTTTCATAGCCTTATGAATAGCTTGTGAAGTTGCTTTCCTATGAATATCAAATAGAATTTTATGATCTAAGTTATTGTCATCTATGACTGATGGATTAAGCCAAACAGAAACGATAATCCCAAGATCATTTGCTTTTTCTTTTGGGATATCTCCATTTCTTACAGCGTCTAAAACTCCGTTGGCGATTGCGCCTTGAACCGTACCCATTAAGATATTTGTATATTTTGTGTCTTTTACAGTTACTTTGCTAACCATTATGGTAGCTGGTTTAACCATTATATCTGTATTCATTATAGCTAATACTCTTGAATGGCCTTTAACCTGGTCTCCTAAAAGTGTTGCAAAAGCTGTTCCAACAGGGCCATCAAGTTCCCCAATCACTATTTCTGGCTCTGCTGCTGTTCCTGGAGGTCCACCAGCTACTAGTGACTCTGCAACTCTCATTACAATTCTATCGCTCATATTATTTACTCCTTGAAAGTTTATAGATAAAAATTAATACTTATAATAAATGCATCATAACAATTAAAATAAATTTCTTCTACGGATTAATAATGAATCATGAATTTTATATAAAACAATGTTACTTATTAGCTAAAGAAGCACAAAAAAATAATGAAGTACCTGTTGGATCTTTAATCACGCAGAACAATAAAATAATTGCAAATTCTTACAATTCTCCAATTAAATTAAACGACCCAACTGCCCATGCAGAAATAAATGTAATTAGAGAAGCTTGTAAAAAAAATAATAATTATAGAATAAAAGATTCTATACTTTATACATCTTTAGAGCCTTGTTTGATGTGTCTGGTTGCCGCTTGTGAAGCGAGAATTGACTTAATTGTTTTTGGGGCCTACTCGAGTGAAAATAAAAATATTGAAGATAAATTTAAATATATTAAAGAGAACTATAAGATTGATCATAAATTAAGTTTTATTGGTGGTATTTTAGAAAAAGAGTGCTCTTTAATTATTAAAGATTTTTTTAAAAGCAAAAGAAGCTAAATGTGCTTTTTTATTTTCGTATATTAAATCTAAATAAGTCTGAATTCTTTCAACATATCTTACTGGTTCTAGTCCTCGAGCATAGCCATATTTAGTTTTCTTATAATATTTTTTTATTCTTAGCAAGGGTAAATGTTTTTTTACATCTGACCAATAGTTTGGATTGTACCCATGCTTTTCAGTTAATATTCGCGCATCTTCTAAGTGCCCCAAACCAACGTTATATGCGGCAAGTGTCATCCATAATCTATCTGAGCCAACAACAGATTTAGATAATCGTTTATATAAATTTTCTAAATATTTAACCCCTCCATATACACTTTGATTGGGATCCAATCTATTTTTTATACCTATATAATTTGCAGTATCTTTTGTGAGCATCATAAGACCTTTAACTTTTGTTTTTGATACAGCTTTATGATTCCAATGAGATTCTTGATAAGAAATCGCAGCAATTAATTCCCAAGAAAATATAGAATTTCTTGTATATTTTTTGAAATAACTTATATAGTTTGGTAGTCGGTTATTAATTTTTTTTATAAAAATATTTTTTTCGATGTTATTTAAATTTTTATTTTCTTCTAAGGATAAATATAGATCTTTTAAGATAAAACATTGATCATTACTACTGTACAAAGGCACTTCGTAACTTTTGAATGAATTACTTCCAGAAAATCCAAAAGTGCAGATTATTGGCAATATATAAAATTTAATATATTTATGAGAAATGGTATCTTTTTTAGTTATCCAAGTAATAATTATTTCCTAAATTAGTAGTACTTGGAATAGCATTTTACCACTATATATTGTGTTTTTCAAAGACATTAATAAATTAACATATACTTATATAGTATTATTAGATATCAATTATTAATATTAATACCTTGTCAGAAAGGCAACATTGGTGTACTTTACACATCTTGATTGCGTTTAAATTAAATATAATAAAATTATATAATAATAATAAATAAATCATTTAGTAATCAATACTTTAAGTAAAAAAGGAGAGAATAAATTAATAATGGCTACAATCCCTGGTCTAGTATTATCAAATAAGAAGTCAAATCCAAATGCTATAGCTTTGAGATATAAGCAGTTAGGCATATGGAATGCATATACTTGGACCGAATATGCAGCAGAAGTTTCTAAAACAATTGAAGCCTTTAAATCAAATTCAATTGGCAAAGGTTCTGTCGTAGGAATTTACGGTAATAATGTGCCTAAACTTATATTTTCGATCTCTGCAATCCAAGCACTTGGCGCGATCGTAGTACCAATTCATCCAGAATCAACCAAAGAAGAACTTAAGAAAATTATTTTAAGTTCAAAAGCAGATTTTTTAATTGCAGAAGATCAGCAGCAAGTTGATACTTATTTAGGAGTTGCTTCTGAGTGCAGTGTTAAAAATGTTATTTATTTAGATGGAAGAGGTTTAGCCTCTTACGATAATTCTAATTTAACTTCTTTTGATGATTTGATATCTAAAGTAAGTGGGTCAAACACAGAAATAGATATCAATTCATTAAACGATAAAGACACTGCCTTTTATTTATATGATGAATATGAAGATAATCTTTATAAAGTAAGCCATGAAGCATTAGTAAATAATTGTAAAAAAATTATTGAGTTAAATACATTGTCTGCTAAAGATTCTGTAGTTTCATATTTACCACTATCAATTCCTACAAATCTTTTATTTACTTATGTTACTTCTATGGCTAGCGGTATGTCATTAAATTTACCCGAAAGCAATCAGACAATTGAGAAGGATTTGCAAGAAATTGGTCCCTCAATATTGTACGCACCATCATTTGTTTTTAAACATATTATAACTTCGATAAGTTATAGAATTGAATCTGCAACGCAAGAAAATTACGATAGATATATGAAGCATTACGATTCTTTGATGAAAATTTATGATAAAGAAATAAAAGGTGAAACATCAATAATTGATACATTAACTAAAACTTGGTTAATGCTTACAACTTTTGCGCCGGCAAAAAATGTTTTTGGTTTAACAAACATTAAACATGCATTTGTAAGTGATGGGGTTTTATCAAAAGTAAATTTTGATTTTTTCCACGCTATAGGTGTAGAAATTCAGCATTCGTTTGGACAAGCTGTTTCATGCGGATGTATCTCAGTTCAACCTGATCATTCGGTTTCCTCTGAAAATGTTGGATCTCCAATGAAAGGAACTGAGATAAAAATTAATAATAATTCCGAAGTTCTTTTTAAAACAGATTGCCTAGGAGATTCTGTAAGTGGGGAATTAAATATAGAAGACGGCTGGGTAAATTCTGGATATGTTGGATCCATAGAAGACTCTGGGGCGTTAATAGTTGAAGGAAGAAGTGATGATATCTTAACCCTTAAATCTGGAACAAAATTTTCACCAGAAAAAATAGAAAATTTAATTTCTTGTTCACCTTTTATAAAATCAACTGTAGTAATTGGAAGCGGTCAAGATTCATTATCCGCTATCATTGTAATAGATCCTAATTCTGTAAATTCTTGGGCCGACAGAAAGAATATTAGATATACAGGTTATTCTGAATTAGCATCAAAAGATGAAGTTAGGGATTTAATTAGAGATCACATTAAGTGTGTTAATGAGGCATTTGATAGTGAACTTCAAATAAAGAGATTTGTAATTTTGCATCGAACCCTTATTATGACAGAAGGAGAAGTAACAAAGACTATGGGAATTTTAAGGAACAAGATAGCAACAAATTTAAAGGATATTTATTCGGCTGTTGAAAATAAAAGCGACAGTATAACTCTTAATGATATTGATAAATTAACTTATCAATTAAACGTAAATAAAGTAATGTAAATAATTTAGGGAAACTATGACAGATATATTAAAAGTAGAAAATGTTACTCTTCAGTTTGGTGGTGTAAAAGCTATCACAGACATTAGTTTTAATGTAAAAGAGGGGGAAATATGTGCTGTTATAGGACCAAACGGTGCTGGCAAGAGTTCTATGTTAAATGTAATTAATGGTGTTTACTTACCACAAATTGGAACTGTAACTTATAATGGTGTAGAGAGAAGATCTATTAATCCAAGGGATGCCGCTATAGCTGGCATGGCTAGAACTTTCCAAAATATTGCATTGTTCCAGGGGATGACAGTGCTTGAAAATATAATGACAGGAAGAAATCTTTTTATGAAATCTACTTGGTTGGAACAAGGACTTAATATTGGAAGAGCAAGAAAAGAAGAGCAACAAAACAGGCTTGCAGTTGAAAAGGTAATTAAATTTTTACAAATTGAGTCTATAAGAAAAACTCCAGTATCAAAATTACCTTACGGCCTTCAAAAAAGAGTAGAATTAGGTAGGGCATTAGTAGCCGAACCTAAAATACTTCTTCTTGATGAGCCAATGGCAGGAATGAACCTAGAAGAAAAAGCGGATATGTCATGTTTTATTTTAGAAATTAATAAAGAGCAAGGCATTACAACAGTTATGATTGAGCACGACATGGGAGTTGTTATGGATATTTCGGATCATGTTGTGGTATTAGATTATGGTAAGAAAATAGGTGATGGTTCACCAAAAGAAGTTATGGCAAATCAAGATGTCATTGATGCATATCTTGGGGTAAGTCACTAAATAGGGGTAATAATATGGATTGGGTTTATTTAATAGAAGTATTAGTTGGCGGGTTAATGTCAGGAGTGATGTACTCTCTTGTCGCGATTGGTTTCGTCTTAATTTATAAGTCTTCAGGCATATTTAATTTTGCTCAAGGAACAATGCTTTTATTTGCATCATTAACTTTTGTTAAAATGACAGAAAATGGAATAGATTTTTGGACCGCATTATTTATTGCTGCAGGTATAATGGTTATTTTCGGTATAGCTACAGAAAGATATGTAATACGTCCTCTAGCTAACCAGGATTTGTTAGCTCTATTTATGGCTACAGTTGGTTTAGCTACTTTCCAAGAAGGCTTTTCTCAGTTTATATGGGATTCAGATGTTCATGGTTTACAAATGAGTAAATTCTTAGATATCGGCTTATTGGACCCAGCTCCTATCTTTGTTTCTGATCATATTCCTTGGTTAGATATATTAATTCCAAAATTTGATATTTTTGCTTCATTAGTGGCTGGATCATTGATTGTAATTTTAGCTTTCTTTTTCCAAAAAACAAGAACTGGCTTATCATTAAGGGCTGTGTCAGATGATCATATGGCTGCTATGGCTGTTGGAATTCCTTTACAAACAGTTTGGGCGATAGTTTGGGCTGTGACAGGTATCATTGCATTAATTGCAGGGCTATTATGGGCAGAAAGAGTCAGTGTTTCCTTTACTTTAATTGAAGCTGTTATGAAAGCTCTTCCTGTAATATTAATTGGTGGGTTAACTTCTATCCCAGGCGCTATTGTTGGTGGTTTGGTTATTGGTGTTGGAGAAAAATTAGGTGAGATATATTTAGCAGATGTATTTGGTGGTCAGGGAATTGAATTATGGTTTGCTTACTTCATGGCACTAATTTTCTTAGTGTTTAGGCCTCAAGGTATGTTTGGCGAAAAATTAATTGAAAGGGTATAAATAAATGATTTATAGAGAAACAGGACACTTCGTAACAAATTATCTGAAAGATAGAGAAATCTTTCCTTTAAAATTTGACAAAATAATTGTCATTCTGGGTTTGTTATTTTTATATTTATATATGCCAACAACATCTGAGTATATGTTAAGTGCACATGTAATTCCTATTCTTGCTGTTGGTTTAGCAACTGTCGGTTTAAATATATTAACTGGTTTAACAGGTCAATTATCTTTAGGAACTGCTGGATTTATGTGTGTAGGTGCATTTGGTACTTATAACTTAATGCTAAGGATGCCAGAAAACCTTATGTCTTTGCCAGTGGCTCTATTGCTTTCTGGAATTTTTGCTGGCTTAGTAGGTGTTATTTTTGGATTGCCAGCAATAAGAATCAAAGGTTTTTATTTGCTAGTGTCTACACTTGCTGCACAATATTTCGTTTGGTGGTTTTTTAATTCATACGCATGGTTTTTAAATTATGAATCTTCTGGTGTTGTAGCTATTGCTCCACATATGTATGACTATTGGGGTCTTGGTAATTTATTAGGTGTAGATATGCAAGGTTACCCAGCAAGATACTTGTTGGCTTTAACTATTTGCATAGGTTTAACTTATTTTGCAAAGAATCTATTAAGAAGTAACACAGGAAGGAATTTTATGTCCGTTCGTGATAGAGATATAGCAGCTAGCGTTATGGGTATCAGTGTTCCAAGAACAAAACTCTTAGCATTTTTTGTAAGTTGTTTTTACTGTGGTATTGCTGGCGGAATATATTCTTTCTTATATATTGGTAACGTAGATTTAATGATATATGAAATTGATAGATCATTTACTATTTTATTTATGCTTATCATTGGTGGTTTAGGATCTATATCTGGATCATGGCTCGGAGCAATATTTGTATACGAATTCCCAATTTTATTTACTTGGGTTGGAGATACAATATTTCAAGGAGCATTTAATACAGCAGTTGTAGAAAACGTATCCAATATGGTTTATGGTGTATTTATTATTGCATTGTTAATAAGAGAGCCTGGAGGTTTTGCTGCTCTGTGGGCAACAACAAAACAGAAATTAAGAATGTGGCCATACCCACATTAATTTAAAGAGGACAAGAAATGGCAGAGTCATTATTAAAGGTAAACAATATAGAAGTTGTATACAATCATGTTATCTTAGCATTGCGTGGTGTAACTTTAGATGTTGAGGAAGGTAAAGTTGTTTCTCTTTTAGGAGCTAATGGTTCTGGCAAAACAACCACACTAAAAGCTTGCTCAAATCTCTTACATGCTGAGCGTGGAGCAATCACAAAAGGTTCTATAGAATATCAAAATAATGATATATCAAAATCGGATGCATATAATCTTGTAAAAGATGGGGTTGTTCAAGTATTGGAAGGAAGGCATTGTTTTTCACATCTTACTGTTGAAGAAAATATTTTGACAGGGTCGTTTATAAGAGAAAACCCAAAAGAAGCAAAACAAGATTTAGAAAGAGTATATGATCACTTTGAAAGAATAAGAATAAGAAAGAAAAGTTTAGCGGGATTCACATCTGGTGGGGAACAACAAATGATTGCAATGGGAAGAGCTTTAATGTCTAGACCAAAGTTAATTTTACTAGATGAGCCTTCAATGGGTCTTGCTCCACAGTTAGTTGAGGAAATATTTGCAATTGTTAAAAACCTTAATAAAGAAGGAGTGAGTTTTTTAATAGCTGAACAAAACGCAATGGTAGCTCTTAAATATGCTGACGAAGGATACATAATAGAAAATGGAAGAGTTATTTTAAAAGGTAAAGCTAAAGAATTATTAGAAAGACCTGATGTAAAAGAAATGTATTTAGGTGTTGGAGAAGAGGGAAAAACAAGTTTTAGAGATATTAAGTACTATCACAGAAGAAAACCATCGTTTACTTAATTCTTTAAATTAATTCTGTTTTACTTATTATAATTCCATCCATATCGGCATAAATATAATCACCTGGTTTAAAATTTACACCCATAAATTTAACTTCAACGTTTATTTCCCCAATATTCTTTTTAACACTTTTTACAGGTATTGTTGTTAAAGCAAAAACACCTAAGTCAATATTTGCAATAACGTCAGAATCTCTTATGCATCCATTTACAATTATCCCTGACCAATTATTTTTAGATGCAGCTTCTGCAAGCATATCCCCTAAGAGAGCACAATCTTTTGAAGCAGCGCCATCAACAACTAATACTTTATTGAGTCCATCTTTATTAACCAATTCTCTGACTTTTGAATTATCATTAAGACATTTAACGGTTTGAATTTCACCATAGAATGAATTAGTTTTGCCGTAACTTTTGAAATTTTGGTCTAAAATAATCAAATTATCACTATGATCATCACATAAGTCAGCTGTTTTAAAATTTTTATTATTTCTCATATAAATCAATGTTTTAAAGTATTATTTTTATAAATTAACTTAGGTTACTTGAAATGAATTTTAGCAGTATAATGAAATATTATCAAAGAATTTAAAATTTTTAGGGACTAAAGGTTAATAAATTGTTAATATACGCACGCGAAAAGTTTCTATATTTTCAAAAAAAATAACATTCAGTATAACTTAAAAATAATTTTAGATTATTATTCGACATACATCAGGAGAGCAAGATGGATAGGAAAGAGCAAATTAAACAATTAGAAAAAGAATGGAAATCAAATCCAAGATGGACAAATGTAAAAAGGGGCTACACAGCAGAGGATGTTGTGAGATTAAGAGGCTCATTTGTTCCAGAATGCAGTATAGCAAAGCGCGGAGCTGAAAAACTCTGGTCATTAGTTAACGGTAGCGCAAAAAAAGGATATGTAAATTCATTAGGTGCTTTAACTGGTGGTCAAGCTATGCAACAAGTAAAAGCTGGAATAGAAGCAATTTATTTATCTGGCTGGCAGGTTGCTGCAGATGCTAATACATCTGAAACTATGTATCCTGATCAATCTCTATATGCTTATGACTCTGTTCCTGCTGTTGTTAGAAGAATTAATAATAATTTTAAAAGAGCTGATGAAATTCAATGGTCTAAAGATATAAATCCTGGTGATAAAGAGTATATTGATTATTTTGCTCCAATTGTAGCTGATGCAGAAGCAGGGTTTGGTGGAGTATTAAATGCTTTTGAGCTAATGAAAAATATGATTATCAATGGAGCTTCTGGAGTTCATTTTGAAGACCAATTAGCGGCTGTAAAAAAATGCGGACATATGGGCGGAAAAGTTTTAGTTCCAACTCAAGAGGCAATTCAAAAGTTAATCGCTGCAAGACTTGCATCTGATGTTATGGGTGTACCAACTTTACTTTTAGCAAGAACTGATGCCGAAGCTGCAAATTTAATTACATCTGATTACGATGAGAATGACAAACCATTTTTAACTGGCGAGAGAACAGCTGAAGGTTTTTACAGAACAAAAAATGGAATTGATCAAGCAATCTCTAGAGGATTAGCTTATGCACCATATGCAGATCTAATTTGGTGTGAAACTGGAACCCCAGATCTTGAATTTGCAAAAACATTTGCTGAAGGTGTTCAATCTAAATATCCTGATCAATTATTAGCATATAATTGTTCGCCGTCATTTAATTGGAAAAAGAATTTAGATGATGCAACAATTGCAAAATTCCAAAAAGAGCTAAGTGCTATGGGATACAAATATCAATTTATTACATTGGCTGGCATACATAATATGTGGTACAACATGTTTGATTTGGCTCATTCATATGCTGGAGAAGAAGGAATGAAGCATTATGTTGAAAAAGTTCAAGAGCCAGAATTTGCTGCTTCAGATAAAGGTTATTCATTTGTGAGTCATCAACAAGAAGTTGGTGCTGGTTATTTTGATGATGTTACAACAGTTATTCAAGGCGGTCAGTCGTCTGTTACTGCATTAACAGGATCAACGGAAGAAGAACAGTTTTAAATAACACTGGAAGTTATATTATGTTTAAACATATAAATGTACCGGATGACGGCGAACCAATTCATTTTAATGAAAACGGAAAGCTAATAGTTCCTGATAACCCAGTCATACCTTTTATTGAAGGTGACGGAATTGGAATTGATATTACACCAGTAATGCAAAATGTTGTTGATAGTGCAGTACAGAAAGCATATTCAGGCAGTAAAAAAATTCATTGGATGGAAATTTTTGCAGGCGATAAAGCAACTGAAAAATATGGTGCACATAATTATTTACCCAAGGAAACATTCGATGCTATAGAGAAGTTTGTAGTAGCTATTAAAGGACCACTGACAACACCAGTCGGTGAGGGCTTAAGATCTTTAAATGTTGCTATAAGGCAAGAAATGGACTTGTATGCTTGTGTTAGACCAATAAGGTATTTTCCAGGCACAAGAACCCCTTTAAGATCCTCTAGCTCTACAGATATGGTGATATTTAGGGAAAATACCGAAGACATATATGCTGGAATAGAATGGGAAGCAGAAACCAAAGATGTAAAAAAAGTTTTAGATTTCCTTATTAATGAAATGGAAGTTACTGGAATACGTTTTCCAAATAGTTCTGGGATAGGAATTAAGCCCGTTTCAAAACAAGGCTCAGAAAGATTAATAAGAAAAGCAATACAATATGCAATAGATAATAATAGAAAATCAGTTTCACTTGTCCATAAAGGTAATATTATGAAGTTTACTGAGGGAGCATTTATGAACTGGGGATACGAATTAGCTTGCAATGAATTTGGTGGTGAAGTTATCGATGCCGGACCTTGGTGTAAGATATTAAATCCTAAAAATGGAGAGGAAATAATTATAAAAGATGTAATAGCTGATAATTTTTTACAACAAATTCTTCTAAAGCCAGAAGACTATGATGTTATTGCCACACTTAACCTTAATGGAGATTATATTTCTGATGCATTAGCAGCGCAAGTTGGAGGTATCGGTATTGCTCCAGGCGCAAATATTTCTGATAAAGTGGCAGTATTTGAGGCGACACACGGTTCAGCCCCGAAATATGCTGGAAAAAATAGAGTTAATCCTGGATCAATTATTCTTTCAGCAGAAATGATGCTTAGATACATGGGGTGGACAGAAGCTGCAGACAATATTATTAATGGAGTCGCAAAGGCAATTGCAAATAAAACAGTTACCTATGATCTTGCAAGAGTAAGGGTAGGAATGCAGACATTAGTAAAAAAACATGAAAGCAGCCAAGAAATTGTGAAAGAACTTGAAGAGCTAATGCCTGGTGCTACTTTGGTAACTTGTAGTGGTTTTGGTGACGCTATTGTTGATTGTATGTAATAGTTGTAAAATCTTAATATGAGTCAGACATATAAAATAATTTATTTTAATCATAATTCAGTATATGAAATATACTCGAAGGAAGTATATCAATCAGATATGTATGGTTTCGTTGTGGTAGAAGATTTGGTTTTTGGAAAAAATACAAGTCTTGTAGTTGATCCAAGTGAAGAAAAATTGAAAACTGAATTCGCTAACGTAAAAAGATTTTTTATTCCTTCTCATAATGTTATACGAATAGATGAAGTTGACAAAGAGGGTGTAGCAAAAATTACATCTACAGATGGTAATGTAAAACAATTTCCTTCAGGTAATTTTACGATTCCACCCAATACAAATAACACAGAAAGTTAAACTCATTAAGCTCGTAAACTAATTTTTATGCTAGTATAAATTTTATGGAGAGGTGTCAGAGTGGTCTATTGTGCTACCTTGGAAAGGTGGTGTTGAGTAAAATCAACCGTGGGTTCGAATCCCTCCCTCTCCGCCATTTTAAAATCTTTTGATAACATAAACTTATTTATTATATTTTACATACTTCTTCATGATATATTTAATTTATGAAAAATGATTTGAGAGATGAGTTGGTCAAACTGTCTTTGGAATGGCAAAAACTCTATGGTGTTGCTCCCCACATAACCACGGTTATTTCGGAATATGATGCTGCAATGTTACTAGGAATGCCCGAAGAAGAATATTCTTTTTATATGCAGGATAAAACTGCGGTTTCGAAAGGTTCTGATTTTGAATATAACGGAAAAAGATATCAGATTAAAGCAAATCGTCCAAGTGGAAAACCAGGTAGCAAGGTTACGATAGTTGCTAAAGCATCTAATTACGATTGGGATTATCTTATATGGGTTCTTTATAATAAGGAATATATAATGCAGGAAGCATGGGTCTGGGGGAGAGAAGAATATATAAAAGAGTTTGACACTAAAAAAAGGATTTCACCAGAAGACTATAGAAGAGGAACCAAACTAGAAAAACCGTAAATTCAAATGATTATTACAACCTGGAACTGTAATCTAAAACTTAAGAGTAAATATGAGTGTATAGAATCACTAGATTCCGATATTTTAATTATTCAAGAATGCGAAAAACTCAAACAAGATTATTTTCCTAGCACTCAGTATTATTGGACTGGCAGAGATGAAAATAAAGGTCTTGGGGTATTAGTTAAAAAAGATACTGCAAATATTTGTAAATTACATAATCCAAATTTCATATACTTTCTTCCTATAGAAACAGATAATTTAAATATTATGGGTGTCTGGGCATTTAATCATAGGGCAGTTAAGTATGGTGATAATGCAAACGGTAGAACACTGGACGCAATTAATTATTATGATGGTTGGTTAAAAGATTCTCAAAAATCAATATTTGCTGGTGATTTTAATAACTCTATTATTTGGGATAGAAAAAGTAATCCAAGTTTTAGAAATATTAATAATGAATTGAGTCTCTTAGGTTATGAGAGTTCTTATCATAAACAAACTCAAGATCAATTTGGGAAAGAGGAAGAAACTACTTTCTATCATACTAAAAAAGAAGATAAGAAATATCATATTGATTACATATACATAAAAAATATGAATATAAAATCTCTTAAAGTAGGATCATATGATAAATGGATAGAACATAGCGATCACTGCCCTGTATCAATTGAAGTCTGAGTTACCTGTCATACACTAGTCATACACTTTTTAAGGAATCAAGGTATACTTACATTTTAGGGTGATGGAATGGATTCGAATCCCTCCCTCTCCGCAGAATTATTAATTCTTTATCAATTTAAAAAAATTTTATGGATAAAAATAAAATAAAATTACAAAAATCAATTAGAAGTACTTTAGCAAAACAAGCTGTCGATTTTTTAGTTCCATTCATAAGTTCTGTGATTAACTTATTAACTGACAAAGATTTATCATTAAGAGAAGTTAAAATTAATTTAAAAAAATTAAGAATCACAAATATAGAGACAAAAGGCCAGCAAATTGAGGTGCAGTCAAAAATTTTAGATTTTCAAATATATATATTATATGTAGGGGTAAGAAATTATATATTTAAAGTTGAAGGTTTAGATCACTATGCTGGATTTTCTTTCATGGAAACCAATAAAGGCATGATTGTTCATGACAATATTGTTGATGATTCAAAATTATTAGCTAAAGATTTAAAAGTATTATTCTCAAAAAATTATAAAAGCCCATATCCTGTTACTGATATATTTTTGGATTTTATAAATTCAAAATCACCATTAAATAAATAGTTGATAAATGGAAATATTTTTTTCAATACTTTATAAAATTTTACCATTATATATATTTGTTATAATAGGTTTTATTTCTGGAAAATATTTAAATATAGATTCAAAAGGAATTGGCAAACTTATTATTTACATAATTGCTCCTTTTGTAATATTTGAAGCTATCACCCACTCAAACTTATCGCTAAGTACTTTTGTAATACCAGTAATGGCATTCTTATTATGTTCATTTGTTGCATATATATTTTATAAATACGGAAGATATATATATAAAGATGCTAGAGCTAATGTTCTTGCAATTGTTTCAGCAGAAGGCAATACAGGATATTTTGGAATCCCAATTGCATTACTTCTTTTTGATCAAAAAATTTTTAGTATTTATATATTGGGAACATTGGGTGTAACAATATTTGAAAATACAGTAGTTTATTACTTAACTGCTCGTGGAAGGTATACTGTTAACGAATCTTTAGAAAGACTTAAAAAGCTTCCTGCATTATATGCTTTTTTGTTTGCAATTATATTTCTTTATTTTGATATTTCACTTCCAAGAATAATGGATAATTTTATTATTAGTATGCAAGGAGCTTACGTTGTTTTAGGTATGATGCTGATAGGTTTTGGTATTTCAAAAATTAATAACTTTGCTTTTGACTATAAATTTATTGGGTTATCTTTTTTAGGAAAATTTTTTGTATGGCCACTTATAATGATTTTTTTAATTTTATTAGATTACCATATATTTGGAATATACAATATTGAGATCTACCGTGCTTTTATATTGTTAGCTATTGTACCAATTGCCGCTAATACGGTTATATTCGCTACGGTTCTTAATGTGTATCCTGAGAAAGTCTCATCTTCTGTATTATTTTCAACACTTTTTGGCTTAATATATGTGCCAGTTATTATAATGGTTTTATTTCAATAAAATATATTAATTGAAACTATAAATGTGATAGCATATTTTAATCATGACAAATACTGTACTTGCAACAAAATGGAGACCAAAATTATTTTCTGATCTAATAGGGCAAGAACCAGTTGTTACTGCATTAGTAAACAGTTTGGATAATGATAGACTCCATCACTCATATTTATTCACAGGCACCAGGGGTATCGGCAAAACTACATTGGCCAGAATACTTGCAAAATGTTTAAACTGTGAAAATAATGGTATTACTTCTTCACCCTGTGGCAAATGTTCAAGCTGTATTTCAATAGATGCGGGTCAATTTGTAGATCTCTACGAAGTTGATGCTGCGTCAAAGACAAAAGTAGAGGATACAAGAGAGTTACTTGATAATGTCCAATATATGCCAACTCAAGGAAGATATAAGATATATATAATTGACGAAGTTCATATGCTTTCTACTCATAGTTTTAATGCATTACTTAAAACTTTAGAAGAACCACCTGAGCACGTAAAATTTATTTTAGCAACTACCGATCCGCAAAAAATTCCAAGCACAATTTTATCTAGATGCTTGCATTTTAATTTAAATAGAATACCTTCGGAGATTATAAAGACACAATTAGAAAAAATTTTAAATAAAGAAAACATAACTTTTGAAGAAACCGCAATAAAAAACATATCAAAAATTGCGGACGGAAGTATGAGAGATGCAATTAGTTTAACAGAGCAATGTATCTCGCACGGCGATAATAACATCACAGATAACAACATATCTAAAATATTGTGTTTAATACCATCAGATAATATTAATCAATTGATAACATATATGGTAGACGAAAATATTGACGAGCTACTGAGCTTTGTAGATAAACTGTACTATCAATCAATAGATTATGAATATTTATTAAAAGAGATAATTTCAATTTTTCATCAAACAGCTATTTTCATGGTTACAAAAAAAATTAGTGATAATATTTACTCGGAGAGTATTAAAAAGTTATCAGAAAAATACTCAGAAGAAGAAATCCAAATTCTATATCAAATTGGAGTTTCAAATCTTAAAGATATAGAATATGCGCCAAATTATAAAAGTGGATTTGAAATGGCGATAATAAGAATGTTAATTTTCACACCATTTGAATACAAGGAACAGGAGCTTAACAATTTTGATATAGAAAAAAAAAAGAAAATAGTGAAAGCTGAAGAAATTGAAAGAAAAAAAACTGATGATAATTTAGACCATACTAGAAAAGATTTGCAAGAAAATATTTATGATTTAAAAAAAAATTGGAAGATTGTCATTAATAGATTAGAAATAGATGCGATTACAAAAAATTTAGCTAACAATATAGTGTTTAAATCAAAAAAAGAAAATAACTACAATTTCTACATAGAAGAGAATTTAATAAGTTTAATTACAGATCAATCAAAAAAAAAATTAGAAGAAGCACTTTCAGGTTTTTTAAAAGAAAGTGTCAATATAACAATTGAAAATTCCAAAGAAAATTTAATTACTATTAATAGTAAAAAAGAATTAGACTATAATAAAAAGATCGATAAAGCAGAAAAACAAATTGAAAATAATGATTTTGTTAAAACTATTAAAGAAAAGTTTGATGCTACAAGTATTAATAACTCAACCAAAATAACAGAACAATTAGAAGGAGAATAATATGCTTAAAGGACTTGGTGGAATGGGGGATATGATGGGGCTAATGAAACAAGCTCAAAAAATGAAAAAGGAGATGAAAAAAATTAAAAAAGAAATTTCAAAAACCAATATAACGGTTTGTGATCCAAGTAATCAAGTAACAATAGTCATTAATGGAGATAACATTATTCAAAAAATATCATTTTCTGAAGAAGTTGATACTTCAAATAAAAAACTCATAGAAAATCTTTTAAAAGAAACATTTAATAAGGCTTCGAGAGAAGTAGAAAAGATGACGGCAGAAAAAATGTCTGTCTTATCAAAACAAGGTTTACCAACAGATTTACCTTTTTAAAAAATGCAAAAAAATAGAATATTAATTGATGATTTAATCGAAGCATTAACTTGCTTGCCTGGAGTAGGAAAAAAAACTGCTCAAAGAATGACTTACTATTTATTACAAAGAGCAAAAGACGAAGCTATTAATTTATCTGATGTTTTGAGAGAAGTTGTTTTAAATACGGTAAATTGCAAGATTTGTAGAAATCTTTCGCAAAATGATATTTGTGATTTATGTTCAGATCAAACTAGAATAGAAAATATGTTATGTATTGTGGAGAGCCCAGCTGATGTTTTTAATATTGAGAATAGTACTGACTATAAAGGCAAATATTTTGTTTTATTAGGTAGGTTATCACCTTTGGACGGAATTGGGCCCAAAGAAATTGGCTTGGGCTTATTAGAAAAAAAAATCCAAGAAGGAAATATTGATGAAATTATTTTAGCGCTGAATTATACAGTCGAAAGCGATGTAACTGCTCATGTTATAAGTGAACTTGCTGTAAGAAATTCAGTGAAGATTACAAGGCTAGCTCAAGGTGTTCCAGTTGGTGGTGAGTTAGAATATTTAGATCAGCATACTTTATCTAAAGCGTTTGATAAAAGAACGATTTATTAATAAACATCAGAAAATAAATTTGCGATGTGTTATCTTTTACACTTATGAATAAAAGCTCACAAAATTTAATTTGGATAGATCTCGAGATGACCGGTCTTGATACAATTAACGATAGAATTATAGAAATTGCTACAATTGTAACTGACAAGGAGCTAAATATTCTTGAAGAGGGTCCAGTTGTTGCTATAAAAACTCCACAAGAATCATTAGATTCAATGGATGAATGGAACACAAATCAACATAATAAGTCTGGTTTGGTTGAGAGAATATTAAAAAGTTCTTACACTTACATTGATGCACAGCAAATAACTATTGATTTTGTTTCAAAATATTTAGATAAAAATAAATCACCAATGTGTGGAAGCGGCATATGTCAGGATCGCAGATTTTTAGCAAGATGTATGCCAGAACTTGAAAGTTTTTTTCACTATAGAAATTTAGATGTAAGTACTATAAAAGAACTAGTAAATAGATGGTACCCGGAGATAAAATTTAGAAAAGAACCGCAGCATATTGCTTTGCAAGATATTAAAGACTCTATTGAGGAATTAAAATATTATAGAAATACTATTTTTCTTGATATTTCTTAGATAAAATTTCATTGTTTATGTTTATAATTGTATCTTGAGCAGTGCTTAAGGTTTCAGGGTAGTCGATATTGTAGTGAAGACCTCTGCTTTCTTTTCTTTGCAGAGCTGATTCAATAATTATTTCAGCAATGTAAACTAGATTTCTTAACTCAATAAGGTCGCTAGATATTTCGTTATTATCAAATGATTCTTCTATCTCTTTTTTGAATAATAAAATTCTTGACTTAGCTTTGATTAGTCTATCATTACTTCTAACGATCCCAACATAATCCCACATTAATGTTCTAATTTCTTTCCAAGAATGTTTAATTAGTACTTCTTCGCTAATTATTTTATTTTTATTATTTTTAATTTCATTATAATCGTCTTTTGTGTTCATATCTTTATTTTTTTGTATATCTTCTATTACTTTCTTTGAAAAGAAAATACATTCTAATAAGGAATTACTAGCCATTCTATTTGCACCATGAAGTCCAGAGTGAGCAGCTTCTCCAATAGCATATAGATTTTTAATATTTGTTCTTGCATTAATATTTATATTTATTCCGCCACAAGTATAGTGTGTAGCTGGTACCACTGGAATAGCTTGTTTTGTAATATCAATATTATATTTTAAGCATTTAGAATAAATATTAGGAAATCTTTTTTTAATAAATGATGACTCTTTGTGTGAAATATCAAGAAGAACATAATCTAGCCCATAAGTTTTCATTTCTCTATCAATTGCTCTTGCAACAATATCTCTTGGTGCTAATACACCTCTAGAGTCATATTTATGCATAAACTCTTTTCCATTTGGCAGAAGAAGCCTTCCACCTTCTCCTCGTAAAGATTCACTAATTAAAAAAGACTTTGCTTTGTGGTGGAACAAACAAGTTGGGTGGAACTGCATAAATTCCATATTAGCAATATCGCATCCTGCTCTATATGCCATTGCTATACCATCACCTGATGATGTATCAGGGTTACTAGTATATAAATAAACTTTGTTAGCACCACCTGTCGCTATAACAACAAATTTTGCTTTAAAAACATTAATTAAATTATTTTTTTTATTTAATATATAAGCACCAATACATTTTTTTTCTTTATTATCTGAATTTTTGTTTATAATTAAATCAACAGCAACGTGATGTGTGAATAGTTCTATATTTCTTTGTTTCTTTATTTTTTCAATCAAGCTTTCTTGAATTACTTCTCCTGTTTTATCATCAGCATGTACAATTCTTGCATAAGTATGACCACCTTCTTTTGTTAAATGAAGATTATTTTTTGGATCTGATTCATTTTTTGTAAATTCAACTCCTTGATGTGATAACCATTCAATAATTTTTTTTGATTCTTTAGCTACATTTTTTACAATATCTTCTTTGCATAGACCAGCTCCAGCATCGACTGTGTCCTCGACGTGTTGATTTATAGAATCGATGTTACTTAATACGGCAGAAATTCCACCTTGAGCATAATAAGTACTTCCTTCATGTAACTCAGTTTTTGAAATAAGCCCAATTTGCATGTCAGTTGGCAATTGCAGAGCAAGACTATTGCCTGCAGCTCCACTTCCAATTATAAGGACATCAAAAAATCTTGAATTTTCAACTTGTTTTAAAATTTTATACAACCTTTGTGTTAAAGTTAGTATAATCTAATATAAAATAAACAAGATGGCAAACAACTATCAATAAAGGAAAATATGAAAAATTTAATTAAACAAATCCTGTGCAGCTCCATAGTAGTAATATTCTTAAGTAATATATCCTATGCAAATAAAATTGATCTTCCAGATTTTACAAGTCTTGTCGAGGAGAATAGCGCAAGTATTGTTAATATTAGTACCGTAAGAAAAAATAATAAACAAAGCAATAGTCATCCTCAATTAGAGAATGATGAGCTTAACGAGTTTTTAAAAAAATTTTTTGGGGATAAAGGTTTTGAAAATCCAGAAAAGAAATCACCTAGAAGAGCGCAATCACTTGGTTCCGGTTTTATTTATTCCGCTGATGGATACATTATAACTAACCATCACGTTATTGCAGATGCAGACCAGATTATAGTAAAGCTAAATGATAAAAGAGAGTTGGATGCAAAGCTTATTGGCTCAGACCCTTCAAGTGATATAGCATTATTAAAAATTAAAGCAAAAAATTTAAAGCCAGTTAAAATTGGTAATTCTCAAGAATTAAAAGTTGGTCAGTGGGTTCTTGCAATTGGTTCTCCATTTGGATTTGAAAGTACAGTGACTGCAGGAATTGTAAGCGCTATAGGAAGGAGCTTACCAAATGACAATTATGTTCCATTTATACAAACCGATGTGGCTATTAATCCAGGAAATTCTGGAGGCCCATTATTTAATTTAAATGGAGAAGTTGTTGGCATAAATGCACAAATTTTCAGTAGGTCTGGCGGTTTTATGGGTTTGTCTTTTGCTATCCCAATGGATGTTGCTAGCAATGTAGTTAAGCAATTAAAATCTACTGGAAAAGTTTCTAGAGGGTGGTTAGGAGTTTATATTCAAGAAGTTACAAATAATTTAGCAAAATCTTTTGGAATGAAAAAACCTTCTGGCGCATTAATTTCTAAAATTATACCAGATGGCCCAGCTTCGAAGTCAGATCTAAAAGTTGGAGATATTATTCTTAAGTTTGATGGCAAAAAAATTATAACCTCATCTTCTTTGCCTCCAATTGTTGGAAATACAAAAGTTGGTAAAAATGTGAAAATAGAAATTTTAAGAAATGGAAAGAAAAAAAATATTAATTTTAAAGTTCAGGAGTTACCAGTACAAAGTATCGCAAAGAATAATATTAAAAAAAATGTTAAACCTGTAACTAAAGAAATATTAGGGATGAGAATATCTAATTTGTCTAAATCTGAAAGAAAAAACTTAGATATTAATGATAAATATGGTATTGCTGTCAAAGAAATTTTAGGTAATCCAGCATACGAATCAGGACTCTTAAAAAATGATGTGATATATCAGATATCTGGAGCCAACATTGAAAATATAAATCAATTTGAAAATATTGTTAAGAGAATGAAAAAAGGTGATTTTGCTTCATTGTTAGTAAGAAGATCACAAGGAAATTCTATTTATCTTGCTATTAAGATAGAGTAATTCTATATGTCTAAAATTCATAACGATTTAATTAGAAATTTTTCTATTATTGCTCACATTGATCATGGTAAATCAACCTTAGCAGATAGATTTATTCAAATATGTGGTGGATTAACAGACAGAGAGATGAGCACGCAAATTTTAGATTCTATGGATTTAGAGAAAGAACGTGGAATTACAATCAAAGCTCAAAGTGTAAGGTTACATTATAAATCACAAGATGGAGAAACTTATCAATTTAATATAATTGATACACCAGGACACGTAGATTTTTCGTATGAAGTTTCAAGATCTTTAGCTGCTTGTGAGGGGGCGTTGCTTGTTGTAGATGCCTCTCAAGGCGTTGAAGCACAGAGTGTTGCAAATTGTTATAAAGCAATAGAGTTAGATTTAGAAATACTTCCAGTTCTAAATAAAATAGATTTGCAGTCTGCAGATCCTGAGAATGTCAAAAAACAAATAAATGAAATTATTGGAATCGATACAGAAGATTCTATTTCTGTTAGTGCAAAAACAGGACTTGGTGTAGAAGAATTAATGGAGAGTATAATAAAAAAAATTCCTCCACCAAGAATTAATAAAGAAAAAAAACTAAAAGCTTTAATTATTGATTCCTGGTTTGATAATTATTTAGGCATTGTGTCTTTAGTTAGAGTTATTAGTGGCTCTCTTAATATTAAACAAAAAATTAAACTAGCATCTACTAATGTAACTTATCAAGTTGAAGAACTTGGTTGTTATTCTCCTAAAGTTAGTAAGCTTAAAGAAATCACTGAAGGTGAAGTCGGGTATTTAGTCGCAGGGGTTAAAGATATAGCATCTGCAAAAGTTGGTGATACTGTATTGTCCCATGATGATAATACAAGCAAGCCTTTAGATGGTTTTAAAGAAATACAACCAAAGGTTTTTGCTGGCTTATTCCCAATAAATAGTGATGATTATAAGGATTTTAGAGACGCATTAGAGAAGCTAGAACTAAATGATTCATCATTTGATTATGAGCCGGAAGTTTCAAAGGCTTTAGGCCACGGATTTAGATGTGGCTTTTTAGGTATGCTGCATATGGAAATTATTCAAGAACGTTTAGAAAGAGAATATAAACTTGACTTAATATCAACATCTCCAACAGTAATTTATAAAGTTATTCAAAAAAACGGCAACGTTATAGAAGTAGATAATCCAAGTTCATTACCTGATATTTCTAGTATAGAGGAAATACATGAACCAATAATATCTGCATCTATGTTGGTACCAAATGATTTTATAGGAAACGTTATAACTTTGTGTGAGCAAAAAAGAGGAAAACAAATAAAAATTACATACGTTGGTGGACAAGCTTTGATAGAGTACTATTTACCCTTAAATGAAGTTGTACTGGATTTCTTTGATAAGCTTAAATCTTGCACAAAGGGTTATGCGTCTTTTGATTATTATATACATTCATTTCAAAAATCAGAATTACAAAAACTTGATATATTAATAAATAGTGAAAAAGTTGACGCTTTATCATTAATTGTTCATAAATCAAGATCGCAAAGCATAGGTAGAAAATTAGTAAATGGTATGAAAGATGTTATACCGAGGCAAAATTTTGATATTGCAATACAGGCGGCTATTGGGTCTCAAATAATATCAAGGGCAACTACAAAAGCTTTTAGAAAAGATGTAACTGCTAAATTGTATGGTGGTGATGTGACAAGAAAAATGAAATTACTAAAAAAACAAAAACTAGGGAAAAAAAGAATGAAGCAAGTTGGAAAAGTAGAGCTTCCCCAAGAAGCTTTTATGGCTGTTTTGAAAATAGATACTAATGATTAAATATTTTTTTATAATTTTTTTAATAACTACAAATACATTTGCAAGCGATGTAATAAATTTTACTTTTTTAGGAACAGGAACACCTAGACCGAATATTGATAAATTAGGACCATCAATACTTATTAAAAATAGTAACCATGAAATATTATTAGATGTTGGAAGAGGAACAAGTATTAGACTAAATCAAATCGGAAATAATTTCTCAAAAGTCAATAATGTTTATATATCACATTTACATTATGATCACATAATTGGATTGGCAGATTTTTGGCTTACAAGCAATCTATGGCAAAAAAAGGAAAATATTAATATATATGGGCCAAAGGGCATAAAAAAGCTCTGTCAAAACATAACCAATTCTTATGCTGAAGATATAAATTATAGATATGAAAAAAATAATTATTCAAAATTAAACTGCGATTCTTATGATAATTTAGGTATGACAGTTAAACATGGTAAAATAAATGTTGAATTTTTTAAAAACTCACACGGCCATATTGAAGAATCATATGGCTTTAAAGTTAGATTTAAAAATAAATCTGTAGTTTATTCAGGAGATACGTCTTATTCGCAAAATGTAATTGATGCTGCAAAAGGTTGCGATATTCTTATTCATGAAGTAATTGCGTCATCAAAAAAACTTTATGATAATAATGATAAACTCAGGAAGGTTTTTAAAACACATACAGATATAAACCAATTAATAAAAATTTTGAATATTACAAACCCAAAACTCACAATACTCAATCATGCTTTACTCTTTGGCATAAGTGAGTCAAAGGTTTTAAATAAAATTAAGAAGGAATATAATGGTGATATTATTTTTGCAAAAGATCTTATGTCAGTTGATTTAGGTAACGAGATAAGTATCTTTAATATAATTAAATAGAACTTATGACTAACAAATTAAATTTTGAAAAACCTATAATTATGGGTATATTGAATGTGACCCCAGATAGTTTTTCTGATGGCGGGTCTTATCCATCAACTCAATCAGCCGTTGATAAAGCATTAATTATGATTAAACAAGGTGCTAAAATTATTGATATTGGTGGAGAATCAACACGGCCTGGTTCTGAAAGAGTTTCTCCTTTAGAACAAAAAAGAAGAATTATCGACGTCATTTCTCAATTAAAAAAAGTTATTTCAAATGACATACTTATAAGTGTTGATACAACTTCTTCAGAAGTTGCAGAAGCAGCTATAGATCTTAAAGTTGATATGATTAATGATATTAGTGGTGGCACTGATGATGAAGACTTAATAAGTTTAGTAGCTAGCCACGATCTATATTATTGCATAATGCATAAGAAAGGAGAGCCAAAAACAATGCAAGATAACCCTTCATATGTAGATGTTTTAAAAGAAGTTAAAGAATTTTTATTAGAACAAGCTATAAAAGCAGAACAGTACGGAATATCTAAAAATAAAATTATTTTGGATCCAGGAATTGGCTTTGGTAAAAACACTGAACACAATTTAATATTGTTAAAAAATCTAAAAAACTTATCAAGCCTAGGTTATTTTACTTTATTAGGCACAAGTAGAAAAAAAATCTTTAGTGAATTATCCGGTGAAAATAATCCCCAAGATAGAATATCAGGAACTTGCGCTACATCTGCACTAGGAGTGCTATCAGATATAAATATCTTTAGAGTTCACGATGTTTGGCAAAATAAACAAGCAATTGATGTTGCATATGCAATAAAGAAATCATAACTCATATAAATTGCTTTATATCTTTATTGTGTTATGTTTAATTTTTTAATTGTGAGATTAAATATTATGACCGAAGATCTATCTAAGAAGAAGTGTGTTCCCTGCGAAGGAGGTATTCCGCCTTTTACAATAGAGCAAATTAATGAATATCTGAAGAAAGTTGATGGCTGGGTTCTTAAGCAAAATGAAGAGATGCAATATTATTTATTTAAGGAATTTGCTTTTAAGGATTTTTTGGAAAGTCAAAAATTTGTAAATATTGTCGGTGATATATCTGAAACAGAAGGACATCACCCTGATTTAACTTTTGGGTGGGGGTACGCAACAGTGAAAATTTACACACATGCAATCAAAGGATTAGCTGAGAGTGATTTTATTCTTGCCTCTAAAATAGATAAAAAAGCATAAGTTAAATTTAGACTAAATTTATAATCAAATACCACTTTTATGGAAGAAATTTTTTATAACACGGCAGTATTAGCTATATTACAAATTATTGCTATAGATATTGTATTAGGAGGAGATAATGCAATTATTATCGCACTAGCTTGTAAAAACCTTCCAGAAAAACAACGTAAACTTGGAATTTTTTATGGTGCTTTAGGAGCCATAATTTTAAGAGTTATTATGGTTTTTTTTGCATCTATGTTATTAGCTATTCAAGGTTTAAAAATAGTTGGAGGGGTTTTATTAATTTGGATTGGTATAAAGCTAATAATTGATAACACAAAAACTCAAGATCTGTCTGTTAATCAACATGACAATCTTGCTGGCGCTATAAAAACTATTATCTTAGCAGACTTAATTATGAGCTTAGATAATTCATTAGGTATTGCTGCTGTTGCAGATGGAAATATATATTTAGTAATATTTGGAGTTCTCTTTAGTGTCCCAATAATTATCTGGGGAAGCAAATTTATTTTAAAATGTATAGATAAATTTCCTATAATTATACTATTGGGTGGTGGTCTCTTAGGATGGATAGGTGGTGATATGTTGCAGACAGATATTTATATTACAAATAATAATTATATACCTGAAAATTTTAATAATTTTGTATTACCTTTTTTATTTGGTTCTTTTACAATAATTTTTTCTTTCTTTTTCGGGGGGTTAAAATTATTTAAGCGGTAAGTTTTTAACTTCTTTCATTAAGTACCTGTTAATATATTTGTATAATTCTGTAAATGGGGTTCCAGGTATAAATATTTTTTCAACATTATTTTCTTTATCTAAAAGATATATATTTGCTGTGTGATTAACAGTGTATTTATTACTGTCACTATCATTATTTTGATAACTGTAATATACGTGATACTGGTTTGAGACTTTTTCTATTTGTTCTTGTGATCCAGTTAAACCTACAATTCTTTTATCAAAAAAAGAAAGATAGTTTTTTAATAACTCAGGAGTGTCTCTTTTAGGATCTACTGTTATAAATATTGGTTCTAAATTTTTCGATAAACCACGAAGTTTATGCAATAGATTTGAAACATCGGACAAAGCAGTAGGACAGATATCTGGACAATTTAAAAAGCCAAAAAAAATAATTTTAACTTTTGAAGACTCTGATAACACGTATTTCTCGTTATTATAGGTTTGAAGAACAAAATCCCCACCAATTCTAGCGTGGGATATATTATTAGTAATTAAAACAATAACTAAGAATGCATACTTAATAAACAAGTTAAAATAATATGTTTTCATATATGTGTAATCTGATTTGTATAATTGGTTAATTTATAGCTTCTAATTTACTTATATAGCCTTGACGTAAAAGCTTAATAGTTCATAATATAACATTCAAGAATAAAATAACAATCGAGGAAGAGCTATGTATTTAAGAAAGTTTGGGATTTCAATATTGGGAGCTGTAGCGTTTATTTTTAGTTCGCTATCTTTTGCTGATGAAACATGTATGTCACCATATATGGCTAAAATTGTCGGCCAAGAAGATTATGTTTATGTCTGGACACTAGGTGTTGAAGGTCTTGGAGATGAGCAAGATAAATTAGTTACAATTGATGTTAATCCAAAGTCAAAAACTTACGCTAAAGTTGTAAGTGTTCTATCCGTTGGCGGAAGAAATGAAGCACATCATTCAGGACTAAGCGATGATAGAAAATATTTATGGGCTGGTGGATTAGATAGCAACAAAATTTTTATCTTTGATGTTCATTCAAACCCAAGAAAACCTACACTTCATAAAGTTATAACAGATTTTGTTGAAAAAACTGGTGGAGTTGTTGGTCCTCATACTTTCTATGCATTACCTGGAAGAATTATGGTTTCTGGTCTTTCAAATAACACAGATAATGGTGGTAGAACTGCTTTAGTTGAATACAACAGTAAAGGAGAGTTCATAGCTACACACTGGCTTCCAACAGACGGTGATCTCAGAGGCGCTAAAAAAACTGGAAAATACGCCGATGGATATGGATATGATGTGCGCGTTCAACCAAGAAGAAATATAATGCTTACATCTTCATTTACTGGCTGGTCAAACTATATGATGGATTTTGGTCAAATGTTGCAAGATGGTGAAGCTATGAAACGATTTGGAAATACTATGGTTGTCTGGGATCTTCATTCAAGAAAACCTAAGAAAGTTTTAGATGTTCCAGGCGCGCCGCTAGAAATTAGATGCGCATGGGGTGCTAATAATAATTATTGTTTCACAACAACTGCTTTAACCTCAAAAATTTGGTTGATTTATGAAGATGATAATGGTGAATGGCAAGGTAAAGCTGTAGCAGATATTGGTGACCCAGCAAAAGTACCATTACCAGTTGATATTTCAATAACATCTGATGATAAAGGTTTATGGGTAGATACATTTATGGATGGTAAAGCACGATACTTTGATATATCTGACCCACATAATCCAGTTCAAGTTTATGAAGAGCAAATTGGTTCTCAGGTAAACATGATTTCTCAAAGTTGGGATGGCAAGAGAGCATATTTCTCTACTTCGCTTCTAGGAAATTGGGATAAAACTGGAGAAGCAGATGAGCAATGGGTAAAATTATATGATTGGGACGAAAATAGTAAAGAACTTACTCATAAATGGACTATCGATTTCTATAAAGAAAAATTAGGTAGAGCTCATCAAATGAGATTCGGTGCTTACTCATTGTATTCAAGTACCACAGATAATAAAAAAGCAGTAACCTTATTAGATAAGTAATTTATTAATATCTAATACAGTGATAGAATAAAGGCTAATTAACGTTAGCCTTTTTTTATGATGATAAATATTTTTTTAAAATGTATATTCTTTTTTGCTTTTTTGCATCCAACATATGCAAATAATGATCTTCAAGCCGAACGAGATAAAATAAAAAGCGAAAGAAATTCTCTTGCTGTAGGCTGGAGAGACAACCTAGATTTTAAATTACCAAAACCAGGCTCTTATAAGCTTTACAATATAAGAGAATCTGGAAATGGCAAAGTAATTGATGAAAAAGGCAACGAAATATATTTGCATGACGCTATGAAAGGGAAGATTACGCTTTTAAGTTTTATATACAGTAATTGCACGGATACAAATGGTTGCCCATTAGCCACTTCTGTTTTTTACAAAATACAAGAAAAATTAAAAAATAATAAAAAAATACTATCAAAACTAAAAATGATTAGCTTGAGTTTTGATCCTGAGTACGACACTCCCGAAGTTATGTCATTATATGGCAAAGACTTATCTTACATAGATGCAGAATGGAGTTTTCTAACAACTAATTCAATGGATTCGTTAGAACCAATTTTAGAGAATTATGATCAGCCTGTAATCAGAAAATATAAAAATGATGGATCGTATGATGGTGTTGAATCTCATTTGTTAAGAGTATATTTAATAGATGATAAAAAACTTATAAGAAATATATACAACGTTGATTTTTTGCATCCAGACCTATTGATAAACGATATAAAAACTTTATTATTGAATAATGGATAAAAAGTTACTAAAGACTATTTTTTACAGTTCTTTCTTAGCGATCATTTTATTTGCCATAACATCAAGTGGCTATACAAATGCTGAGAATAATAGCTATACAGGTCCAGGAGATGATAAAACAGGTTATGACTCAAAAAATTATAAAACAAATTCATTAAGTTTAGATCATAGAGAAGGTAAAAAAGCCGATCTTATTAAATATGTAACTGTTAAACAACTTGGCTTACCAAACTTAGTTATACCAAGTGAGAATCCTATTACTAAAGAAAAAATCGATTTAGGTAAAAAACTTTTTTTTGATAGGAGATTGTCTTTAAACAATACAATGTCTTGCGGTATGTGTCACGTGCCAGAACAAGGCTTTACTAGTAATGAAATTAAAACCGCGGTTGGTATTGAAGGTAGGTCAAATTTAAGAAATACACCTACATTATTAAATGTTGCATTTAGCAAGTTTTTATTTCACGACGCCAGAGAATATTCTCTTGAAGGGCAAGTTTGGCAACCAGTATTAGCGCACTCAGAAATGGCTATGCCATCTTTTGGCTTTACATTAAAGAAAATTAAATTAATTCCAGGCTACATAGAGCTATTTGAAAAGGCATTTCCTGGAGAAGGTGTAAGTATAGAAACTTTTGGAAAAGCAATCGCAAGTTACGAGAGATCCTTAATATCCGGAAATTCGTCTTTTGATAAATGGTACTTTGGAAAAGATGAAAATGCAGTTTCTGATGAAGTAAAAGAAGGATTTAAAGTATTTTCTGGAAAAGGTAATTGTATAGCTTGTCATTCTGTAGGAAAAAATGAAGCTTTATTCTTTGACAATAAACTTCACAATACAGGCATTGGATACGCAGAATCAATGGGTCTATTAAACAAAAAGAAAACTAAAGTACAGCTTGCACCAGGTGAATATGTTGAGGTAGATAATGAAATTATAAAAAGCGTAAATCAGCAAAAAAAATCTAATGATTTAGGTTTATATAGTATTACAGAAAATCCAAGCCATAGATGGTTATTTAAGACACCTACACTAAGAAATATATCTTTGACATCACCTTATATGCATAATGGATCAATTAGCACATTGGAGGAGGTAATTGATTTTTATAATAATGGTGGAATAAATAATGAGTTACTTAGCCCTATGATTAAAAAGCTTAATTTAACGGATATTGAGAAAAATAATCTTAAGATTTTTCTTGAATCTCTTGTTGGAGAAAATATTGAAGTACTGATAGCTGATGCACTTTCAACACCAGTAGGTGATTTAACAAAAGATGATCCAAATTGGGCTAATAATACAGATATGGGATACAACAAGTAATTATGAACTTCCTAAAATATCTTTTTATATTTATATTTATTTTACTAATGTCTTGCTCAGATAATAATAATCATCCTATGACAAAACTGGATAAAAAAGTTTCTGCTAATTTTAATTTACAAAAAATTGATGGAACATTTGTGATGTTAGAAGAATTAAGAGGCTCCTATATTCTTGTTAATTTTTGGGCAACTTGGTGTAAACCATGTGTTAGAGAAATACCTTCACTAAATAATCTCAGTAAGATTTACTCAAAAAATGATAATTTCAAAGTTATAGCAATAAACATAGGTCAAAAAAAAGATATAGTTAATAATTTCTTACAAAAAATAGGTGGAGTTGATTTTTTAATCTTGTTAGATGAAGAAATGAATTTGCCAGAGTGGGATGTCCAAGCTATTCCTACAACCTTTATAGTTGATAAAGAAGGTTTTATAATATTTTCCGCGCAAGGCGAAAGAGAATGGGATTCAGAAGAGTTTACTCAATTTATTGATTCTCTATTAGAATAAAATTTTTTACTCAGATGTTGTTGGGTCTATAGTTCTTTTTACTGCGCTAATTTTATTTGCAGGAAAACCACCTTCTTTTGCATGTTCTTTAATTAAGTCTTCATTTGGAGCTATATATACACAATAAACTTTATCTTTAGTTACATAGCTTTCAACCCATTGAATCTCTGTTCCAAGATTTTTTAATACTGAACAAGATTTCTGTGAGATACCTTGAAGCTCGTCTGTAGTTAGTTTACCTGCATCAGGTATATCTCTTTCTATTATAAATTTTGGCATATTTCCTCCTGTTAATTTTTATTATTAATCATCGCCACCTGTAAATGCCGCCAATATATGAAGTAGGCTTGTAAATAGATTATATATCGATATGTAAAGTGTTACTGTAGCCATTATATAATTATCCTCTCCACCATTAATTATTGAACTAGTTTGATATAAAATTAAGCCACACATTAAAAGTGCAAATAAACTTGAAATACCTAACATCATCAATGGAAAATAATAACCCATCATAGAGGAAATTAATAATATTATACTTGCACCAAAGGCAATAATTATACCAGATGTTAGAAATCCACCCATGAAACTAAAATCTTTTTTTGTTAAATTTACATACGCTGATAACGATAGAAAGATTATAGCCGTTAACATAAATGCTGTAGCTACAATTTCTGTTCCATTCGAAAGGTTATTTATATAAATGTTAAGTATTGGACCTAATGTAAAACCTAGAACTCCAGTTAAGCAAAAAACCCAAAATATTCCGGACATATTATTTTTATTTTTTGCTGTTAGGTATAATGTTATAAAATATAAACCTAAAGTGATAAATGGATTAACTACAGATATATTCATCAAGTAACTTACTAGACCAGAAAGGGCACTAAAAAGAAGTGTCATTGACAATAATATATATGTATTTTTGAGAACTTTATTTTTAGCTAATGAACTCTCTTGTCCTCTTACTGTTGTATTGCTATTATTCATATATTGCTCCATGATTAATTTTATATATACATTAACGCTTTCTTGCTTACTTGTAAATATAAACGAATGTGTAATTACGACCTTAAAATGTGGAGAGTTGGCAGAGTGGTCGAATGCGGCGGTCTTGAAAACCGTTGAGCCGAAAGGTTCCGGGGGTTCGAATCCCTCACTCTCCGCCAGTTTATTTAAAAATTAGGAGGCATAAATGATGATGGTAATTTTAACAATAATATGTATTGTTATAATGTTGATTTTATTCTCAATAAGTAAGAGTTTAGATTCACTCAACGAACAACTTGACCAGATAGTTGAAATAACAAAAAAAGTGCAAAGCGATATTGATTCAAATAAGTAGACTTATTGCTGCTAATATTTAATGCTATTTAAAATCATCGATAATGCCAATTTCTTTCATCCATGCTTTAAATCCACCTTTCATATGAGAAATTTTTGAATACCCCATTTCTTTTAGAGTTTTAGATGCAAGTGCAGATCTAGAGCCAGAATGACAATATAATACTATGTTTTTTTCTTTATCAAAAAAATCTTTATAATACTCACATTTTGGATCAGCAAAAAATTCTAAATGACCTCTAGAAGCGTGAAATGAATTTGGAATAATACCATTTTCTATTAGCTCAGAAGTATCTCTTAAATCTATAATATTTGTTTTTTTATCATTAAGAATTTCTTTAACTTGACTTACAGACATCTCGTTAAGATTCTTTTTAGCTGACTTAACCATATCTTTTACAGTGATTTCACTCATTCTATTATTCTCGCTAAACATTAAACATTTTTTCAAAATAGAGTATATTATATAGTGAAAAGAAGTTAATTTTCACTTTATATTTGTATTTAGTTAATAATCTATTGGGAAAGTTTATGAAATTAGGAAGATTAATTATTGATATAGCAGATTTAGAATTATCAGCTGAAGATGAGGATATATTAAAACATCCTAGCGTAGGGGGCGTGATTTTGTTTGCAAGAAATTTTGATAATATTAATCAAGTGCATAATTTAATTAATAGAATAAAATCACTTAGATCTCCTTCTTTAGTTGTATACGTTGATCAAGAAGGTGAAAGAGTTCAAAGATTCAAAAAAGGTTTATCTTTGTTGCCATCCGTAGATATATTGGGTAAAAAATTTTCATTAGATAATTATGGTGCTTGTGAGCTTTCTGAGCAATTAGGATGGCTTATTAGTTTTGAATTAAAATGCTTAGGTATAGATGTAAATACTGCGCCAGTTTTAGATATTGATTATGGCAATAGTGAGATTATGAAAAAAAGATGTTTTTCATCAAACCCAAAAATTGTTTCAAAACTTGCAAAAGCATTTCTCAGGGGTTCACGTAAAACTGGACTTGCAAGTATATGTAAACATTATCCAGGCCATGGTTATGCCAAAACTGATTCTCATAAGGAGTTACCTGTTGATAATAGAGATTACCGAACAATTTTTAGAAATGACATTTTTCCTTATAAAATGGCTATTGATTTTGAAATTGAGGGTATAATGACTTCTCACGTATTATATAAAAATTTCGATATATGTCCGCCGACATTATCCCAAAAATGGTTACATATTTTAAAAAATGAATTAAGATACAAAGGGTTGATATATTCAGATGATTTATCAATGAATGCTTTAAATGAATTTGGAAATATGCAACAAAATGTTAAAAATTCAATAAAAGCTGGGTGTGATTGTTTATTTATATGTAATAATAGAGAGCAAGTAATTAAAACGCTAGATGAGGTTATTATAAATCAAACAACGATTACAAATAATAAGCTAATAAACTTATCTAGTAAGAAAAATAATTTTAATATAAAAGATATTTTAACTAATAAAAAACGTAGATCCATATTAGAAGAAATCAATAAAATAGAAGAAAAGAAACAAATAGAAATTAATTTAGGTTCATAGTAAAAATGGATAACATTTTGCAAAATTATAATATTGACCATTGGCTAGTAAAAGTTTTTATAATAATTTTTATTATTATTATCATAAACATTACAACTAGAATTTTACTCAATGTTGTTAAGGGTCAAGTAAAAAAAACAAATAATCTATGGGATGATTGTGTAATTAACTCAATCTATAGGCCACTAACAATACTAGTGTGGTTGCTGGGTATAATCTTCACATTAGAATTTTTTAATAGTGATTTAAAAGCATTAAGTATTAGCTCTGAGACATTAATTAATATTAAAAAAGCTGGAATAATTTTGGTTATTTCTTTATTTTTAATTAATTTAACAAATAATTTTCAAAAAACTATCACTAATAATAATAAAAAAAATAATATTGATGTTGATGAAGCAACATATGAAGCTGTTTCAAAAATAGTTAGATTATCAATTATTATCACATCTAGTTTAATCATATTACAAACTTTTGGTTTTAGCATATCTGGCGTGCTTGCTTTTGGGGGTATTGGCGGTGTTGCTGTTGGGTTTGCTGCAAAAGATATGCTTGCTAATTTTTTTGGGGGGTTAATGATTTATTTGGATAGGCCATTTAGAAAAGGTGATTGGATTAGATCTCCTGATAGAGACCTTGAAGGCACTGTAGAAAGTATTGGGTGGAGACAAACAGCCATTAGAAATTTTAGAAAGAATATAATTTATATACCTAATTCTGTGTTTATGAATATAATTGTTGAAAATCCTTCTAGAATGACCCATAGAAGAATAAAAGAAGTAATTGGTCTTAGATATAAAGATTTGTCAAAAATGGTTCATATAGTAAATGATGTTAAAAAAATGTTATCAAGCCATAATGATATTGATCATGACCAAGTTACTATTGTTAACTTTAATAGTTACAATGATAGCTCAATTGACTTTTTTATAAATACTTATGCTGATACAAAAGAGTGGGTAAAGTATCATGAGATTAAGCAGGATGTTTTAATTCAGGTTGGTAACATTATCGAAAAACATGGTGCAGAAATTGCTTTCCCAACAAGAGTTCAGATAAACGAGTAGCTAAATATCGTCTTTTATTTTTTTTACACTTACAATTAACCCAAAATTATCACGATCAATATATGTGATTTTATTTAATTTTATCCTTTGGATAATATTAAATTTTTTTAAAACTAAAATATCTTTCGAAAAAAACTCATTAGATTTCATTTTAATTCTTTCATAGAGAATTAATTCTGCATTAAAAAATTTATTTTTAAAAATACTGACAGTGCCTTCATATTTACTGATAGATCCAGAGCTTAGAATATCTATATCTTCTATTAAAACTTCTTCATTAAAAATTTCATCACTATAATCATATCCAGTTTTTATCTTTATATGATTTTTACTATTAGTATTTTGAACCCATTCAAGATGGCTTAAAACAGTATAATCTCTATTTTGCTCTAAGATTTTTTTATATTCATTAAAGGTGTTAAGCTTGTAATCAAGATCATATTTTATGCATTGATTTTCACTGGTTATTATGCAGTTATTATCTTTAATAATTATCGGCTTGTTTTCATTATATTTATCACTTACAAAATTTTCGTCATATTCTATATAATTTGAGTCTTTATGAGATATTAGTAATAATTTAACCTGATATAACTCCTCATTATTTTTTATAGGCTCTGCAAAAACATTAAATATTAGATTTAAGAATATTATTAAACTTAATATATATTTCATTTTATTGACTCTATGATGTTTGATATCACAATTTTTTTCTCTCTTATATCTAAAAATTCTTTTTTATATGTTAATGTATTGTCTTTACTAAATGATACATTATTAGCATTATTTATAAATTTTATCAATTTATCATGATTAATTTTTGCATCACCTAAAAATGTAATTTTCAGCGAAGATTTACTAATAACAAGTTTTTTAATTCCTAACTTTGAGTATTTAATTTTCATTCTCGTAACGTCAATGAGGTTATCTACTTCTTTAGGTATGTTTCCGAATCTATTTATAAGCTCAAGAATTACGTTATCTATTTGATCTTGAGTTTCCGAATTTGCTATTTTTTTGTACATAATTAACCTTTGATTTATATCATTAATATACTTCTCTGGAATTAATGTTACTTCGTTAATATCAATTTCTGTGATTGAATCTATAGGATTATCATAGTTTGGTATTTTTCCTGATTTTAAGGAAGATATTGCTTTTGACAATATTCTATTATAAAGAGAAAAACCTATTTCTTGAACTTCTCCGCTTTGAGAATCACCTAATAATGCTCCAGCTCCGCGTATTTCTAAATCTCGAGATGCTATAGAAAATCCTGAGCCAAGATCCTCCATGCTTTCTAGAGCTTGCAACCGTTTCTTTGCGTTTTCTGTAATATGATTTTTATCATGAACCATTAAATAACAATATGCTTGTTTATCGCCTCTTCCAACTCTTCCTCTAATTTGATGTAGTTGTGATAAGCCAAACTTATCTGATTTATTAATAATTATCGTGTTTGCATTAGATATATCTATTCCATTTTCAATTATAGTTGTAGCAAGAAGTATATTAAATTTTTTATTATAAAACTCTAAAACAACTTTTTCTAACTGAGAAGAACTCATTTGAGCATGAGCAATTTTTATAGAGTAACTAGGCATTAATTTTTGAATTTCGTTATAAATATGATCGATATCATTTATTCGATTGTGGATAAAGAAAATCTGACCACCTCTATTTATTTCTCTATCACAGGCTTCTTTAATAACAGATTTCTCCCAATTTGAAATATAAGTTTTTATAGGAATTCTGTTTTCTGGAGATGTTGCGATTATACTAAGATCTCTAAGTCCGCCAAGTGACATATTTAGCGTTCTAGGTATTGGTGTTGCAGTTAAAGTTAGTACATTTACTTCATTTTTTACTTTTTTTAAAAATTCTTTATGTTTTACGCCAAACTTTTGCTCTTCATCTATTATAAGTAAGCCCAATGATTTAAATTTTATATCTTTCTGTATTACCCTATGAGTACCTATAAGGATATTACATTCTCCAGTATTTACTTCTTGAATGATTTTTTCTTGGTCTTTTTTAGATTTAAATCTTGATAGGCATTTTATATTAATTGGCCATTTTTCAAATCTCTCTTTAAATGTCTTTTCATGTTGTTCAGCCAAGAGTGTTGTTGGCGCCAACAAAACAACTTGCTTATAATTAGAAACACAAATAAATGCAGCTCTTAAGGCTATTTCAGTTTTACCAAAACCTACGTCACCGCATATTAATCTATCCATGAGTTTTTCAGATTGTAGGTCTTTTAATACATCATTTATTGCGTTCTGCTGATCTTCTGTTTCGTCGTATATAAAATCATTACAAAATTCTTCATATCCAATATTATTAACATCATATTTTTTAATTTTTTTTAATGCTCTTTTTGCATTAATTTCTAAGAGCTCAGCAGCGATATCGTATGCTTTTTTTGTAGCTTTTTTCTTTGCATTAGACCAAGAAAATCCACCTAATTTATGTAATGGCGCAATTTCATTCTCGGATGTATTATATTTATTTACTAAATGTAATGATGAAACGGGTACATACAACTTATCATTTTCGTCGTAGAGTATAGTTAGATACTCATTTGAGATATTATTTGTCTCAAGGTATTGAAGACCATTGTATCTTCCAACACCATGGATATCGTGCACAACTGGCGATCCAATGTCTAAATTTTTGAGCTGATCCATTAAAAAAGTAGATTTTACGCTATTTTTATTACATTGCTGTTTAATTTTATCTTTTAAAATATCTTTATCATTAATAAAAGCTGTCTTGAGATCACTAATTTTAAAAGAATTTTTTAAGTAGCCACTAATTATATAAATATTATCATCGTCTATTTGGTCAAAATCATTAATATGTTTATAGTTTATTTTATTAGATTTTAATATATCTTTAATATTTAATAATTTATTGTCATCATTAATTACCAAAATAATGTAGTTTAATTTTTTTATAAATAATTCTAGTTCTCTAAGAGGTTTTTCTAGGTATGGCTTTATTGAAATATCAGGTATAGAAGATATATTATAATTATATGAATGACTGTCTAAAACTTTTTGTTTTTCAATAGTAAATAAGTTTTTATTTTTTAAAATTTTAATTAACTCTTTTTTTTCTGTATATAGATAATCTGGACTTAGCAGTGTAGTTTTGTGTTCTTGTGCGAAATTTAATTTTTCATTAATTTTCCTAGTATTAGAATCAATAATTTCATTAAAAGAACTAAAGATATAAATATCATTTATATTATCAAAATAATCAAGAAACTCACCCACGTTTTCATAGAGAAGGGGAAAGAAATTATTAAAACCTTGGGGAACTATATTATTACTAAAAGATGTATATATTTCATTATTATTTGGGTTACCTTCAAATATTTCCCGAAATCTTTTTCTAAAATTTATAATATTTTTTTCATTAACTATAATATTATTTATTGGAACTATATAAATTTTATCTTGTATATTTTCGGAATATGTAATTTGAGTGTCCGTATCAAATTTTTTGATTGTATCAATTTTGATATCATCTAGATCTATTCGAATTGGTGACTCGTATCCGCCTGGAAATATATCAATTATTGATCCTCTTATTGAAAATTCTCCGATAAAATTTACTTGAGGGTTGTTTATATACCCAATACAAGTTAGTTTTGTTTTAAATTTCTTTATATCAATAGTATCGTTTACAATTAATTCTATCGTATATTCTTTAAGTATATCCAATGGAATAATCTTTTTTTGCAGATTTTTAACTGTTGTTATTATAGTTAAAAATTCTTCATTGGATTTAATATATTTTATTAAGGCTAGATTTTTTTTTGAACTTAAGTATTTGTCACTATCAACCATATCATAAGGCAATTCTTCAGTGCCAGGAATAAAAATTAATTTTTGCTCATTATTTAGGCCAACAGATAATAATATTTCCTTCCTGATTCTCTCTGCATCTTCGTTATTTTCTGCAATTATGATTTTATTAGTATTCTTTAAAGATAGGAATAGTGAATCTGATGAATTTACAAGCCCATCAAATAATTTTGATTCATTATTATTAAAATAAGAATTAATTTTATGTTTAAAAGATGAAATTTTCATTATTTTCTTAATTTAGGATAATTATTCTACATTATTATTTTAAAAAATGTATTTATTGTAGAATTTATATAGATTATTTCGTGTGTTATTATGCATATACATAAATTTCACAGGGATTTCAATTGAAAAACATAGATATTTTAGTAGATAATGCGACTTGTCTGAGAGGCGACAATCTAATTTTTGACAATATAAGCTTTAATTTATCAAATGGTGAAATTTTGTTTATTATGGGTCCAAACGGATGTGGTAAAACCACTTTAATTAGATCTTTATGTGGAATACAACACCTAGAAAATGGCTGTATAAAAATTAATAATGTAAATATAAATAATCCAGAATGTAATTTTCTAGAAAATTTGGTTTATATTGGTCACAATGATAGTCTTTCTGAAAATCTCACTACCTATGAAAATTTAGAATATTTGAATAAGTTTGACTTAAGTAACAAAGATGAATTTATTAGTAATCCCAATAAATTTTTAAAATTTTTTGACATAAGTAAATATAAAAATTATTTAGTTTCAGAGCTTTCACAGGGAAACAAAAAGAAAGTTGCTTTATCAAGATTATTATTCACGAATAAAAAAATATGGGTACTTGATGAGCCACTGAGTTTTTTAGATGAAGATAGTAAAAATAATTTAATAAAACTATTTTTAGATCATATAACTAATGGTGGTTTAATTGTTACATCGACACATATTGATTTTTCAAATTATTTTGAAAAATCAAAATATTTAAATATGAAAGGGATTAATATTAATGAATAGCATAATTTTCAAAAAAGAAATTTATACGTATTTTAGAAACTTGAATTATATCTTTTTACCATTAATTTTCTTTTTCTTAGTAATATCTATTTTTCCTCTTGTTATCGGCCCTAACAAGTCACTTATAGCAAAAATTATCCCTGGGATAATCTGGATAACAATAATTTTTACTAGTTTACTTAGTTCGTCAAATTTTTTTAAAGATGATTATAATAATGGGATAATCGAAATGTATTTAACGTCTGAAAAATCGATAGAATTTATTTTATTTTTAAAAATTATTATATGCTGGTTTTTTACAATTTTTCCAATTATCATTTTTATTCCTATTGTATCAATTATGTTTAATATATCATTACATACATTAACAACTATTTTCTTAACATTACTCCTTGGAACACCTGTTTTAGTATCTATAGGTATATTTGGGTCTGCATTAACAATGGGTATTTCAAAGAATAATATATTAGGCCCTATTATAACTGTTCCCTTTTATATTCCTGTATTAATATTTTCTGCTAGCGCTATTGAATCTGTATCCAATGGTTTGCCATATGATCTGCAAATCTATGTTTTGCTATCAATTTTACTATTAATACTACCCACTATGCCATATTTACTTAAATACACTTTGAGAATTAGTATAAATAATTAATTATGAATATTTCAAAAATAGCAAATTTAAAATATTTTTATAAACATACTAAAAATGTTTCTAAAATTCTTTCTTTTATAACTTTTTCTTTGTTTATAGTTGGTATCTTTTGGGGACTATATATAGCTCCGAAGGATTATCTGCAAGGAGATAGTTATCGAATTATATATGTACACGTGCCAGCTGCTTGGCTTTCTTTACAAGTTTATATAGTTATGGCTGTTACTGGGTTTATAGCATTAGTTTGGAAAATAAAAATTATGGAAATTATTAGTATTCAAAGTGCATCTATTGGTGCTTATTTTACCCTAATAGCTCTTGTAACCGGCATGATATGGGGTAAGCCTACTTGGGGAACCTATTGGGTATGGGACGCAAGATTAACCTCTGAATTAATACTCTTATTCTTGTATATTGGGATAATAGTTATTTATTCATCCTTCACTGATAAAAGACAAGGGGCAAAAATAGCAGCGCTACTAGCAATAGTAGGCTTAATTAATATCCCTATAATTCATTATTCTGTAGAATGGTGGAATACATTGCATCAAGGCCCAACAGTTACAAAATTTGAAAAACCATCGGCCCACATTACAATGCTAATGCCACTTTTATATATGTTACTAGTTTTTAACTTGTATTTTGTAACAGTTTTAATAAAAAGAGTAAGATTAGGAATATTTCAAAGAGAAAAAAATACTAAATGGATGGAGAACTATCTTAATGATTGAGTTTCTGAGCATGGGAAAACATACAGCCTTTGTTTATACAGCATATGTATTTTCTGTAATAGTATTAGTAATTGGTTTTTATATCCCACATTTTATCTTAAATAGGGAAGTTAAGAAAAAAAAGAATGAAAATAACAAAGACAAATAAAAAACGTATTATTAAAATATTAGTATTCTTTTTTGCTATAACGAGTTTTAGTTCAATACTAATTTATGCTCTAAGCCAAAATATGATTTATTTTTATACACCCACACAAGTCTATAATAGTGAGGCACCAATTGATTCTAATATAAGAGTAGGTGGAATGGTAAAAGTTAACTCAGTTAAAAAAATAAATAATAGCTTAAAAGTTAATTTTACAGTTCATGATTTAGAGCAGGAGCTTAATGTTACTTATACTGGGATACTTCCAGACTTGTTTGGAGAAGGGCAAGGAGTTGTAATGACAGGAAAATTAATAAGTAAAAAAATTTTTCTAGCAGAAGAAGTTCTAGCAAAACATGATGAAAATTATATGCCTCCAGAAGTTGCTGATATGATGAAAGAAAAAAACAAAGAGATGTTTAACAAATGATAACGGAAATTGGAAATATATTACTTTGTGTATCAGCAGCATTATCTCTATGTTTATTTTCATTTATTTTTTTAAAGAAAGTTATAAATATAGATAACTGTTTTCATTTTAGTAAAAATATATCTTTGATAATATTAATATCTTTATTATCTTCATTTTTATTATTATCATATGCTTTTTTAACTGATAATTTTTCTTTAAGATATGTAGCAACCAACTCAAACCTTACTTTAGAAAATATATATAAATTTTCTGCTGTATGGGGAGCGCATGAGGGATCTATTTTGTTATGGGTTCTTGTTCTTGCATTTTGGTGCTTTTCAATTGCTTTATTTTCAAAACATATTCCAAAAAAAATAATTGTGGATATGCTTGCAATTATGGGTATTTTGATACTTTTTTTCTTGCTCTTCATTCTATTAACATCAAATCCTTTTGATAGAATTTTCCCAATACCTTTAAATGGAAATGATCTAAATCCTCTTTTGCAAGATCCTGGGCTAATAATTCATCCTCCAATGTTATACTTTGGTTATGTGGGAACAAGTGTTCCATTTGCCTTTGCTGTAGCTATTTTGATAAACGAAAATATTAAATCAGAGTGGTTATCGTGGCTAAGAAAATGGGTTATGGCTTCTTGGATGTTCTTAACTATTGGTATATCACTTGGAAGTTGGTGGGCTTACCATGAACTTGGTTGGGGAGGATGGTGGTTTTGGGACCCAGTAGAAAATGCATCTTTCATGCCTTGGCTCGCTATTACTGCTTTATTGCATTCAATAATTGTATCTGAAAAAAGAGGCATATTTATAAGTTGGACGATTTTATTATCTATTTTAACTTTTTCTTTAAGTTTACTTGGAACATTTTTAGTAAGATCAGGAATTCTTGTTTCAGTCCATGCTTTTGCAAATGATCCAGAAAGAGGGCTATACATATTAGTTTTTTTGACAATAGTTATCGGCTTATCACTGTTACTATATTTTGTTAAATCCTCCAAGTTAATAACTTATAGTAATTATAATATTTCTTCTAAAGAATTTATATTATTAATAAATAACTTATTTTTAACAGTAACAACATTTGCAATTTTACTAGGAACATTATATCCGTTAATTTCAAGTACATTGGACCTTGGAAAAATATCAGTTGGCGCCCCATATTTTAATTTTATTTTTTCAGCGTTAACGCTGCCAATAGTATTTTTGATGTCGCCAGCAATATTTAGCGCTTGGAAAAAAACTAATTATAATCATTTGATAAAAAAACTAGGGTTATTTTTTATGTTTTCATTGATAATTACATATTTCTTTTTACATTTTTATGTTGATGTAGAAAATTTTATTGTTTTTTTAGCTATCGTTATAGCAATATTTACTATTTTATCCTCATTATATAAGCTTTCTCAAACAAGAATTTTATCTGCAAATTTAATTTCACATATTGGAATAGGTGTATTGATTATTGGGATTACTATAAGCAATTATTATTCATCTCAACATGAGGTAATTATGAAAAAGGGTGCAAATATAGCAATTCAAGAATTTCAAATTGCATTTAATGATGTAAAAAATAAAGTTTCAAAAAATTATACTTCAAAAGTGGGAATTTTTGATTTATATGACAATAAAGATTATCTTATATCTTTTTTTCCTGAAAAGAGAATATATAATGTTCAAAAAAATATTATGACTGAAGCAGCAATTCATTCAACATTAACAAGAGATATTTATGTCGCACTTGGAGAAAAAGTAAACGATAATTCGTGGGTTGTTCGTATATATTACAAGCCATTTATTCAGTTTCTGTGGCTCGGTGCTATATTAATGATATTGGGTGGTTTTTTTGGTATATTTGGCAACTTAAATCTTTTTAAAAAAAATTAAAATGAACTTTAGGTTACCAACATTATCAATTGTACTTTTTTTGGGTATTATTTATTTTTTATATACAGGTTTAGATAAAGATCCAACGTTAATTCCTTCTCCACTTATTGGAAAAACAGTACCAGACTTTAAATCAACTGATTTAATTTCAGGGGAAGATATTACAAATAAAGAATTGTTGGGAAAATTTTATATTCTTAATGTTTGGGCGAGTTGGTGTTATGGATGTTCATTAGAACATAATCATTTAATGAATATATATAAAAATAATGAAATTGATATTTTTGGATTAAACTATAAGGATGAAAAAAACTCTGCAATAAATTGGCTTAAGGAAAGAGGAAACCCATATAAAAATGTTATAGTTGATGTAAATGGAAATATTGCAATTGACTATGGTGTATACGGCGCACCAGAGACATTTATAATTAATGAAGATGGAGTAATAATTTATAAGCATGTTGGTCCAATAGACCAAAGTTTTTATAATAAAATTATATTACCATTAATGAAAAAATGAAAAAATTAATTTTATATTATATTGTGCTACTTATTTTTTCAAATAACCTGCACGCATTCGAAACAAAAAAATATAATGAGATTATTGAAAGCTTAAGGTGTTTGGTTTGTCAAAATCAATCACTTGCAGAATCAGACTCAAGTCTAGCTAAAGACCTCAGGTCAAAAGTTAAAGAGTTAATAAAAAATGGTAAATCCAGTGACGAAATATACAAATTTATGTCAGATAGATATACTGACTATGTTTTATATAATCCGCCTGTCAAAAAGTCCACAATTTTTCTTTGGTATGGTCCTTTTATAATTTTAGCAATATGTTTAATTTTTTTATTTTGGAAATTTGGTTTTAAAAAAAAGATTCATAAGGAAAATATTATTTATACAAAAAATAATAATGAAGAAGATTTTATTCAAGAGAATAAAATTAGTAATAAGAAAATTATTTTATTTTTATTGTTTTTTGTGCCTATTATATCAGTATCAATTTATTCATATTCAAGTGAATTGATGAGATATAAAATATCACATTTTTTTCAAAGTAAAGAGCCAGTTATTAATATAACAATACAGATCCATGATTCTTTATTAGACAAAATAACTGGTAATGAAATACTATTTGTTTATGCTAGGAGATCTAGTGGTATGAGAGTGCCATTAGCTATCAACATTTTTGATGTAAAAAAACAAAAAAGAAATTATAATGTTAAACTTGATAATACAATGTATATGATTAACAACCAAACACTGTCATCTACTAACGAAGTGATTATAGAGGCAAGAATTTCAAAGGAAAAAAAAGCTGCAGCTTCTCCTGGTGATTACATAGGAACTTCATTACCTATAGTTTTAGAATCATCTAATTATGTTTTATTAAAAATTGACTCAATAGTGACAAGTAAAAAATGAAATATATAACACCATATCTTGCTTACAAATATTTAAAGTCTAAAAAAAATAGTCGTTTTACCTCTATAATTTCAAAGTCTTCAGTAATAGGTATATCGCTTGGTATAGCCGCTATTATAATAGTCATGTCAATTATGAATGGTTTTCATAGCGAAATGCGAAATAAAATTCTAAGCATGGTTTCGCATGTTATCGTTACTCAGAATAATTATGAGCTTAAAGATTGGGATAAGTTAAAATTTAAAATTGATAGAAACAATTTTGTAGCTGCTTCTGCACCATACGTAGAAGGCCAAGCAATGATCAGTTATGGTGGAAACGTTCATGGAATTCAATTAAAAGGAATTATACCTGAATATGAAAAAGAAGTGACGAGTTTATCAAATAATATAATACAAGGAGATTTAAGCAAAATAGGAAATAATCCATATCAAATTTCAATAGGTTCTGATCTTGCAAAAAAAATGAATTTAAATATAGGTGATAAATTAACTTTAATTATACCTCGCGCAAACTCGACTTTGATTGGTATTGTTCCGAGATTTAAAAGATTTGAGGTCTCATCTATTTTTGAATTTGGGATGCATCAGTACGATAAAGATCTTGTTTTTATAGATATTGAAGAAGCTCAGAAATTATACGAAATGGATAATTATGTTTCAGGCTTAAGATTAAAATTATTTGATTTATTCAAATCGCCAGGTATGTCATCAATAATAAGGAACGAAATTAGCCCTGAGTACATTGTTATTGATTGGACAATGATGAACAAAAATTTCTTTAAAGCATTACAAATGGAAAAAACAATGCTAATGCTTTTAATGTTGTTAATAGTTTTAGTTGCTACATTTAATATAATTTCTTCTTTATTTATGGTTGTTTCAGAAAAAAAATCTGATATTGCTATTTTAAAAACAATTGGAATGAGCTCAAACAAAATTATGTCAATATTTATTATTCAAGGATGTTTTCTTGGTATTATTGGTATTGTCCTTGGAATAATCTTAGGATGTTTATTCTGTTATAACCTAGATTATATTGTGCAATTTATTGAGTATATATTGGGTTACAGTATTTTAGATTCAGATATATACATGATAAGTAAAGTCCCGGCAGAGATAAGAATTCTTGATATTATATTTATCTCATTAACTTCATTCATTTTTTCTTTATTAGCCACATTATATCCATCTATTAATGCATCTAGGACTAAACCAGCAGAAGTGCTTAAGGGTAATTAAAATGCTTGTTTGTAAAAATCTTAAAAAAATATTTGTAGAAGGAAATGAATCAATTTGTATTTTAGATGATATAAATTTTAACATATCTAAGGGTGAAACAGTTAGTATAATAGGATCATCAGGAAGTGGAAAAAGTACTTTGCTCCACGTTTTATCATCTCTAGAAAAGGCAGATTCTGGAGAAATTTTATTAGATGATAGTTTAATTACATCCTTAACTGAAAATGAGTTATGCGCCATACGTCTAAATAAAATAGGTTTTATATATCAATTTCATCATTTAATTAAAGAATTAAATGTAAAAGAAAATATTGCATTACCTCTTATAATTAAAGGAGAAGATGTAGACGACATAGAAAGTAAAACTAATGATATTATTGACCAAGTTGGTCTTTCTGAAAGAAAAAATTACCAAATAGATAAATTATCTGGTGGTGAACGCCAAAGGGTAGCTATAGCTAGAGCTGTAGTGCATAAACCAAAAATTATATTTGCAGATGAACCGACTGGAAATTTAGATAAAGTAAACGCTAATAATATTTTTTCTTTATTAAAGGATCTTGTTAATTATAATCAATCATCATTGATAATGGCTACACATGATCTTGATATAGCCGTATTACTAGACAAAAAATATTCAATACAAAATGGAGATCTGATCAAAATAAAAGATTAGCTACTTTTTTCTTTTTGACCAAATTTTTATCACATAATACCTCCAATAAATTCTTATCAATAAATAACTAATAATTGATCCTATTAATGCAAGTATGATTGAACCTAAAAATAACGGCTCCCAAATATGCATTATATTTGATAATAAACTTAATTCATCATCAGTTATTTCAGGAGTTACATTTGTTGTAATAAAAAAACTTCCAATTTTGTAAGCAAAGAAGAATATTGGTGTATATGTTAGAGGATTTGTTATCCAGGTTAAAATTATTGCAATTGGAAGATTTGCGGCAAAGGTTAGCGCTAGAAAAGCTGCTAATATCATTTGTCCGGGTAATGGAATAAAAGCACAAAATGCACCAATAGCAAAACCTCTAGATACTGATTTTTTGTTAATATGCCACAAATTTGGCTGTAAAACAGCAGGGCCAAATATTTTCAAAATCTTTTCTTCTTTTACGGCATCTAACTTTGGGAATAATCTTTTGATTACATTTTTAATCATTTCTGTAAAATATACCCTTTATTACTATTAATGGAAGTATATAAGAAATTGCGACAAAATAATAAAAAAAATGGCTGGGATATCTATAAAAGATTAGTAAGTATTGCATTAAAAAATAACTCAACGCCACTTACAATAGCTATAATTGGAATGATAATTACAGCTTTAAGTGACCCTGCATTATCAGCTATTATGAAGCCAATTCTTGATGGTGGTTTTATAGAAAGAGACCAAGAAATCATAAGCTTGCTTCCATTAGGATTATTTTCCATATTTTTTATAAGATCCATTGGGATATTTTTGACAATATACTATATGGCAAAAGTAGGAAGATCTTTAGTATACAGATTAAGAGAGATGATGTTTCAAAAGTTATTAGCTTTACCAATAGCTTTCTACGATAAATCTTCATCAGGTGATCTGATGTCAAGAATCTCGCACAATGTTGAACTACTATCATCAGTTGCCGCAAGAAGCTTAATTATCCTAATTAGAGACACAATAACTATAATTGGGTTACTTTTATGGATGTTTTATTTAAGCTGGCAGCTAACATTGTTTTTTATAACAGCCGCACCATTTATAATAATATTGGTAAGCACATTAAACAAAAAGTTTAGAAAGCTTACACATGATGCTCAAAACTCCGTAGGTAGCATAATACACGTTGCCCAAGAAATTATACAAGGCAATAAAATTGTTAAAATTTTTAAAGGTTACACAAAAGAAAGTGATAGATTTAAACTCACAAATGAAAAAAACAAAATTAGTCATATGAGCCTAGCTTTTACAGAAGGCATAAATAGTGCAGTGATTATGTTGATAGTAGGTTCATCATTATCTGGGATAATCTTGTTATCAACTTTTGATTTTATTTTAGAAACTATTACCGTAGGTTCATTTGTTTCATTTATGTTTGCAATGTTTATGATTCTTGGCCCAGCAAGGGGATTAGCAAGTATTAATGCAAGATTACAGCAAGGCATTGCTGCAGGAGAAAATGTTTTTGAACTTATAGATGAAGCCTCAGAAAATGATAATGGAAAATTGGATAAAATAAATATAAATAATAATATAGTTTTCAAAGATGTATGTTTCCAATATGAAGCATCAGAGTCATCAGTTTTGAGCAATATAAATGTTGAAATTAAAACAGGAGAATTTGTTGCAATAGTTGGAAAATCTGGTTGCGGTAAATCTACATTAGTAAATTTAATACCAAGATTATATAATCCAATTTCTGGATCAATATTGATAGACAACACTAACATTTGTGATTTAAAACTTGATATACTTCGCGAAAACATAAGTTATGTCGGTCAAGACACAATTTTATTTAACGACTCAATTAAAAATAACATATGTTATGGCTCAAAAAATATCAGTGAAGCTGATATAAAAGATGCTCTAGAAAAATCATATTCTTATGATTTTGTAAACGAAATGCCTGATGGAATAAATACTACAATAGGTGAAAATGGAGTATTACTATCTGGAGGGCAGCGACAACGATTAGCAATTGCCAGAGCATTCTTGAAAAATTCTCATATTTTGATATTTGATGAAGCAACATCATCCTTGGACTCAGTATCAGAAAAATTTATTCAGTTGGCGTTAGATGATTTAAAAAAAGGAAAAACGACTATAATCATTGCACACAGATTATCTACAGTTGAAAAAGCAAATAATATTTTAGTTATGAATAATGGAGAAATTATTGAATCTGGAAATCATATCTTATTAATGAAAAAGAAAAATTATTATTATAAACTTTATAACTCACAAGTATTTAAATAGTGTTTAAAAAATCAAAACTTCCAATTTTAAAAAAATTATATCTTTATTCGTTAGATGATATATATATATTAAATATTTTATTATTACCATTAACGTTAGTTTATTTAATAATATATAGTTTAAAGAAATATTTACAGACGAATAATAAAACTAATAGTGTACCGGTTGTAGTAGTTGGTAACTTAACTGTTGGAGGTACCGGGAAAACATCAATTGTAATATGGTTATGTAACTATTTTTCATCTAGAAAATATAATGTTGGTGTAATTTCTGGTGGGTATAAAACAAACAGACCTTATGATCTTGAAATTGTAAATGGAACTTCTCTAGCTGAGAATGTCGGTGATGAAGCTATATTAATAAGGGAAAAAACAACAAGTATAGTTTGTAAATGTAAGAATAGGCGTCTAGCTTATGAGTATTTAGTTAGTAAGTTTGATTTAGATATTGTGATATCAGATGATGGATTGACTCATTTTAAGCTAAATAGAGATTTGGAAATAATTATATCTAGGGAAAATAAACCATATGGCAATAGTCTTGTGTTACCAGCTGGACCATTAAGACAATTACCGAGCTCTATAAATAAATATGAAAATATTATTTTTAATAAACTGAAATCCTCAAGTTCTAGAGGATTTTATTATGAAATATCTAAAATAATATCTTGCAGCAATCTAAAAGAAATAAATATCACTGATTTGAATGATAAGCAAATTCATTTGGTAACAGCTATTGCTAATCCTGATTTTTTAATTAAGAATTTAGAAGATTTAGGTATAAATGTCCTGCCTCACATTTACCCAGATCATCATTTGCTAGGTATTCAAGATTTAACTTTTAATGATGATAAAGGAATATTGATGACTGAGAAAGATTTTGTTAAATGTAAAAAATTTAATTTAAAAAATGCATTCTATATACCAACAAAAATTGTTGTTGATAATGACATAAAAATAATGTTGAATGAAAGAATATCTAACTTAATAAAGGTGTAACTAATTGATAAGTAATAAAATTTTAAATATTTTGGTGTGTCCAGTTACAAAAAGTAGGCTTTATTTCAATAAAGATACAAATGAATTAATATCTTTGCCTGCTAGATTAGCATATAAAATAAAAGATGAGATACCTGTTATGCTTGAATCAGAAGCTAGAGAATTAGATGCTGATGAGTATGAAAAACTTAAAAAAATATTTCTTAAATAAGTGACAAGATCATGAAATTTTATGTTGTTATACCTGCACGATATGATTCATCTAGGTTTCCTGGAAAAGTCTTATCATTAATTAATGGTTCTTCAATGTTAGAACTTGTATATAATTCTGCAGTAAAATCTGATGCTGAAAAGGTTTTTATAGCAACTGATAGTGATGTTGTATTTAAAGAAGCAAAAAAGTTTACTAAAAATATTTTCTTAACATCGAATTTAAATATTAATGGTACCGAAAGAATTGCTGAATTAGCTAAAAAATTAAAATGGCCTGATGACTTGTTAATTATTAATTTACAAGCAGATATGCCTCAAATAAAATTTGATAATATTAACTATCTTGCAAGAAAATCTAAAAATAATGACGGTTTGTCTACACTATATTACCCTCTTAAAAACAAAAAATGCATTAATGACCAGAATACTGTTAAAATAGAAGTGTTAAGTAACAAAGTATGTTTCTCGAGAATTACGGAAATTTCAAAAAATATTTATAAGCATATTGGAATTTATGCTTACAGTGTTAAAAACTTGCATTTGTACAAAAGTTATTCTGTATCAAGTAATGAAAAGAAATTGAGCTTGGAGCAGTATAGATTTATCGATAATGGCCATAATGTGCACGCATATTTGGCTATTAGTGACCCTGGTATAAGTGTAGACTCTATAGATAATATAAATGAAATTATAGGTGTAAATAATTGAAAATAAATAAAAATGCATTACTTATAATTGCCCATGGGAGCAGAAAAAAAGTTTCAAATATTGAGATTCATCAGTTAGCCAATAGGATTTTAATAAGTGATTCTGGCTTTGATATAGTTCAATCCTGTTTTTTGGAAATTGCAGAACCATCAATACCCGAAGGTCTTAAAATATGTGCTAATCAAAATCCCTCTAATATCATTGTTTTTCCTTATTTTTTGGCAGCAGGAAGACATGTTATTGAGGATATTCCTGAAATAATTGAACAAGAAAAAGCTAAATATCCAGATATCTCTATAAAATCTGTACCATATCTAGGTTCAAGTCCCGTCATTGTTGACATAATTAAGACACTAGCGGAAAATAACGCTTAGTATTCATAAATTTCTATATCACGGAGTGAGGAGTTAAAATGTTTAATGAAGATATGACAATTGATAGCTTTGATGCGGAGTTATCTAAAGCAATAAAAGATGAAATTAAAAGACAAGAGGAGCATATTGAACTTATAGCTTCGGAAAATTATGCAAGCCCAAGGGTGATAGAAGCTCAGGGCTCTGTTTTAACCAATAAATATGCAGAAGGTTATCCTGGTAAAAGATATTATGGCGGATGTGAGAATGTCGATGTTGCTGAGCAGTTAGCAATAGATCGTTTAAAAGAGTTATATAGTGCTGACTATGCAAATGTGCAACCTCATTCTGGATCACAAGCAAATGCTGCAGTTTTTATGGCTCTACTAGAACCTCACGACACAATTCTTGGAATGAGTTTGGCTCATGGTGGTCACCTTACTCATGGATCGAAAGTTAACTTCTCAGGAAAAATATATAATGCAGTTCAATACGGCTTAAATCCTGAAACTGGTGAAATTGATTATGATCAAGTTGAAGAGCTTGCAAAAGAACATAAACCAAAAATGATAATCGCTGGTTTCTCGGCATACTCAAGAGTTTTAGATTGGCAAAGGTTTAGAGATATAGCTGACTCTATTGGAGCTTATTTCTTTGTAGACATGGCGCACATTTCTGGTTTAGTGGCTGGTGGTGTTTATCCAAGCCCAGTTCCATATGCTGATATTGTTACTTCAACAACACATAAAAGCTTAAGAGGCCCTAGGGGTGGAATTATAATATGTAAATCAAATGAAGAGATTGAGAAAAAAATAAATTCAATGGTATTTCCTGGCACACAAGGTGGTCCATTAATGCATGTTATTGCTGCTAAGGCTGTAGCTTTTAAAGAAGCACTACAACCTGAATTTAAAGAATATCAGAAACAAGTTCTAAAAAATGCTTCTGCTATGGCAAACCAATTTATTAAAAGAGGTTTTAAAGTTGTTTCAGGTGGCACGGATGATCATTTATTCTTAGTAGATTTTATTGAAAAAGGTATTACTGGAAAAGATGTAGATGCAGCATTAGGTCGAGCTAATATTACTGTTAATAAAAACTCAGTACCTAATGATCCACAATCACCTTTTGTTACTAGCGGTATAAGAGTTGGTACACCAGCTCCAACTACAAGAGGTTTCAAAGAAGCAGAGTGCATAGAGTTAACAAATTGGATGTGCGATGTTATTGAAAATCTTGATAACGAAGAGGTTATTAATAATGTTAAGCAAAAAGTTGTTGAATTATGCAGAAAATATCCAGTGTATGCAAAATCATTAGCTTTGAATGCTGCTTCAGCTGCTTAAACCTGAGCCTTTGAATGCATTGCCCATTTTGTAATTTTGAAGACACCAAGGTAATTGATTCAAGGCTAACTGTCGATAACACTCAAGTAAAAAGAAGAAGAGAGTGTCCAAGATGCCAAAACCGATGGTCAACAATGGAAACTGCAGATTTAAATCTTCCTAGGGTAGTTAAAAAAGACAACTCCAGGGAAGATTTTTCTGAACAAAAAGTTGAAAGAGGGATTATTAGGGCGCTTAACAAAAGGTCTGTTGATAAAAATGCAATAGACCAAGCAATTCAAAATATAAAAAATAAACTTAAATCACTAGCCGAAAAAGAAATTATATCATCTCAAATAGGTATATTAGTGATGCAAGAACTAAGAGAAATTGATCAAGTTGCGTATATAAGATTTGCTTCTGTTTATCACAGTTTTGAAGACTTACAAGCATTTCAAGATATAATTAAAATTATAGAAAAAGATTTAACGCCTGAAATGATTAAAACCCAACTTAAATTAATTGATGATGAAACATCTATTAACAAAAAAAAATGAGTTCAAAAAAATTTTTTATGAGGGAAGCTATAGAAATAGCAAAAAAAGGTATTTATACTGCTTCGCCTAATCCATCAGTAGGCTGTGTTATAACAGAAAAAGAAAAAATTATTGCAAGAGGTTTTCATAAAAAACCGGGCTCAGGACATGCTGAAATTAATGCTCTCAGAAATTTAAAAAATAAAATCAATAAAAATATGACAATGTATATTAGCTTGGAGCCTTGCTGCCACCAAGGCAGAACCGGACCTTGCACAGAAGCAATTATAGAATCAGGCATTAAAAAAGTTATTATTGCTATGCTTGATCCAAATCCTATAGTAAAAGGAAAAGGTGTAAAACTTTTAAAAAAAAATGGAATAAACGTAGAAGTAGGCGTATGTAAAGATGAAGCAAAATTAATTAACAAGGGTTATATTAAAAGAATTGAAAAAAAATTACCATATGTAACAGCAAAGCAAGCTGTAAGTGCAGATTTTAGAATTTCCGGCAATAAAAATTCTTGGATTAGTAATTCGCTTTCAAGAAAAGATGTTCAAAAATTGCGGGCTTCAACTTGCGCAATCTTGGTTGGCTCAAATACTGTAAAAAAAGATAACCCATATTTAACAGTAAGATTAAATTCTAAGGAATTATCATTTAATGGAAAAATTAATAATCCTATACGTATAGTTCTTGATACTAATTTGGAATTAGATATAAGAAAGTATAACTTTTTTAAAGGCCCTGATAAAAAAATTATATTTAACTCTTTATCATCATCAACTAATGAAAAAAAGAATATCGATTATATTAAAGTTAAAAAGGATAAAAATGGTCTAAATCTTAACAGTATTTTTAAAATATTAGCACTCAAATACGAAATTAATAATTTATTAATTGAGCCCGGTTCACTTTTATTAACGTCTTTAATAAAGAAAAATCTTCTTGACGAATTTATTATTTATAAAGCACCCATTATAATTGGTGATAAAGGACTAAAATCTCACAATTTAAATGACAAACTATATAATAATAAAGTTATTCAATTAGAATCTGTTAAGATCTTTGGAAATGATGTTAGAATAAAATATAAATTTTGAGAAAAAAATGTTTACTGGTTTAATAAAAAAAATTGGTGTTGTCCAAGAAATTAATAGTCACCATGGTGATATTCAGGCTGTTCTGTCTACCGATAAAAAATTTGTTTCATTTCTTTCGGAAGGTGAAAGCTTATCAATTAACGGAGTCTGTTTAACTGTTTACAATATTAAAGACTCTTCATTTTGTGTGGATATTTCAAATGAAACACTCGATGTTACAAATCTAACACAACTTTGTTCTGGTTATGAGGTAAATATAGAGACCTCTTTAACATTAAATGATAAACTTGGTGGCCATCTTGTAAGTGGACACGTTGATTGTATTGCTCAAATTATAGATATTAAGCCTGATTCACGTTCTTATAAGGTTGGTGTTAAGTTAGAAAATGATTATTATTCAAAATATATTGTTAAGAAAGGATCTATTTGCATTGATGGTGTTAGTTTAACAGTTAACAGCGAAGATAAAGATTGTTTTTATGTAAATATAATACCTCACACTTGGAATAATACTATAATAAAAAATTATAAAATTGGAACAGTAGTAAATGTAGAAATTGATAAAATTGCTTTGTATATAGAAAAATTAATCACTGATAACAAATAAGAGATAAGAATGCTACATAAAACTGAAGATATTATTAAAGACCTAAAAAATGGAAAAATGGTCCTAATTGTTGATGATGAAAGCAGGGAAAACGAAGGCGATTTCATTATGGCTGCTAGTAAAGTAACTCCAGAGGATATTAATTTTATGAGTAAATATGCTAGAGGTTTAATATGTTTAACATTAACTAGAGAGAGATGTAAACAACTTAATTTACCTCTAATGAAAAATGATACTGATTCAAAACACGAGACTAATTTCACAATTTCAATAGAAGCATCTGAAGGAGTTACTACAGGAATTTCAGCTTACGATAGAGCTCATACTATTAGAACTGCAGTAATGCCGGATGCGAGCGAAAATGATATTTCCAGACCCGGTCATATTTTTCCATTAATGTCTCAGCCAGGAGGTGTTTTGACAAGAGCTGGTCATACTGAAGCAGGTTGCGATTTGGCAAGGTTAGCTGGATTTGAGCCAGCTGCAGTTATAGTTGAAATTATGAGCGACGACGGAACAATGGCTAGATTGCCAGAATTAATGGACATTGCTAAAAACCATAATATTAAGATTGGCACTATTGAAGATCTAATAAGATATAGAACAAAACACGAAAAAACAGTTATAAGAAAAAGTGAATCATTAATTAATACTGAATATGGTGAATTTAACCTGGTTTCATATGAAGATATGCTTTCAAATACGATGCATGTTGCATTAGTAAAAGGCAAGATAAAAGCTAATGAGTCTACATTTGTAAGGGTACATATTCAAAATACAATTAAAGATATACTGCATTCCTCGCATCATTCTGGGTGGCCTTTAAAAAATGCTATACAAAGAATAAATAAAGAAGGTAACGGGGTAGTTCTTATATTGAGATGGAATGAGTCAGTTGATGCTATAATTAAAGATATAGAGAAAATAAATAATAAAAAAAATGAGGATTTATCTCAGGATTTTGATAGAAGAACCTTGGGTGTTGGTGGTCAAATTTTGTCAGACCTAGGTGTATCTAAAATGAAGCTTTTAAGTTCGCCGAAAACATTTTATGGTCTAGGTGGTTACGGCCTTGAAATAGAAGAGTATATTACAAAGTAGTTATGAAAAATATAAATGCAGCAATAATTTTATCAGAATTCAACATTGATGTTGTTGAAAATCTTTATCTCGGTGTAAAAAAATGCTTTGATGAAAATAATCAAATTAATATTAATGAAAAAAAAATTTATGTACCAGGAGCATTTGAATTAGCATACATGGCAAAAGAGATACAAATAAAAGATTTAAAAATTAAACAGCTGGATTTTATAATAACACTTGGCTGTGTCATAAAAGGCGAGACAGCACATTTTGAATATATATCTGGTGCTTGTGCAAACTCATTATCAATTTTAAATCTGCAAAGCCACATACCAATAATGTTTGGTGTTATAACTGCATATAATAAATCTCAAGCTGTAGAAAGATCTCAAATAAATTTTGATAATAAGGATAATTATAATATTGGTTACAATGTTGCAAAAGCAGCAATTTCAATGATAGATTCTATTAAAAAAATATAAAATGAATATAACGAATTCTATGCGAAATAATAATCGCAATATATGGTCTCGCAGATTAGCATTTCAAGCTGTATATTCGTGGTCTATTAATAATTGTGATATAAGTGACCTTATATTAATTTTTAAATCTGATGAAAATTATGTTAAAGCGAGTGAAGATCATTTTAACTTAATTGTAAATGGTGTCATTAATAATATTTCTACAGTTGACGATATCATTTCAAAAGTATCTAAAATTGAAAAAAAGAAAATAAATCCTATTGAGTTAAGTATTTTAAGATGTTTTATTTTTGAGCTTAACAACACAAATATACCAAAAAATATTTTAATTTCAGAATCTTTAAAGCTTGCTTCAAAATTTGGAGCGCAAGATAGTTATAAAATGGTGAATGCCTTTTTTGAAGATTTTTTAGAAAGTAATTATTATGAAAATAAATGAAGAAAAAATCATAGATCTTGTATCTAAAAATATTAATTTTAGAGAAGAAATCATTGTTCCTATTGGTGAAGATGCAAGTGTAATATTTCCACAGCAGGCTTCTAATATGGTAATTACAACTGACACAATGGTGGAAAATACACATTTTAGATCCAATATAAGCCCGTATGAGCTTGGTTATATTAGTGCAGCGTCAAATATTAGTGATTTGTCAGCAATGGGAGCTAAGCCTGCATTTGCACTTATTAACCTCACAATACAAGATAAGAATGAGGAATATATTAAACAATTTATAAAAGGGTATGACAGAATTTTTAAGGGTTTAAATGTCTCAGTAATTGGTGGAGATACAACATGTGGCCCTATGAATATAACTATGACATTAATTGGTTATACAGAATCAAACAATTTTATGCTTATATCA